>NZ_JAKFZO010000015.1:0-113627 GCF_021654175.1 Pseudoalteromonas sp. MMG024
GCAATTATGAATGGGACGTCTAAAGCTTGGCTGACGCTCATTCTTCGCTAATTTTAGCCAAGCTTAATACGCCCCATATTGCGGCGTATTTTGCTAAGGAGAGTTCTTATATGACTCAGTATTTTCCTGTGATATTCGGCATACTTATGGTACTTGTTGTAGCTTGGTTTGTTTTGATTTTATCCATATTTAGTATCCTTAAAACTAACCATGCATCTGTGTTCGAATCATTAAAAAGCCCAAGCCTATTTTCGAATAAAGACCCGAAATCCATGCTTCTGTTTGCCGGATTTTTACTTAGAAGGAACTATCGAGGACTAGATGACGCTCGGCTAGTGAGGCTATGTAATGTTACTTTGGTGGTTGGGGCGGTGTATTTTGTTCTATTTTCCACAATGTTTGCTTCAGTTGTATTGAGTTCAATTTGAATTTGAATTACGCAATATAACCAGTTACATCAGCGGACGGCAGCTAGCTGTCACAAATTTTGTTCCAAAATTACCGCCAGCCGTGCCGCGGCTGTGCAAAGCGTTACGAATGACAGCTAATGGCACAAAGCGGAAGTAACCCTCTGAATTTAATTATGTATCCAGCAGTAATGAGCGATGAACGGTCGTTGATAAAACTTGAATCAGCATGCAAAATGCATGAACAAACCGCTTTAATTTTTGTAACGGATTACCTAATGATGACATTTGATACCACCCCGTGGCGTAACTTAACTGAGCAACAAAAACAAACACGAGACGAAAAGTGGCCGCTGTTTGAAGCTTGGTATTACGAACTTACTAAAGATGGTGAAACGGATGTTAATGTAAGAATTGCAGCGTTTAAAAAATTTTATGATACAGGGGTGGTAGATGAAGAATATCATCACTTTGCTTATTTGACCCTTTTGCATGCAAGTGACGATGTTAGTGCTATGCAAGAAGTGGTTAAGTTTATACAACAGGATAAACACTTTGATTTAAACTTTATAACAGCATATCGTCATATTCTCACGTATTATCATTTTGTTGAAAATGGCTTTGTCACGCGTGAACGCTTATATAATTTTATTGTGGCAGTACACGGTGAGGATTACCTCGAACATACTAAAATTTGGGATGCAGATCTTTATGATAAAGCGGGTCAAGTGGTTTCAGCTGCAGTGAATGCGCTGGGTAAATGGCGCCCATGCTATGATCCTGACCTAATACCCTATCAACTAGTATTTAAACACTTATTGACAGCGTTACCCTACTACAAGGCAAGTATTGACTCTGTAGGTGCTGAAGCGAATATCAGACCCCTTTGCCGGGTGTATTCTTGGTTGCCAAATCGCCACCGTAACCCTGAACTTGCGCTGCCCTATTACCAACAAGTGATTGATCTATTACTGAGCGATAACGTTGACCCAGAAGTAAAACGCTGGACCAGTGATTTTTTAAAAAAGCTAGAAGCTGAAAAAGAATAAGGAAATTAAATATGTCGAGTACCGTTTTTGACGCAACCATTACTAATATGGATAACAAAACCGTTGCAAACAGCATAGAACAATTACGAAGTACCACACAGCTTCACAGTGTATTACAAAACACGCACTTAACACCGCAAGCCCTAGCGCTAAGCGTGAATGACAATTTTGCAACACTCAGTGCTGAGGTTGGCTCTGAAGTAGATGTGATGGTATTTGACAACATTATCGAATATTTACAGCAAAATGGCGCTGAGGTTGAGCGTGCAGAGGTGTTTTTATCATCCACTGGCACTAACCACATTATTTGTTCCCCCATTGCTGACGATGAGGTGATTGAATTCAGTGAACAAGTCATCGGTTTTTATCAATTAGAAGAAGATGAGATGGAAGAAGTCAAAGCACAACTTGAAGATGATGGAACGCAATTCACTGATAACATTGATAATACAACAACTTTAATTATCATTGGTGAAGATACACCAAGTGACACAGAGGCATTAAACGCTTACAAAGCAAAAGGCATGAAAGTAATTGATTACGATGCGTTCTGGGATTATTTGGATATGTACTCTATCTAAAAGGAAGTTAAAAGCATGTTTGGAATAAAAATTGTGCAGTGAAGGATGGAGCGCTGAAGGTCAGCTAATGGCACAAAACGGAAGTAACCCTCTGAATTTAATTATGTATCTGACAGCAATGAGCGAGGAGCGGTCATTAGATTTTTTAAACCCTTACTTTTCAGCCTCTGAATTTAAACCTTTCCCCCATATTCAAGAAAATGCGCAAATTGCGCATTTTTATCTTTCTCAAAAATTAACCACATGTATTTTTAATAATACTGGCAACTAGTTATCAACTTTGTTAAAACTAAAGCATTCAGAAAAGTGCGCGATTGCAAATCAGAAATATGCGCAATTTGCGCACTATTAAATTGTTAGGTGTCAGGGATGAAACCGATACTACTATCATTTATTTTCATTGTATTATCTGGGTGCTCGTCAGTCACCAAAACTACTATCCATCTCCATTCCAACGGAGTTAGCGAAGCAAAGCTAACTAACCTAAGAGTCAAGTTAGAAAAAAGTGGATACACCGTAGTAATTGGCAATCAAGACTTCTCACATTTCTTAATTACGCCACTCATAATTGTTCCAAAGAAATCAAAATTCAATACCCCAGAGCTTCAACAACAAATAACTAATATTTTAGGCTCTATCCCAATTGTAAAACAAGGTAACTTTAAAAATCATAAGTATCTGGGTAATCATATTGGTGTATATATTCGGGGCGACACTACCACCTAACAAAAATAAAGTCGTTCCCGTCGGCAACTGGGACGAATAGACATGAGCTGTTTCGCATTTTAGCCTACACGCCTGCGACCTTATTTAAAAGTTACGAATGACAGATTCTGGCACTAACTTGCCATTGAGTTAGGTGTTTAGATTCACTCCTTCACCCATTAAATCAAACCTGAAAACCTAATTTAAATGAATAATGCGAGACAGGGAGCGAAGCGGTCGAGCAAGCCATGTTCAACAAGGACGTTGCTTCATGGCGTTTATGTTCACATTTAAATTTTGTTTGAAGAATAGTTTGATTTTGGGGCGTCGGGGGAATCCAAAGGGGGGCCGGCGCTTTTAAATATGTGTTAAAATTCATCCATGAAGCTGGGTTACATCGGTCATCCTTGACCTCATTTCAAAGTACTGCGAAACTCCGTTTCGGTTACTTTTCATCTTTTACTGCTGTCGCCAGCGCGACAAACATGATTTGCTAGTGCAGGATAGCTACAAAAAACTCCCAAACTACCGTTTTTGTTTTTGAGAACTTTCAAAAGCTAAGAAGTCATTAAACTGTCACTATCCCCAGCGGCTCTGCCGTCTGCCATGCACCACGAGTAAAGTCAGGAATATCTACTGACTTCGCACGGTTGTTCAGCGACTCAGCACTTAGTGGACTAATCACCGACCAGGCTGCACCATCGTAAACATCTTGGTCCAGTGGTTCGCCATTACGTAGGCAGTAAATCATACGCCAGAACATTAAGAAATCCATGCCGCCATGACCGCCATTGCGCTCGGCTTCTTTACCCATTTTAACCCACAGTGGATGGTCATATTTGTTATACCAAGACTGCATATCGTAATCCCACTCGTGGAAATTACCGCTACCGCCCTCTTCCAACGCAATGCGATTTGGGAAGCCTGCAAAAACACCGTTTGTGCCTTGAATAAGATTATGGCGAGAATATGGACGAGGCGTTGTGGTATCGTGTTGTACCATAATAGTGCGGCCTTGCACCGTTTTTATCAGCGTAGTGCTGATATCGCCATTAATGTAGTTTAACTGGTTACGCTGATGATCCGCTGGAAATTCTTTTTGTGCATACAGGGCGCGACCAAGTGCCGGTGAGCTCATTGAAGTAAGATAATCAAAACGGTCGCCACGGTTAATATTCATATATTGTGACACAGGGCCTAAACCGTGAGTTGGGTATAAATTACCATTACGTTTTGCATGCCAGCCCGTACGCCACGAACCTGTTTTAGTTTCAAGCTCTTTCATTTGCCAACGCAGCTCATGAATATAAGCCGCTTCACCGTGTAATAACTCACCGAAGACTCCTTGACGAACCATGTTCAGCACCATTAACTCGTCGCGGCCATAGTTCACGTTTTCCATCATCATACAGTTCTTTTGCGTGCGCTCAGCAGTATTAACAATGTCCCACATTTCTTCTACAGTGGTCGCAAGCGGCACTTCAACAAACGCGTGTTTACCGCTTTCCATCGACTCGATTGCCATGGGTGCATGCCATTTCCAATGGTGTAGAAATAATCACGATATCAATATCTTGACGGTTCAGCATTTCACGGTAGGCATATTCGCCATTACCGTAAAGTGCCGGCTGTTTATGACCATTCTCAGTTAGAAATTTCGCTGAGCGCTCAAGCACTTCTTGGTGGTTATCACAAATCGCAACAATTTCAGCGCCTTCAATATGGCTCATGCGTTTAACATGGCCATAGCCGCGCTGACCCACACCAATAAAACCAACACGTACCACATCCATTTTGGGCGCAATTAAGCCAATTACACTTTTGCCCTGCTGTTTTGCTGGTGTAAATTGATTATTTGACGTTGCACAAGCAGCGGTTAAACCCGCAGCTGTAGTGACAGTTGCGGCTTTTAAAAAACCACGACGATCCATATTTTTCATGTGTATTTCCTTTGAACGAACTATTTTTATTATTCAGTATTAATATCTGATTGCTTATTTCAGGGCAAAACAATGCGATTAATAAAAGCGTTAACTTTAAAAACAAAAAAGGCAGCTAGGCTGCCTTTTATCAATACAAGTTTATTTGAACAAAATTTCTTTCAGTGTTTGCTCTTTTTTAAGTAAGTCTTTATACAGTGCAAACTGATTACGCGCGCGGTCTAGATTATGATTGTCGCGGTGAATGGTAAAGTAATTATCGCCGTCTAAATAATCTGTTAAAAAGCGCACACCAATCATAAAGCTCATCACCTTAGCGCCAAGCCAAAAGCTTTGTTTTTCTTTTTCAGACAACACATTTTTAAGCGGCTCTACATAGCCCTCAACGATTGACGCAAAAATATGCTCACGTACTTTTACTTTATCTAAATTGGTTGAGTCTTCCGCCTCTGGCGAGCAAAAAGTACGTACCATATCGCCAAAATCAAACATCCAATAACCTGGCATACAGGTATCTAAATCAATAACAGCCTTTGCTTGATCTGACTTTTTACAAAACAGCATATTGTTGATTTTAGTATCATTGTGGCATGCGCGTACGGGTAAATCTGGCACTATTTCAGCTATTTCGTCGAGCAGCTGACGTTGCTGTTGGCAAAATTCAATTTCTGCTGCACAAGCATTCACACGTGCCACTTTATCGGCCGAAACCGCCTCTTCTAACGCATTAATTCGCATAGCAAGATTATGAAAATCTGGGATCACGGTTTTAAGGGAGTCGGCTTCAAAATCATTCAGTGCTTTTGCAAACTGACCAAAAGCACCGGCAGCAATTTTTGCTTTTTCACTCGATTCAACCACGTCTTCACTGTAGCTGCCGCCTATAAATTCAAGCGCGCGCCACGTATCGCCATTAAGGCGCACTAAATGCGTTTCATCTTGGGTTGCTACATGCTTAATTACATCGAGATCATACGCGTTTTTTTGCGCTTTTTTGGTCAAGTGCTTTTCAATTTTGCGCGCATTTGATACCAAGGCCTGTGAATCCGGAAACACTTGGGTATTTAGCTTTTGCACCACTAAATGCTTTTCTGGTGAACTTAAAAGTAGCGTGGTATTGATATGACCACTGCCAATTGGCTTAATTGAAATGCCTGTTTGCCCCAACCCATATTGGTTAGATAAGGCCAAGGCTTGCTCTTGATACGTCATTGTAATCTCTTGCAACTGCTCATATTTACTCATTTAATTGCTGAGCAACGCGCGCCAAATCATCGCTATAGGTTACACCCAGCCAGCAGTCCTTGGCAGGTAATAACTCGACAACTTGCGCGTGTTGCGCAACTAAATACTGGATTTGGTCTGGTAGAAAAAACTCGCTATTGATAGCGCTGTCATACTGTTCTAAAAACGCGATAAAGCCATCTTCTAATTGGTTGAATATCTCAAACCCCAGTGCCCAAATGGTCATTGATGCGTAGGTGTTTGGTGACAGGCTAATCTGCTCACCAGAAACGGTTTCACCACGAAGATCCGCATCAATATTTAAAACTTCAGTAATATTGTTTAGCTGTGAGCCTGAAAGCTCACAAATCCCACGATTTACACCGCCTTGCTCTGTCAGTGTGCTCGCTAATGGATAACCTAATAAACGCCATGCGCCATTATTTTGCCAATTTGCAAGTAAGGTACTAAAGGCTGATTTTCCATAATAATCATCTGCGGTGATCACCACGCAATGTGCTGTTACAAATTGTTTCGCAGCGAGTAATGCATGACCTGTTCCCCATGGCTTTTCACGCTCAGAAAACATGCCTTTGTAATGTGGCGGTACATCCGAAATCGATTGCACGGCAATATCAACCGTTAACTCTGGATGCAAACGAGGCAGTATTTGAGCCTCAACGGTTTGCTTAATTGCAGCATTAACAACTAACACCACATGACGTATTCCGGCATTAAATGCATCCGAAATACTGAGTTCAAGCAGTGTTTTTTCAATACCCGGTACAACGGCAAGCTGTTTATTGCCACCAAAACGTCGGCCGAGACCGCCTGCGAGAATCACTAAGCTGACATCTTTTGGAGAAATAGGCGAGTTTGATGCGATATTACCGCGACTTCCATGCATCATGAATATTACAGAACGACTAATCTAAACAAAAAATAAATTCTACAAGGCTTTTTACGCAATTGCATTAACTAATTTCACCCGCTAAGTCACGGGGGTTTTATGCTTGCTCCAACCAAACTAATGCATCGTGATGGTTATTGAATGACTCAATTTCGCCCGGCATAAACCAATTTGAAACATGCATCACCCCTTTTTGCCAACGATGTGAGCAAATAACAGCGATTTTTTCGAATTCTCGACGGTGTTTCATACCAAACTTAAAATCATCCCACGCGGCATTCATGGTCCAGCCATCCAGCTCGGTAATATCAATTAAAACATTCAGTTTTGGCTGTGTTACTTCACTAAGCGCTGATTCAATGGTGGGCACCATGTACTGATAGTCATCATGTTGCAGTGTGCCAAATGCGCGAATATGAATAAAGAATGTCGATTTAACGCGACTTAAACCAATGCTGATCCCATGTGGTTTCATAAACTTTCCCGCTCTTAATTATACTTTTAGATTAAACAAAACAGATTCAAGCATCTTTGATATTAGACAAATTTCAGGCAATAAAAAAGCGCTCTAAGAGCGCTTTTCTAAAACATTAATCACTGTGTAATTAGTGTTCCTCGTTTACAATATTCAAATTGTACTTTGGAATTTCTACGACTAGGTCTTCATCTGCGATAATAGCCTGACAGCCAAGGCGTGATTCAGGCTCTAAACCCCATGCTTTATCCAGCATATCATCTTCAAGTTCATCACTTTCTTCAAGCGAATCGAAACCTTCACGCACAATTAAATGACATGTAGTACATGCACATGACTTTTCACACGCATGCGGAATTGAAATACCATTTTTAAGCGCAACATCAAGCACCGTTTCACCAGTAGGTGCTTCAATTGCCGCGCCTTCTGGACAAAGTTCTTCATGTGGTAAGAAAATAATTTGTGGCATATTAAACCTCATCTACCGACTGGCCAGTTAAAGCCTGTTTAATTGAATCATCCATACGGCGCGATGCAAACTCACTGCTTGCTTTATCAATGGCTTCAATGGCTGATTTTAGTTGGTCTGGCGTTGTCGCCGTTTCGCGAAGTACCGCTAACTTGCTGATTTCGCTTTCTAATTCGCTTTTTTCATCAGTTGAAAGTAAGTGACCACTTTGTTCAAGCGATGCATTTAATGCTTCAATCACTCGTAGCGCTTCAACTTGTTGCTCTTTTAGCATACGTGCTTGCATATCGTTTTTAGCATTAACCAACGACGATTTAATCATATCAGCAACTTGGTTATCTGATAAACCAAATGACGGTTTAACTTGAACTTCAGACTGCACACCTGTGGATTTTTCCATTGCGCTTACGCTTAGAAGACCGTCCGCATCCACTTTAAAGGTTACACGAATATGCGCTGCACCCGCCGCCATTGGTGGAATGCCTTTTAAGCTAAATTTAGCCAGTGAGCGGCAACCATCTACCAGTTCACGCTCGCCTTGCAGCACATGCAGCGACATTGCCGTTTGGCCATCTTTGAACGTAGTAAACTCTTGTGCACGAGCAACAGGAATAGTGGTGTTGCGAGGAATGATTTTCTCAACCAAGCCACCCATAGTTTCTAAACCGAGTGAAAGCGGTAATACATCAAGCAGCAACATATCTGAATCAGGTTTATTACCTACTAATATGTCGGCTTGAATTGCCGCACCCAAAGCAACAACTTGGTCTGGGTCAATTGAAGTAAGTGGTTCTTTACCAAAAAACTCACCTACTTGCTCACGTACAATTGGCATGCGTGTAGAGCCACCAACCATTACAACTTCAAGCACGTCTTCTTTTTCAACACCGGCATCTTTCAAGGCTCGGCGCGATGCACGTAATGTCTTTTTCACAAGGCCTTGTGCTAATTCATTAAAGAACTCTTTCGTTACTTCAATTTTAAACTGCTGTTCGCCTAAATCTAAACCAACGTTTACCAGATTGTAATTAGTAAGCGCTTCTTTACATGCGCGCGCTTTTTCCATAAATAAACGAAGCGTGTCTGCGTTCGGTGCGTTAATGCCTGTTTGCTCTTTAAAGTAATTCACCAACAGTGCGTCAAAGTCATCGCCGCCAAGTGCCGAGTCACCACCCGTCGCCAACACTTCAAATACGCCTTTATTCAAACGCAGAATTGACACATCAAAGGTACCGCCACCTAAGTCATAAACCGCGATAACACCTTCTTTACCTGAATCTAAACCGTAAGCAACCGCAGCGGCTGTTGGTTCGTTAAGTAAACGCAGTACATTTAAGCCAGCTAGTTCTGCAGCATCTTTCGTGCCCTGACGCTGTGCATCATCAAAATACGCCGGAACAGTGATCACTGCGCCGGTAATTTCTTCGCCGCCGAAGCTGTCCGTTGCACGCGCTTTTAGCGCTTTTAGAATCTCGCTCGACGCTTGAATTGGATTAATGTTGCCCTGACGCGTTTGAATTGCTAATACGTCATCGTCGTTGCTAAATTGGTATGGTAGTTGGTCGGCAATCTGACTGATTTCTTGGAATGATTTGCCAAGAAAACGTTTTACCGAAATAAGCGTATTGGCAGCGTCTAGCGGTGCATCTACCTTGGCTTTTTCGCCAACAGTAATTGTGTTTTCACCATAGTGAATGGCTGATGGCAAAATTGTTTTGCCCATTAAGTCTGGCAGTACTTTGGTTTCGCCACTTTGTACTGTTGCAACCAGCGAGTTTGTGGTTCCTAAGTCAATGCCAACTGCTAATTTGTGCTCATGTGGTGATGCACTTTGGCCTGGTTCTGCTATTTGGAGTAACATGTTTCTCGCGTCCTAATTAGTCGTCGAAAAGCGAATCTTCAATGCGCTCTAATTCTTCTCGTAACTTATAAATAAATTTAAGCTTGCGTACTATATCTGCGGCAATTTTAAGCTGCTCTTGGTCGTCACTATCAATGTGCTTTTTGAGCTCTGCGTAATAATCTTTATGAAGTTCTTTTACGTGATTTTCAAACTGTGCAATTGCTGCTTCAGGGTCTGCAGCGTCAGTAATTTCGCTTAGCTCTTCTCGCAGCTCCATCTGCTGCATTAAAAACTCAGGATCTTGCAAAGTTTGTTGCTCAGCACGAATATCAATATGCTTTTCTGCTAGCATGTATTCTGCGCGTTTTAGCGGCTGCTTGAGAACCTGTAATGCGTCGTTTAATTCTGCCGTTTTTTGTACCGCAAGCAGTTGTTGCTGTGCGCCTAAACTAGCATGACGATCAGGGTGAAGAATTTTTTGCAGTTCGAGATAGCGTGCGTTAACAGTGTTGAGATCAACATCAAATTGAACAGGGATTGCAAATAACTCAAAGTATTTCATAGTAACGAAAAAATCCTCGCTCTTAATTGCACACAAGCCCCGCAATTGCAGGGCTCAATAAATTAGATCAAATAGTAAAGGTTATACGGTAAAGCTTTCGCCGCAACCACACTCACCATTTTGATTCGGGTTGTTAAATTTAAACCCTTCATTTAGGCCTTCTTTAACAAAGTCCAGCTCGGTGCCGTCGATATACACTAGGCTTTTACCATCAACAATAACGGTTACACCGTTATGCTCAAAGGTTTCATCGCCTTCCGCTAACTCATCAACAAACTCTAGTACATAGGCAAGGCCTGAGCACCCTGTTGTTTTAACACCAACGCGTAGGCCAAGACCTTTGCCGCGATTGGTTAAAAATGAGCGTACGCGATCAGCGGCTGCATCTGTTAAAGTAATCGCCATAAATTATTCACCGTGCTTTTTTTTGTAATCCGCAATCGCTGCTTGGATTGCATCTTCCGCTAAAATTGAACAGTGAATTTTAACTGGCGGTAATTCTAGCTCCGCTGTGATATCAGTGTTTTTGATTTCACCTGCTTCGTCTAGGCTTTTACCTTTAACCCATTCAGTTACTAGTGATGACGATGCAATCGCGCTACCACAACCATAGGTTTTAAATTTTGCATCTTCGATGATGCCATCGTCAGATACCTTAATTTGCAACTTCATTACGTCACCACATGCTGGTGCGCCAACCATACCCGTTGCAACACTTGGGTCATTCTTGTCGAGAGAACCTACGTTACGTGGATTCTCTACATGGTCAATTACTTTGTCACTATATGCCATTGCTTGTTACCTCAATACCCAATTCATTTAATTAGTGGTGTGTCCACTCAACAGACTCTAAATCAACGCCTTCTTTATACATTTCCCATAAAGGAGACATTTCGCGCAAACGGCCAATTGAGTCTTTGATTAGCTGAACAGTGTAATCAATCTCTTCTTCAGTCGTGAAACGACCAATACTGAAACGAATTGAGCTATGTGCTAATTCGTCGTTACGGCCTAGCGCACGTAATACGTAAGATGGTTCTAAACTTGCCGAAGTACATGCAGAACCTGAAGATACCGCGATATCTTTAAGTGCCATTAGTAATGACTCACCTTCAACATAGTTGAATGAAATATTTACGATACCTGGTACTGATTGCTCTGGTGTACCGTTAAAGTAAACTTCTTCGATATCCGACATAATGCCATCAATCAAGCGCTTACGTAGTGCACTGATGTGTGCGTGATCTTTATCAAAATCTTCATTTGCAACTTTGAACGCCTGACCCATACCTACGATTTGGTGTGTTGCCAGTGTACCTGAGCGCATACCACGCTCATGACCACCACCGTGCATTTGTGCTTCTAAACGCGCACGTGGCTTACGACGAACATAAAGTGCACCAATACCTTTCGGGCCATACACTTTGTGACCAGAGAAAGACATGAAATCTACTTTAAGTGCTTGCATGTCGATTTTTACTTTACCTGCGCTTTGCGCACCATCAACATGGAACATGATTTTGCGTTCGCGACACATTTCGCCAATGGTTGCGATATCTTGTACTACACCTAGCTCGTTATTTACGTGCATTACGCTCACAAGCACAGTGTCATCACGCATTGTTGCTTCAAGCTTCTTAAGGTCTAGTAAGCCGTTTTCTTCAACGTCCATATAAGTAACTTCAAAGCCTTGACGCTCAAGTTCACGACACGTGTCTAATACGGCTTTGTGTTCTGTTTTAACTGTGATTACGTGCTTGCCTTTTTTCGCGTAGAAATTAGCAGCACCTTTAATTGCCAAGTTATTTGATTCTGTAGCACCTGATGTGAAAACGATTTCACGCGGGTCTGCATTGATTAATTCAGCAATATCGTGACGCGCTTGATCAACTGCTTCTTCTGCTTGCCAACCAAAACGGTGAGAACGCGATGCTGGGTTACCAAAATTGCCATCCATTGTTAGACACTGCATCATAGCGTCAGCTACACGCGGATCGACAGGTGTTGTGGCGGCATAATCTAAATAAATTGGTAACTTCATATTTACTTGCTCCGAATTGCTACATTTGGCAACTAATGTTGATATTTTCAAGCTGACTGAGTGAATTTTCAACGGCTTTTTCAACCGTCTGGTCTTGGCGACCTGCAACTTGTTGCACATCTTTTTTGGCAACTAACTCAGCTAACGTAATACTGTTTAAAAATTCTTCGATGCGCTGGCTCAATTCACTCCAAAGTGAGTGTGTTAAGCAGCGAACACCATTTTGGCAATCGCCTTCACCACCACAACGTGTGGCATCTACCGATTCATTGACTGCAGAAATGATATCGCCAACTGAAATCTCTGAGGCTTCCTTACCTAGTAAGTAACCACCGCCAGGACCACGAACAGAGCGTACTAAATCTTGCTTGCGCAAACGCGAAAATAACTGCTCAAGGTATGAGAGTGAAATGTCTTGTCGTTCTGAAATTTCAGCGAGGGGAACTGGGCCAATTTTAGTATGAAGCGCCACGTCTAATAATGCAGTTACTGCATATCGACCTTTCGACGTTAATTTCATGCTAAGCCCCCATCATCAATAAGAGTGCGAATTTTAATTACCTGACTAAGATAGTCAAGTATTTATTGTTCACACTTAGGTTATTCTTTAGTCTTGCTATATATAAGCTAGAACAGAATAACCTAGTAATTTACTCAAGTATTATTTTAATTACCTGAGTAAATTAGTCAAGTATTATCTTTAAGCTATTCGCTGTCTTTTTTCATAACCGATTTATCAATCGAGGTTAAAATTCCGCGAAGAATGTTAAGCTCTTGCTCTTCTGGGCGTGCACGATTAAATAAACGACGTAGCTTAGTCATTACTTGACCTGGATGTTGCTTAATAATAAAGCCCGTGTCTGACAAGGTTTTTTCTAAATGTTGATAGAAAAGCTCCATCTGTTCAGAACTTGGGTAAACCGCATCATCTTGCTCTATTTGTTGTTCGTCTTTGGCAAGGTAGCGCATGCGTGTTTCATAACACAGGGTTTGCACAGCCATAGCAAGATTCAGTGACGAGTATTCAGGGTTAGCTGCAATACATACATGGAAATTACACAGTTGCAGCTCTTCATTAGTTAAGCCGCTATTTTCACGACCAAAAACAAGCGCTACATCACCTTCTTGCTCTGTACCAGCAAGCAGTTTTTCGCCGCACTCAACTGGGTTAACCATTGGCCAAGATAAAGTACGTGAGCGCGCACTGGTGCCAATCACGGTATTACAATCAGCAATCGCCTCTTGCAAGGTATCAACAACTACCGCATTACCTAGTACATCGGTTGCTCCCGCTGCAAGTGCACTTGCATGGCTATCGACAGGGTTAACAGGATCAACTAAATAAAGCTTGCTAAAGCCCATTGTTTTCATTGCACGTGCAACTGAACCAATGTTACCTGTGTGCGAAGTATTAACCAGTACAATACGAATTTTATCTAGCGTCATGTTACGTTCTAAACTCTGAAATTTTATCTGGCGCGGATTTTAGCCTACTCATCATTAAATTTCGACTATTACGCCGCTATTAGCGATTTTTTAGCACATCAGTTTGATTAATTGTTAACCAGAGATTAAATTTATTATTTTGGTTTACAACCGCAAAAAAGTCGCTAAAATAGCGCGGCTGAACTGAGGGGTGACCAAATTAAGGCACAACTTAGTAGTTAATGAGTTCTTTTAAAACCTAAAGGTAAAGCTATGCATCCAATGTTAAACATTGCGGTTCGCGCTGCGCGAAATGCAGGTAAAGTTATTCTTCAAAAATTTGAAGAGAAAGATAAAGTTGAAGTACTTCAAAAAGGTAGCAACGACTTTGTAACTAACGTAGACAAAGACGCGGAAGCGATGATTCGCGACACTATTTTGAAGTCTTACCCTAAGCATAGCATTGTAGGCGAAGAGCTAGGTCAACAACTTGGCAGCGACGCTGATTACCTTTGGGTTATCGATCCACTTGATGGCACGACTAACTTCATCAAGGGCATTCCACACTTCGCAGTATCTATTGCATTAAAAGTTAAAGGCCGTACAGAGCAAGCGGTTGTTTACGATCCAATTCGTGGTGAATTATTCACAGCTACACGCGGTCAAGGCGCACAGCTTAACAGCAAGCGTATTCGTGTAAATAAGGCAACTGACCTTTCAGGTACTGTGCTAGCAACCGGCTTCCCATTCAAGCAAAAGCATCATATGGAAGAATACATGAACGCATTCAGTGCATTATTCGTTCATACAGCAGATATGCGCCGCGCAGGTTCTGCAGCGCTAGATTTAGCTTATGTTGCAGCGGGTCGTGTTGATGGTTTCTTCGAAATTGGTTTAAAGCCATGGGATACTGCAGCAGGTCAACTACTTGTTAAAGAAGCAGGTGGCTTAGTAACTGATTTTGCTGGCGGCAACAACCAAGATAAGTCAGGCAATATTGTATGTGGCGCACCAAAACTTGCACAAGCGATTGTGAAAGAGCTTCGTCCACATTTAAGCGATGCATTACTTAAATAATCGCATGCTTTAACTAGGTTTTATAAATAAGGAAGCACATTGCTTCCTTATTTTTTGTACCAAAGCGCCTTATTTTGCAACAGCGCTGTATTTGTAAAATAATCATTTTCTAAATAATGTATTTCGCGCTTCGCTAAGTTTAATTGGCTCAGCCCTTCAGCAAAATAATCATCAAACAACTTATCAAATCGACCATCAGCAATCATTTCTGTTAATCCTGCTTGCAGTGCATTGGCTAACGCCGTTTTTTCTTTATTTACAAAAAAGTAGAATGCCGCAGGATAATTTATTAAATGTGCGGTCTCTATCGCTAAACCAAGTGGCTTAAACTCCAAAAGTTCATCTTGAATTTCAATGACAGAGCGGGGGAAATAGTCCACCTGCCCACGAGAGACTAAAGTGAACATGGCTTTATAATGTGCAAATGCTTTTACTCGGTAGCCATTTTGCGCAAGAATTTTAGTATCGGGCCAATCATGTTCCCTGAACCGCTGTAAACTGCTTTAGCTTGTCGCTATCAATCGCAGTAAAGTCACTTTGCCGATCGTCTTTTATCAATGCAATACGTTTACCAATCAACCCTTTAAAAATAGGAATTGGAATTGCGGTAGCAATGGCTTCGCGGTCAGGACTCGTCATACCCCAATGGATATCTACATCACCTTGGCTGAGTTTTAGTAAGGTACGCTGCTGGAGTGGGTGAACAGGCACATGTTGCAATTGGTAAGGCTGATTGGCCAGTGCCAACTCTAATAGGCTAACAATGTAATCATCTCTTGGGTATAGCTTGTGCTGCTCTTTGGCAACTTTCACGATTTCTGTTGCTGCGACTGAGCAGGTTGAAAGTGAAATAAGCGCTATAAAACAATATGGTACATTTATTCTCATATTACTTGCCCCAAACATAGCTCAAGTAATAGTAAGTTAAAAAAATTATTGCTTAGGTAAAGCGATTGTTTTTCAATCGCTACGAATAGATTATTTTGCTACCGGTAGTCTGACTATCGCCATGGTCGGGCGACGGCGTTTGCAAATGAACAAGTGACTGGTTACAAAACGCTTCGCTTCCTTTTTAGCATCGGTTGCCAACGCTGCCACTTGATGGCTGTTTTCGCAGTGCTCAATATCAGGATTAACTAAGCCAATAGACAAGGTTAACAAGGGCACAAACTTCTTTTCACCCTCGCGGTTAGTTGCCCAATACCCCCCAGCTGCGACGTGCTCTGGCGTAAAGTAGGCTCTAACGGCAGTTTCAAACTCCGATATTATTTTACGACACAGTGCTTCACCTAAGTCACTAGGACACACCAGCATAAAATCATCGCCACCAATATGACCAATAAAGCAGTCTTTTTGATTGCACACTTGGCGGCAAATTTCAGCAAGCAATTTAATTACCATGTCACCACTGGCATAACCATAGAGATCGTTAAATTGCTTAAAGTGATTTAAATCGATATAGGCCAGTTCAAAATCTTGTCGCGCATTTAAGCGCCGTTCAATATTATCATTAATTGCCACATTACCCGGCAACATAGTTAACGGGTTGGCATGCTGCGCGTTTTTAATTTTCTCGTCAGTAATATGCTTTAGAATATCGCGAATAGCAACAACACCAACGTATTGCCCTTCTTGTGTCACAATAATATAGCGGCGTATATCAAAATCAGAGTCAGTAATTTTTTGACTCACCGAGTCCAACGCTGTCAATCTATCAACCACTAAAGGCTGGTGATCCATAACCTCATCGACTGATCGCTTAGAGTGTAGCGCCGCCCCATAGGTTGACGAAAATATTTCGGCAAGTTGATCTCGGTGTAATATGCCAACGGGTCGATTATCTTGATTAAGCACCACCAGGCTTTGCAATAACTTATCTTGCTCGAAATACTTCTTCGCCACACCACAATTGGTCGTGACAAAAATAGACTGCTGGCTTAGTAATAAATTGCCAATAAAAGGGGAATCGTCTTTCGTATTGCGTGGCATATCCACTAATTTTTGCGCTGCAATGCATTCATCAAAACTCTGACACGGCGAAAGTACTGGGCGTTCAAGCAAAAAGCCTTGTGCTAGTTCAACTCCCAGATTTTTTAACAGTGTTAATTCTTGCGTGCGTTCTATACCTTCAGCTATTACTCGCGTATTAGTGATTTTTGCCAGCTCTAATATCGAACGTAAAAACTCTTTTTTCACCACACTTTTATCGCAGTGGTCGATAAAGTAACGATCAATTTTAACGATATCAGGTTTTAGTTCAGACCACTGTTTTAGGCCGCTGTAACCCGAACCAAAGTCATCAATCGCAATATGCAAACCTAAATCACGGTAATGTTTAATCGCTTCGAATAATAAGTCGCTTTGTGCCAGCGGCTCCCGCTCAGTAATCTCAATCACAACCCGTGATGTGGCTAAGCCGTGTTTAGCGAGCAGTTGTAAAGTTTCACCTTTTGGGTGTGCGGCTTCTAGTAATGCAGACGGACTTACATTGATAAACAATTTCCCAGGTAACCCTTGAGCAACAAAGTTTTCAATGGCTTTTTCACGACAAAGAAGCTCTAGTTCTGAAAGACAGGCATCTTTTTCAGCTTGGGCAAAGAGTTCGACAGGACTGAACAAACTTGAATTTTCAGGGCCTCGCGATAAAGCTTCGTAGCCGAGCACCGTTTCTTTTTCAATATCAAGAATGGGTTGAAACAGCGTTGTGATTTGTCGCTTTGACAGAATCGCTTTAAGGCTGATTGATTGTTTCAAGTTTTGCATAATTCACCTCTTTACGGATGGCGAATATAACAAGAGATAATGACAGAATTATTTCAGTAGCTAAGCATCAGAAAAGGTTGCAATTATTTCAATTTATAATCACAACCTTTTGAAATTTAGGTTAGTTTAATGCTTTTTCAACCTGAGAAAAGTGCGCAATAACTTCAATAATTTCCATTTCTGCACTTTCACGCATTTCTGCAGTGGTAATCCCCATTGTTGCCATTGCTTGTACCGTTGCAGGATGCACTAGTAAGTCCTTCGCATGATAACAGTTAGGGTCGTCAAACTTAGGCAGTTTACCGTCTTCATGATAGCCTGACTCGATCTCTTCTAGCGGTAAGGTTGGAATGATATCCGCCGCATTATTAAGCGCTGTTAAATACTCAGTACACTTTGGGTGTTTATTTATAAACTGCGTAATGATTGTTTTAGAACCCGCAACTAACTCAGCTGACTTTGCAGAGATTTCAGTATCTGGTTTAGCTTCTTTAATCATTGTTACTAGTGTTTTAGCACCCTCTTTGTAGTCTGCTAACGCTTGATTAGCTGTAGGTGCTTTTGCTACCGCTTCGGCGTTAGTTTGTTGTTTATCACCACATGCTGTTAAAAGTGTCATTGCTGCAAAACTAGCAAGTACAGTTAGCTTTTTCATTTTAATGCCTTTGAGAATGTTTATCATTTTCAGTATCATACTAAAGACAAAAAAAAAGGCCAGTATTAACACCGGCCTTTTTCAGAATTATTACAAAATTACCAAATAATTATGGCATATTGTCAAATTCAGCACCTTCTTTCTCAACTTCTTCAGGGATCAGATCTTCTTTGCTGATGCCCATCATTACTGCAACAGAACTTGCTACGTATACAGATGAGTAAGTACCAATAAATACACCAAATAGTAATGCAGTTGCGAAGCCATGAATGGTTTCACCACCCCATACGAAAAGCGCCACAAGTACTAAGATGGTTGTAATTGATGTTACTAACGTACGGTTTAACGTTTGCGTTAGTGAAATATCAACAATTTCAATAGTATCGTCGATACGGATTTTACGGAAGTTCTCACGAATACGGTCCGATACAACAATGGTATCGTTGAGTGAGTAACCTATAACCGCAAGTACCGCTGCTAATACAGTTAAATCAAACGGTAAACCTAATACTGAGAATAAACCCACTGTTAATAGCACATCGTGTGCAAGTGCCGCTACTGCACCAATTGCAAAACGCCATTCAAAACGCAGCGCAACGTAAAGCAAAATACAGATTAGCGCTGTTAACATTGCTAAACCGCCTTGCTCTTTCAGGTCTTCACCAACACTTGGACCAACAAACTCAATCGAGCGGATCTCAACTTTTTGGCCTGTTTGTTCAAGAATCTCGAGTACTTGGTTACTGATCATGTCGGCTTTTTCACCTTCACGTGGCTCAAGACGAATTTTTACGTCCTTACTTGAACCAAATAACTGTACCTGTGCATCAGGGAAGCCATTTTCGTGCAGTGATGAACGCACAACTTTAAGGTCAGCGGCTTGTTCAAAGCCAACTTCAACCGTTGTACCACCGGTAAAATCCAAACCAAAGTTCATACCTTTGGTAAAAAACGAAACAAATGAAGCGATAATCAGCAGAGTTGAAATTGTCATTGCGATTTTACGCAATGACATAAACTTAAGTGTTTCATTTAACTTTAATAATTGCATCACACTCTCCTAGATAGATAACTTCTCAATGCGCTTACCGCCGATTAACGCGTTAACAATCGCACGCGTACCAACAATCGCAGTGAACATTGACGTTACAATACCGATAGCAAGAGTGATTGCGAAGCCTTGAATAGGACCTGTACCAATTGCGTACAAGATCACGGCTGCAATTAACGTTGTGATATTGGCATCAAAAATGGTGCTAAATGCACTGTCGTAACCGTGGTGAATTGCTTGTTGAGGACTACGACCTTCAGCTAATTCTTCACGAATACGTTCAAAAATAAGTACGTTCGCATCTACCGCCATACCAACCGTTAGTACGATACCGGCAATACCTGGCAAGGTAAGTGTTGCACCCGCAAGTACTGACATTGCACCAACAATTAATACTAGGTTTAAGCCAAGTGCAATATTCGCAATCAAGCCAAAGCCTTTGTAGTAAAGCAGCATAAATACCAGTACGAAAACAAAACCAAGCACTACCGCGGTAATACCTTTTTCAACGTTTTCTGCACCCATGCTTGGACCTATCGTACTTTCAGCAACAATTTGAATTGGCGCAACAAGCGCACCTGCACGTAGCATTTCAGATAAATGCTGCGCTTTTGCTGGCGTATCAATACCTGTAATTTGGAAACGACGACCTAAGCGCTCATTAATAGTTGCTTGGTTAATCACTTCTTCGTGTTTGATTGGTGGTAACGCTTTACCGTTTTCATCTACCTTGCCCGACGGACGGTATTCGATGAACACAATCGCCATTAAATTACCAACTTCGTCTTTAGTAAACGCAGCCATTTTTGAGCCACCTTTACTATCAAGCTGTAAACTAACTTGCGGACGCTGGTATTGGTCATAACCCGCTTGAGCACCGGTAATATGAGAACCTTCAAGCATTACGCGCTTTTTCAGAAGTACTGGACGACCAAACTGATCGTTGATTACTTCTGAGCCTGGCGGCATACGACCTGCTAATGCATCACGTACGTCGTTATCTTGGTCAACCATGCGAAGTTCAAGCGTTGCTGCTGAACCTAAAATCTCTTTCGCACGTGCAGGGTCTTGAATACCCGGTAATTGCACCAAAATACGCTCTTGTCCTTGGCGCTGAACATTTGGTTCTGCAACACCAATTTGGTTAATACGCTTACGAATAATGATTAAGTTTTGTGAAATCGCGTAATCACGGATTTCTTTTAACTTAGCTTCAGTTAAACGCGCAGTGAACGCTAGCTCATTACTGCGGTCATCGCGAAACTCAAGGCTAGGGTTGCTCTTTTGTAAATAACTTTCAGCGGCGTCTTTGTCTTCTTCATTACGGAAAACTAACTGCACGCGATCTGCGTTTGCTACTTCACGAATGCTGCGGTAGCGAATTTTCTGCTCACGTAAGTCAGAGCGGAAATCTTGCTGCATCTGCTTTAATTGGTTATTGATAGCAGTACGCATATCAACTTCCATCGTAAACTCAACACCACCACGTAAATCTAAGCCTAACTTCATCGGCGCACCGCCCAAGTTTTCAAGCCATGCTGGCGTTGAAGGAGCTGAGTTTATAGCAGCGATATAGTTAGCGCCTAGACTGTCGCTTAGTTGGTCTTTCGCTTTTAACTGTGTTTCTACATCATTAAAACGAATTAAGATTTGCTCATTTTCTAGTTTGATTGATTTAGCATCAAATCCATCGTTCGTTAAAATTGTTTTTACTTTGTCGAGATCTGCTGTTTCAATCACAGCACCTCGCGCACCTGAAATTTGTACGGCAGGGTCACTACCGTACATATTTGGTGCAGCGTAAAGCATACCAAGCAATACAACTGCTACCACCATCAAGTACTTCCATAACGGGTACTTATTAATCACAACTTATTCCTTTGATTAAAGTGCTTTCATTGTGCCTTTAGGCAGCACAGCTGAAATTGAACCTTTTTGCACTGTTACGTTAGCTTGGTCGTTAAGCGCAACAACAACAAAATCTTTGTCGTCAGATACTTTCACGATTTTACCTACTAAACCACCCGCAGTAAGTACTTCATCACCTTTTGCCAATGCTGACATTAGGCTCTTGTGCTCTTTAACGCGCTTTGCTTGTGGACGGTAAATTAGGAAATAAAATACCAAACCAAAAATACCTAGCATGATTAGCATTTCCATGCCGCCACCAGCAGGTGGAGCACCCGCACTTGCATGCGCACTTGAGATAAATAAACTCATGGTTAATTCCTCTTAAATTTTATTAGTCTTCAATTTGTTTTAATTCAGGTACCGGCATACCGCGACGCGCATAGAAGTCTGCAACAAACTCTTCTAGTTTGTTCTCAGCAATGGCATTGCGAAGCCCTTCCATAACGCGTTGGTAATAACGTAAGTTGTGGATCGTGTTTAAACGAGCCCCTAAAATTTCATTACACTTATCTAAGTGGTGTAAATAAGCGCGTGAGAAGTTCTCACAAGTATGGCAATCACATTCTGGATCAAGTGGGCCTGTATCCGTTTTATGCACTGCGTTACGGATTTTAATTACGCCACCGGTAATAAATAAGTGACCGTTACGCGCGTTACGTGTTGGCATTACACAATCAAACATATCAATACCACGACGAACCGCTTCAACTAAATCTTCCGGCTTGCCTACGCCCATAAGATAACGTGGCTTATCTTCGGGCATTTTGTAAGCGCAGTGGTCAAGAATGTTAATCATGTCTTCTTTTGGTTCACCTACTGATAAACCACCAAGTGCATAACCATCAAAACCGATTTCTTCTAAACCTTTTTGCGAAATTTCACGCAGTTCAGGGTACATACCACCCTGAATAATACCGAATAATGCTGATGGGTTATCACCGTGACCTTCTTTCGAACGTTTTGCCCAGCGCAGCGATAACTCCATCGAGTCACGCGCTTCTTTTTCTGTTGCAGGATACGGTGTACATTCGTCAAAAATCATCACAATATCTGAGCCCAAGTCGCGCTGCACTTGCATTGCTTTTTCTGGCGATAGCATGATTTTTTCGCCGTTTACCGGTGAGCGGAACATTACACCTTCTTCCGAAATTTTACGCATTTCGCCTAAGCTGAATACTTGGAAACCGCCTGAATCGGTAAGAATTGGTTTATCCCAGCCCATAAAGTCATGTAAGTCACCGTGTTGTTTGATGATTTCAGTGCCTGGGCGAAGCATTAAGTGAAAGGTATTACCAAGGCAAATTTCTGCACCTGTGCCTTTTAACTCTTCAGGAGTCATACCTTTAACGGTACCGTAAGTACCTACAGGCATAAATGCAGGTGTCTCTACTACACCACGGTCAAAAATCAAACGGCCGCGACGCGCTTTGCCATCTGTATTGTCTAATTCAAATTTCATAAAAACCTCAAATGCCGGAAAAACAGTCCAACTTTTACTCAACTTCATCAATTGAGCGTAAAATAATCGGTCGATTTTACCTGCTTTGACAGCACAATACTATGGATATAGGGATGAGATAACAGAAATAAAAGTGGAAAGTGAGATTTACGTGTAAAGCGATGTAACAGAGTTACATCGCATCATGTTTTTAAGTGGTGTACTAAATGTCTTTTTTGGTTAAGAACATTGCATCACCGTATGAGAAAAAGCGGTATTTTTCTTCAATTGCAGTGTTGTAAGCATTCATAATATTCTCTTGTCCAGCAAAGGCACTCACAAGCATTATTAGTGTCGATTCAGGAAGGTGAAAGTTAGTGATCATCGCATCTACCACCTGAAATTCGTATCCCGGAAAGATGAAAATATCCGTGTCACCGTAAAACGGTGCAAGCTCACCTTCCGATTTCATTGCTGCCGACTCTAATGAGCGCATTGACGTTGTGCCCACAGCAACTACACGGCCTCCACGTTCACGACACGCTTTAATTTGTGCAACCACTTGCTCTGGCACTTCAATGTACTCAGAATGCATATGGTGATCTTCAATTTTATCAACGCGCACTGGCTGGAACGTACCCGCCCCTACATGCAGCGTTACAAAACCTAAATCAACACCCTTGTCTTTTAACTTTGCTAATAACGCATCGTCAAAATGAAGACCCGCTGTTGGCGCTGCTACTGCGCCCGGTTTTTCACCGTAAACAGTTTGATAGCGATTACGGTCTTTTTCATTATCAGGGCGGTCAATATATGGCGGCAGTGGCATATGACCAATACGGTCTAAAATATCAAGTACGCCCTCTTCACCTTCGAACTTCAGCTCAAATAATTCGCCTTGACGACCTTGCATTACCGCTGTTGCCGTTTCTTCTAAAATAAGCTCGTTGCCAACCTTAGGTGATTTATTTGCGCGTACGTGTGCAAGTACCGTGTGTTTATCAACTACACGCTCAACGAGCACCTCAACCTTACCGCCCGATGCTTTTTGACCAAACATACGCGCAGGAATTACTTTAGTATTATTAAAGATAATCAGGTCGTTTGGATTTATAAAATCTAATACATCAGCAAACGTATGGTGTGTGATTTCGCCACTATTACCTACTAGCTTTAATAAGCGACTTGCTGTGCGATCTTCCATAGGAAATCGAGCAATTAATTCATCGGGTAATTCAAAGTTAAAATCAGCAACACGCATTTGTCTGTCTCACTTGGTTATTAGTACTCAGGGTATACTTGGTTAAAGTCGCGCCGATTCTAGTGTTAGTGATGATTTAAATCAAGGAAAACAGGCCGCGCAAAATATAACCTACTGAATGTTAAAGTTTAAGGATCTACAGGTGAGTAAAATATCAAATTTACTTGAGTTAACTATCTAAACTAGGTATCTTTTGGCATTTGAAAATCGAACTTACCAAGGAGTGGTGAACTGATTTAGAGGTGCAGTTTAAATGCCGAATAAGCTTAAGTTGCTGGTAGTGACACCAGACATTAAGCTATCAACTCAGCTAGTTGATGCATTAAAAAATGTCGATGTATTTGATATTGAGCTAAAGGGTAATAGTTTAGAGGCACTCGATTTACTGAAGAAGCACTCTTTCAACCTGATAATCACCGATCTTGCTATTGGCGAAATTGATGGTTGGCGCTTTTCACGCATGGTACGCTCAGGCTTGCTGGCAACTGCAAAAAATACACCTATCGTATTGATACCTCCTACCTATTGTGAACGCATTGCTGAATCAACCGCTCGCGCGTATGGTATTGATGCCATTTTACAGCACGACAAATTAAACAAACTTCCGCATTTACTCGCTAATATTTTATCTGAGCACACCGATAAAAGTAGCCGTTTACCGCTATTACTGGTTGAATCTAACGAACAACGCGCTGCGCAAATTCACCATGATTTAGAGCTTGGTTTTGCCATCAGCACCACCGATAACTGCGCCGATGCGCAAACCTTAATCCAACAATATAACTACGCCATCGTCCTTGTTGATGCTACCCATGGCAGCTTTGAGCGCGTAAATAACTTTTTGCAGCAATTACGTATTCATAAACCGAATCAAGCTGTTGTAACCATTATCGATAGCCAAGATGCTGATTTTGCTGAACAACTGCTGCTATTAGGTGTTACCGACTTTATTCGCTTGCCGTTTAATCACAACATTATTAATAAAGTATGTGAACAAGCTGCACGACGCGAAGATTTTATGGTGAGCTATGATGAATTCGCTGAAAAAGTAGAACTACTTAGTAAAAGCCAACAGGGTTATAAAGACTTATTCTCTGCTCACCAACGTATTTTAATGCACTTAAATACCTCGGTAATTGAAATTGACCAAGCCCATAATATTTGTTTTTTGAATCCTGCTTGGGAAGCCCTAACCGGGAATCGATTGCAATCTAGCCTAGGCAAACCGCTAGCCAGCTTTTTCCCTCAGCATGAAGCTGAAAAGCTCGAAAAGTTAATTTCCGCAATTAATATGAAGCCTGGCAGCAAAGACAAACTAGAACTACAAATAAACCATAAACTTGGTCACCAAATTTGGATTGAGTGCAAGTTGCAATCAATTAAAGAGCGCCAAGCTAAAAGTAATATCACGCTTAGTATCGATAACATTGATGAACGAAAACAAGCTGAATTTAGCCTACAACATTTAGCCCATCACGATACACTGACCAATTTGCACAACCGCTATTTCTTTGACCAACAGCTCAACCTATTTTGCCAAAACGTATCAAACTGCCAACAACACGCACTGCTATATATCGATCTAGACCATTTCAAAATTATTAATGACTCGCAAGGCCACCAACAAGGCGACAAAGTACTGCAAAAAGTTGCAGAGTTATTCGAGCAATGTGTGTCTGGCGATGCCTTGGTATGTCGTTTAGGCGGCGATGAGTTTGCCATTATTTTAGAAAATACCGATTTACTTGATGCCCATATGATTGGTGAGAGCTTATGTCAAACCATTGAGAATCAGAGCTTTCGCTTTGGTGAACAAAGCTATTCAATTAGCTGCTCAATCGGTTTAACGCAAATTGACAATAAAAACAGCGATGCCAGCGAATGTTTAAAGCAAGCGGATATTGCGCTGTACGTTGCTAAAAGCCGTGGCCGTAATATCGTTCATTGTTATTCAGATTCAGATGCAAAAAGTAAGCAGTTACTATCAGGAATAACATGGGCTCACAGTGTAAAAGAAGCGCTTAAAGCACAAAGCCTTACCATGCACTTTCAGCCAATTTGGTGCTACAAAGAGCAAAAAGTGAGTTATTATGAAGCGCTTGTTCGTTTAATTGTAAATGATGAAATTATTTATCCGAACCAGTTTATTCCGTCATTAGAGCTGGTGACTGATATCGATTTACTCGACCAAAATGTAATAGAAAAAACTATCGCGTTATTAGGTGAATACCCTGAGTTAAACAAAGTCGCAATCAACCTTTCTGCACAAGCCTTTAACAACGCCAACCTGTTAAACACCATAGCGCAAAGTTTGAAGCTGCATAATGTAAGCCCAGATAGACTCACTTTTGAAATTACAGAATCAGCGAGTATTAGTAATCTAGTCGCGACCACGGCGATGATCACCCAGCTGCAAAAAATTGGGTGTCAGTTCTCGATTGATGACTTTGGCACAGGTTTTAGTACCTTTAGCTACCTAAAACAATTGCCTGCGAATCAAGTAAAAATTGATGGTTCATTTGTTAAAGATATGACCCAAGATAACATTGATAAAGCGCTAGTTAACGCTATTAAAGACATTAGCCATTCACTCGGTAAAACCTGTGTTGCCGAATACGTGGAAGACCAAGAAACCTTTGAATTGCTTAAAGAAATTGGTGTTGACTACGCACAAGGTTACTTTATTGGTAAACCGATGCCGGCGATTGAAATTAAAAAGCTAAAAAACACTTCTGGAAACTCAATCGCTTAACAATTTTTACAAATCAAATTAACAAAACAATAGGAATTCGCCCAAAGATTAAGCTAAACTGGTTTTATATGGAGATACAGAAAAATCATTTCATTTGAGAGTGATTTTGCATAAAAACGGGAGGGACGATGGCTCTGTTTATTATTTTACTGCTAATTGCGAATGTCCTGATTTGCTACTTTTGTTACTTTAAAGCCAGTGAAAAAGGCTACCCTAAAGCAATTTTTGCTGGGTTAGGTGCGATTCCTTACTTTAACCTTGTAGTGTTAGTGTATTTACTATTTTTACCTAACGTAAAAGCTGAAAGCTTATTAAATTCTAAAGCCGCTAGTTAAGCGGCTTTTTTGTTTTTTCTTACTGTGAATTGATTGCATTCAGTTAAAATTAAAACGTATAACTTTGCGCACTCGCTAGTAGTTTTTCCGCATCAATATCACCCACAACACACTGATTAATCTTCGCTTTGCTATAAACAAAAACAAGATCTTCTTTATTACCCGTCGCGTTATCAATAATAAAGTTAACATAGTGATTTTTACTTAAGCTTTTCAGCCCAGCACCGTAATCACATAAGGTTTGCGCCAGAGTTTGGCTCGCAACACGAATATTTTGCTTTCTAGTTTCAGCAACTTTTTTGTGTTTTTCTTTAGTCGTCGATTTCATTTTATCTTTAGCATCGTCACGTTTGCCACGCACCTGCTCTTTTTCTTTTTCAAGTTTGGCTATCTTAGCTTCGAGCTTTTCGATTTCTTTTTTAACCGACTTTTCTTCTTTATCTTTCAGTGCGTGTCTGCGCTCTAAATCTAAATCTCGACGAGCACGCTCTACTTCTCGTAACTGAAATTCAATTTCACGCTCTTGCTGGGCAAACTCACGGATTTTTTCAGAAGACTCTCGTAGTGCCTCCATCGCTACATGATAGGCTTCGTTAGCCGCTTCAATGCGCATCTCTTCTGCACGAATCATCACGTCCTCATCGTGAAACTCGATATCAGGTTCAAGAAAAAAACGTTTCCAGCTTCCGAAGCCACCAGATAACCCCGATGCACTAATACTAAAGACATAACCTTGGTCAGCAAGATAAGCACCATTGATTTGGCGCACCTTAATACCTGGTTCCGCGTTAAGTGATGCCTTTAAGATATTATTCATAATGGTGATTTCTTTTTGGCTTTTAGCGACCATATTGTTTGCTGGTGTATTGGCAGCAACATGACCAGAAAGTAATGCGAGTGAAATCAATAAGCTTGCTTTCGTTTTCATGATTAATTCTCCCATGAGTGGTTTTTGGCAATTGATGACTGTGGTTGTTGCTCAACCTGTTGTGCCAATTCGTTTAATTGCAGGCGAATCAGCGCCTGATCTTGTTGACGTACTCGGTTTAAATCGGCAACCAAGGCGCCAATATCTTCTTTGCGCTCCACACGCCCCTGCTCTATGGCCTCTTTAACCAGCGCATAGGTCGCCTGTGCGGTATTTGTCTGCTGCTCAGCCAAAAGGGTTTGCAGCTGCTCATAAGTGACTGTTGGAGCTTGCTTTTGTTGCTCTGCAAAATTAATCGCAAAGCCACTATCTGAAACGCTTACTTCTGCACGCATAATAACCAGCGAGCACATTAAAACTGAACAAGCTAAAGCAGCTGGTGCAAACCAAGCAGCAAAACGATTACTCTTTGCACCACCGCTCGTTTTATCAAACCAAGTGGCTTCTCGATTCCACTGTGGAACGGGCGTTTCTTGATACTTTGCCGAAAGCGACTGCCAAGTCTCACTGTTTTCGAGCATTTCTGCATAAACAGAATCTTGTTCAAGCAATTGACGATCACTTGGTGTAAGTTCACCTGTTTCCAGCCATTTTTCAAAAATACACTCTAAATTAGCCATTTAACACCTCCAGTTCTTGGCGCAATTTGGACAGCGCTGTGTACAACCGCGATTTTACCGTATTGGTTGATACGTCAAGTTGCTGCGCAATTTGTTCAAACGTAAAGTGCTGAAAAAACTTTAATTCCACCACTTCTTTTTGCATCCAAGGTAAGCCATTTAATAACTGTAAAACTTGCTTATTTTGCTGCGCCATAAACAACATAAAATCAGCAGATTCGGGTTCTTGCATATCAGCTATCAGCATTTCTTGCTTTTCTTCATCGAGTACCTTTTTAGCACGATAAAATTCCACGCATCGGCGATTGGTAATTGCGATTGCCCACGTTTTAAAACTCGACTCAAAACGGTAGTTATCGAGCGACCGATAAATACTCATAAAGCTTTCTTGCATGATTTCGAGTGCGTCATCTGGGTTACTCACCATACGCAAACAAGTGTGATAAATCGGCTTTTCGTATTGTTTTACTAAATTAAGCCATGCGCGTTTATCACCTTGCTGTGCTTTTTTGATTAACCCTTTTTCACTTTGAAAGAACACATATTCCCCAAGAGTTTTGTTTCTCTGTTTATGTAGTCGAGCGAGTGCTAAAAATAGTTTTAAAAATTTAAAATTATTTTATCGTGCACATTTTTCAGCAAAGAACGGCTTTAATTTATCGCACAGCAAGCGGAAGTCGCGTATGCGACCTGAGGTCTTGCGCCATAAAATACCAATATCACGATAAGCAGTATCTTGCGCCGCGCTAAACACCATAGGTTTATGAGATAAAATGCCCGCATTAATTGCCATTTGTGGTAGAAAAGTCACACCAAGTTGACGCTCAACCATACTTAGTAAGGTATGCAAACTTGCAGCTTCAAAGGGATTTATACACTCACTTTTACTCAAGTGACACGCACTCAGTGCATGATCGGTAAGGCAATGTTCGCGCTCTAGCAAAAACACCGATGACGGTGGCAACAAGTTAAAATCAACCACACCTTCTGCCGCTTGATAATCCTTGTGCCTTACAATATTAAATGGGTCTTGTGCTAAAATATGGGTATGAAACTTGTTGGTATTATAAGGCAATGCCAATAGCGCTACATCAACTTGACCTTTTTCTAATTTGTCCAATAAGTTATCGCTAGTATCTTCAATTAAAACCAACTCAAGTTCAGGAAACTCTTTTGCACATAAGTGGTATAAATCAGCCGCAATAAAACTTGCAACCGTAGGAATAATACCTATGGTTAAATGCCCTTGGAGTGGGTTTAAAAAGCTTTTTGTAAGCTCTTTTACACTAATTGTGTCGTCGATTATCTTGCGCGCTCGCTCAACCACTTCTTCACCAATCGAGGTAAACATAATGCTGCGGTTTTCACGCTCAATTAGCTGACAACCGAGTGTTTCTTCAAGATTTTGAATTGCACTACTCAAGGTAGATTGACCAATAAAACAGGCTTCTGCAGCGCGGCCGAAGTGCTGATGCTGATGTACTGCAAGTAAGTATTGCAGCTGCTTAATGCTAGGAAGGTTTTTCATCGTAATAACCGATTAATATTCAAATTAATAACGATAAAAACAAATTAACAATGGAAAATCAATTATGTCACTGAGATTTAATCAATTAATTGCGAGTGCTAATAACTCTGTTAAATAAATGAGCGAATAGAGCCTAGTGAAATGAAGCCAAACAGGGTTTAATTTATCTTTTAACGCTATGTTACAACGGTAAAATTACAGCGCTGTAAGCGCGCTATGTGACCCGCTAAATTGATTAGCAAACTGCTACATACAAATTTAAGACAAAAAAAGACCCCATTGCGTATCGCATATGGGGTCTTTTCAAGCTAAAAGTCTTTACACTTGAAGGCCAAAAATAGCCGCCAATACATAGTAGATAACAATAGCTAATACCGCGCCTACTGGCAAGGTAATAACCCAAGAAACAACGATATTTCTTACAACACCTAAATTAAGTGCCGCAATACCGCGGGCCATACCAACACCTAGTACCGCACCTACTAACGTTTGTGTCGTTGAAATTGGTAAGCCTGTACCTGATGCAATAACAACCGTTGATGCAGCCGCAAGCTCTGCAGCAAAACCACGGCTTGGTGTTAAGTGCGTAATACCTTCACCAATGGTTTTAATTACTTTCTTACCAAGAATCGCAAGACCGATAACAATACCTAAACCACCAAGTGGTAAAATCCACCAAACGAGTGACGATTTCTTAACGATTTCACCGTTGTGCTCAACAATGCTCACTACCGCAGCAAGTGGACCAATCGCATTTGCTACATCGTTTGAGCCGTGTGCAAACGCCATACAACATGCAGTTACAATCATTAAGATAGCGAATACTTTCTCAACATTGTTAAATTGCATTTCTTTGTCAGCTGCAGGGTCCATTTTAAGACGAGCGATCAATACTTTACCTAACAGCGCGACTAAAACAGCAGCACCGATTGCGATACCGTAACCCATTACTGTACCAAGGTCTAAACCGATATGCTTTAAGCCTTTTTTGATTGTTACTAACGCCATAACAAACGCTGCAAGACCCATGTACATAGGCACGAAGCGCTTTGCATTGTTAAGTGGTGAGTCAGTATCAAAAATTAGTTTCTGTGCACTCATAAAGATAAGGTAAGCAATAAAGCCTGAAATAGCAGGTGTAACAATCCAACTACCTACGATACCCGCTACTTTACCCCATTGAATCGCTTCAGAGCCTACCGCAACCAATGCGAAACCAACAATTGCACCAATAATTGAGTGTGTTGTTGATACAGGCCAACCTAAATAAGACGCAACAAGTAACCATACACCAGCAGCTAATAGCGCTGAAATCATACCGATCACTAATGACTCTGGTATGGCAACAAATGCCGACGAGTCGATAATACCTTTACGTATCGTTGATGTAACCTCACCACCGGCAAGATATGCACCAGCGAATTCAAAAATCATTGCGATAATAATCGCTTGCTTAATTGTTAGCGCTTTTGAGCCAACTGACGTACCCATTGCATTGGCAACGTCGTTTGCACCAATACCATACGCCATGATAAATCCCACTACGGCAGCAATCATCACCAAAGTGGTGCCGTAATTTGCAATAATATCCATCAAGTAACCTTTAACTTAATTTTTATATTAATTTAATTAACGTGCTAGCATCAGCTCTAAACGTGAACCAACACGTTCAGCGATATCTGCTAAGTCACCTACCCACTCGAGAATTTTGTATAAGAACATTACATCGATTGGATTTAATTCATTTTCGATTTCACGTAACTGACGACGCAAAGTGATTTGCATTTCATCGGTGTCACGCTCAATTGCGTCGAGCTCTTCTAGCATGTTTTCAACTAACGTCACTTCACGACCACGGAAACCCGTTTCTAATAGCTCATCAAGTTCATTGATAGCTTTAGAAGCTTGTTTTGTCGCGTCGATGCAGCGGTTTAGGTAAGTAATAAAATCAGCTTGGATTTGCTCAGGGATTTCCATTTCGCGGCCAAGTACACGACCAGCTATGTCCTTAGCCTTATTAGCAATTTTGTCTTGTTGAGTGATCAGTTCAAGAAGATCTGTACGCTCAACTGGCAGGAATAATCCACGAGGAAGTTGCAACCGAATGTCACGCTTAAGTACATCCGCTTTGCGTTCTAAATCGCGAATATTAATGCGGATCTCAGATGCTTGTTCCCATTCTTTATTAAACGCATGTTGAAAAAAAGTCGTTAACAAAGCACTGGCTTGATGAACAATTTTTATGTGTTCTTCAATTGGTTTGATAGGAGATTTCGCAAAAACCCCTAAAAATGCATTACTAGCCATAATTGACCCTTAAATGTTAAAAGCGCGCAAATTTTACAGGAATCAGCCAAGCGAGGAAAGGCTTTAACATACAAGTATTACAGTAAGTTGAAATTCCTTAACTTAGATTATCAAACAATTAAATTTACGCTAGTTAATAGACTAAAAAAGTTATCAATACCAAAGCAAAAAAGGGTAAAAGCGAAACCGCTTTTACCCTTTTAAAATAGTTACTTAACTTATTTACCAATAATATCTCGCTCGATATCGTCTTGCGAGGTATGACGAATGTCCTTGCCTTTTACAAAATAAATTACGTACTCAGCAATATTCTGACAACGGTCACCGATGCGCTCTAATGAGCGTACGGACCACACTAAATCCATAACCTTTGGAATTGAGCGCGGATCTTCCATCATATACGTCATGATTTGACGTGTTAACGCTTCATATTCGCGGTCAACTTTGGCATCTTCTTTGTGCACACGGAACGCTGCTTCGGCATCCATTCGGGCAAATGCATCCAGAACATCGTGCAACATTTGTGATACGTGACGACCCATATTGTCGATATTACCCAGCAAGCCTTGCTGCTCTTTCGCGGTTGATTCAAGTGCTACTTTCGCAATACGACGCGCTTCATCACCGATGCGCTCTAAATCTGCAATGGTTTTTGCAATCGCCACAACTAAACGTAAATCACTTGCCGCTGGCTGACGCTTCGCAATAATGCGTGTACATTCTTCGTCAATGCTCACTTCCATTGCATTTACCTTGTAATCGCCGTGCTCAACTTTTTTCGCAAGCTCCGCATTACTGTCATTTACCGCATCAAGCGCAGAGTTTAATTGCTGCTCTACCAATCCGCCCATAGCTAAAACATGGTTGCGAACGTTTTCAAGTTCTTGGTTAAAGTTACCTGAAATATGCTTTGAAATATTATGATCCATAACTTTAATCCTTACCCGTAACGACCTGTAATGTAATCTTCAGTTTTCTTTTTCTTCGGCGTGGTGAATAGCGTATTTGTATCAGAGTATTCAATTAGTTCACCCATATACATAAACGCTGTTTGGTCAGACACACGTGCCGCTTGTTGCATGTTATGCGTAACAATTACAACGGTGTACTTATTTTTTAAATCGTTGATTAGCTCTTCGATTACCAATGTTGAAATTGGATCAAGTGCCGATGTTGGTTCATCTAACAGTAGTACTTCAGGTTCAATTGCAATTGCGCGAGCAATAACCAAACGCTGTTGCTGACCACCTGATAAACCAAATGCGCTGTCGTGCAAACGGTCTTTTACTTCGTCCCAAAGTGCAGCGCCACGTAGTGACGATTCAACTACTTCGTCTAGTTTACGTTTATCTTTTACACCTTGTAAGCGTAGGCCATAAACCACATTCTCATAAATTGATTTAGGGAATGGGTTTGGGCGCTGGAATACCATACCAACGTTACGACGAAGCGCTGCAACATCAACACTTTTGTCATAAATATTCTGGTTATGTAGCAAGATTTGACCATCGATACGACAGGTATCAACCAAGTCATTCATGCGGTTAATACAACGTAATAACGTTGACTTACCACAACCTGAAGGACCGATAAATGCAGTTACCTGACCCTTTGGAATTTTCATGCTGATATTGCTCAGCGCTTGTTTGTCACCGTAGTAAAGGTCTAAGTCTTTAATTTCAAGAGCAGTTTGTTCTGCCGATAAGTTTTCTAAATCAAGCTGTAAGCCAGTTGCAGATTGATTCATTTCTGGAGCAACAGTAATCATTTTTACTAAACCTATTAAACTTTTATCACCGCAGAACAATTAGTGTTCTAACGACCTAAATTTTTCGCGTAAGTGGTTACGAATACCAATTGCTGTGATATTCAGTGCCACAATTACCGCCACAAGTAAAAACGCTGTGGCATAAACTAGCGGACGAGCCGCTTCAACATTCGGGCTTTGGAAACCAACATCATAGATGTGGAAACCTAAGTGCATAAACTTTCTATCTAAATGTACAAACGGGAAGTTCATATCAACTGGCAGTGTTGGCGCCATTTTTACCACACCCACTAACATCAGTGGTGCTACTTCACCTGCTGCACGTGCAACCGCAAGAATCAAACCTGTCATAATTGCAGGGCTTGCCATTGGTACAATAATACGCCAAATAGTTTCAGCTTTGGTGGCCCCAAGTGCTAATGAGCCTTGACGAACTGAACTTGGAATACGTGATAAACCTTCTTCTGTTGATACAATTACAACCGGTAAAGTTAAAATTGCTAATGTCAGTGCTGACCAAATTACACCTGGCGTACCAAACGTTGGGCCTGGTAATGCTTCAGGGTAGAATAATTGGTCAATGCTACCACCTAGCATGTAAACAAAGAAACCTAAGCCAAATACACCGTAAACAATCGATGGTACACCAGCAAGGTTAATTACCGCGATACGAATCATTTTAGTGATAGAATTTTTCGCTGCATATTCGTGTAAGTAAATCGCAGCGATAACACCAAACGGGGTTACGATTACCGCCATTAACATAACCATAAATACGGTACCGAAAATCGCTGGGAATACACCGCCTTCGGTATTCGCTTCACGTGGGTCATCGCTAACAAACTTACCAATTTGCTTGAAGTAATGACCTAATTTAGCCATTAAGCCCATATCATTTGGTAGTGTTACGTCCAGCACTTGGTAAAGCGGAATCGTTACTAACTCACCACGCATATCTTTTACAATAACTTGGTCGCGCTTTGCCGCATCACGAAACTTAAACAGCTCTTTTTCAAGCACCAAGTATTGCTCACGATAGTCTTTACGCTGAGCTTCAAACTCCGCCACTTTTTCGTGTGTTAATTCGCCTTTAAGGTCGAGCGCTTTTTCTTTTAAACGCAAACGTTCTAGGTCGTAGTTAATATGACCAATAGGGCCGTTTTGTAAATCAAGTGCTGACTCATTAAGTTCAACTGCGCGCTCTACAAGTTGCTCTAGCTCAATTAACTTTTGCGCTTCGGCAACAACTTTACCGTCTTTGACCACACTTTCAATGTAACCGTAAAAGTTACCGTTTTTACTACGCTCAAATACCGCTAATTGGCTCGGAGTAGATTGCTCAATAATATCCGTTGCTAAAATCCAACGGAAATCTAGGTCTACGTATTCACGGTTACCTGTTTTAATCAGTAAACGTTCTACTTCTTCACCCGTAAAACCGTGTAAATCAACATTCGCTGCTTTTAAGCGCTCAACAGGCACCATTTCACGGTCGTAAATTTCACCGATAACGGTTTCTTTAACGTCGCCACGGTGCATTTCAAATTGCGTTACTTCTGACGGCCAAAAGAACCCTAAACCGCGACCTGCAATCATTGCCAGTAGGCCAATTACCGAGATTAAGCTGATACTTACTGCACCACCTGTCATCCAGATCCAAGGTGAGCCAGATTTAAACCACTGCTTCATTTATTAAATCTCCTAACCTTACAGTGAACTATACTTTTCACGTAAACGCTGACGAACAAATTCAGCAATCGTGTTAAAGATAAAGGTGAATATAAACAGTACAAACGCTGCTAAGAATAAGATGCGGTAGTGCGTGCTGCCTACTTCTGATTCTGGCATTTCTACCGCAATGTTTGCTGCAAGCGTACGCATACCTTGGAAAATACTCCAATCCATAATCGGCGTATTACCTGTTGCCATCAATACAATCATGGTTTCACCAACCGCACGACCTAGCCCCATCATCACTGCCGAGAAAATACCAGGGCTTGCTGTTAGTAATACTACGCGAACAAGCGTTTGCCACTGCGTTGCACCAAGTGCAAGCGAGCCATTCGATAAGTGCTTAGGTACACTAAACACCGCATCTTCAGCAATTGAGAAAATCGTTGGAATAACCGCAAAGCCCATCGCAATACCCACAACTAACGAGTTGCGCTGGTCAAAATCAATGCCTAACTCGTTGGTAATATAACGACGTACATCACCATCAAATACCCAAAGCTCTACCGCGGGGCTCAGTGCAAACGAAATATAACCTGCCAGTAATACCACTGGAATGAGTAAGATAGAGTGGCTACCGTCTGGCACTTTGTGGCGAATCGATTCTGGTAAGTTTTGCCAGAAGAATGCTGTGAGTATTATTGCCAATGGCGTTAATACTAAAATCAGCATAATTGCAGGTAAGTGAGATTCAATCAGAGGCGCTAACCAAAGACCCGCTAAGAAACCTAAAATTACGGTTGGTAATGCTTCCATAATTTCAACCGTTGGCTTAACAATTCGACGCTGTTCAGGCGACATAAAGTAGGCTGTGTAGATAGCAGCAGAAAGCGCAATGGGAACCGCAAATAGCATCGCATACATTGCCGCTTTAATTGTACCGAATGAGATTGGTACTAAAGATAACTTAGCTTCGAAATCATCACTTGCCGATGTAGACTGCCAAATGTAAGCAGGTTCAGGGTAGCCCTCGTACCATACTTCTTGCCATAATGCCGACCAAGATACTTCAGGATGCTCATTTTCAATATCAACAACAATCAGTTGATTACCCGACAGCATTAATGCAGCGTTTGAACGTGGTGACACCGCAAATAAATCAATTCCCGCGTCTGCTACTTTACCCGACCATAGCTTATTTTCACTGGTAGTGTAGTAAAGCGACACATCACCTTGGTTATTAGTGCTAAAGAATGTACGGCGATAGTATTCACTGTACAATCCTGAAATTTCTTTATCACCACTTGCAAAAGCACGGATTTTGGCGAACTTACGACCCGAATCACCATTAATTTCAAACCACTGTGAAATTTCACCGTTGTCGTTAACTAACATTAATGAGTTAGCACCTGACAATAATTGCATTTTAACTAGGTTGGCATTCTCTTGATTCGCGGCAAGCACTTGAATGCGTGTAATATCTTCAATGTCACGCGTATTGTAGATATAAACTTTATTAGCAACACGCACAAATGCACGGCTAAAGTCAGGTGAAATTAACAATTCATCCACTTTGCCTTCAACAGGAATTTCCGCGGTTTCACTTGACCATTCCATTTCACCAGAGAACATATTTTCTTCTGCTGCTAGCATGCTAAACAGCAAGCGTTGATCACCGGTTAATGCAAGTACACCAAGTTGATTATCATCGGCAACATAGCTAAACGCGAATTTACGAATTGATGCACCTTCGTCATCAATCATCACTTCACTTTCACCTAGTGGGTACGCAATACTTGGCTTAATGGTACGGCTATTGTTAGCAAATCCTACTTCAAATTTCGGGTTCACAACTTTAATTGCGCCATTTTCAAGACCATAAGCATACATCGCCTGGTGCGGTGCAGTGCGTGCAAAGCTGGTTACCGGTGCATCAAATTCCACATTAAAGCTTGTTAGCTTAGTGCCGAATTTATCACCTTTAATGGTGTAGTAACTTAGCTCGCCAGCTGGTGTGAACAAGTAAGCGATTTCACCTTGCTCTTCCATACCTGCCGCAACGTACTCTTGCGTTTCAGGTAAAGCAAATTGATTTCTCACTTCAACATGTGATGACGCGAAAATAGGCTGTACTACATACAACAGATAAAAGAAGATCAACAATAAGGCAACCAGTACTAATGTACCACCTGCCGTAATACTGTATTTGGCGACTTTATCTTTGATCAGTCTGTTTCTATTAGTATTGAATTCAACACTTGGCGGATTGGAACTCATCCATTGGCCCTTACAAATAGAATTAGGATTTAGTTGGCGTGCATTATATTTTGTCAAGATGACAGAAATGTTACAGAGAGTGAAATATTTCGTTTTTATGACCAAAAAATTACACCGATTATTTAACAAAATTTGACAAAATAAATTGGACAAAAGGCAGGCAATCATCAATACTTAAACTGCTCTACACCTCCATTTAATCCTTTGAATTAGCTAACAATTATTTCTTAATTTGTGTAGAGAGGGTTGCGCTAATTACATTAAGAGACATAAATATGAAGCAGTTAGTATTAACAATTATTGGTCCTGACCGCTCAGGTCTAGTAGATGAACTATCCTCAGCGGTTTTAGCTAACCATGGCAATTGGTTAGCCAGTAATTTAAGCCACCTTTGTGGCCACTTTGCCGGAATTTTGCAGTTAGAAGTACCTGAAGAACATTTATCGGCACTCGAGGGCGCAATTCACGCCATTCCCGATCTCGAAGTAAAAATTGAAGCAGGGCAAGAACAAGTAACCGACACAAGTCAACAGCTTAACTTTGTTATTACCAGCAATGACAGACCGGGTATAGTACAAGAGCTTTCAAGTGTGCTACGCCATAAAGGCGCCTCAATTATTCACTTTAACTCTAAGCAACAAAGCGCTCCTAATTGGGGTGTGCCTCTATTTAACGCAGAAGCCCGGGTAGAATTGCCTGCCGGTTTAAGTAAAGATGATGTAGTTGAAGCGCTCGAGTCTATTACGTCTGACTTGATTGTGGATATTGAAACCGAAGCTTAGCGTTTACGATTATCTCATCCGAGTTAAGGTTAAATAAAAACGTAAAAAAGGGAGCAAATGCTCCCTTTTTCATAAAAAATTCACAGCGCTAAATTATAAATATTTCGCTAAATACTTTTTAAATATTGGATCTTTACCAGCCAACTCTCGCTGCTCCGCTAAAATATCATGCAATATTTGATTTGATGTAAGCGGGTTTGCTAATACAACGCGAAATACCACTGTCGGTAAATTATCGTACTGATATGGTGTTAAACGTGTACGCGATACAAATGAGCGCCCAGCTTCACGCTGACGTTTTTGCATGCTCGCAGTAAAACGATTAAGTGCTGCGTAAATATCTAACTTAGTTTGTTCATCTGCCGTTTTAAGTACTTCTTTAATTTTTTCCGGTACATAGCGATAGGTTAATAAGCAAAGTTCTGGTTCAGTAACCAGTTCAAAGTCATCTGTTTGCTTAATAAGTTCGGCAAAATAACGCGCTTTTTCGAGGCTTTTATCAATTAACATTTCATAGCCTTTGCGACCAATAATTGATAAACACGCATGCACTAACATAGCCATACCAGGACGACTCCCTTCAAGGGTGTGTGAGCCTAAATCTTTCGAGCCTTTACGTAAGATATATTCAGCGTGGTGTTCTACCACATTGACTGTATCTGGCTCTTTGAAAAGCACAATACCTGCGCCCATTGGTACATACATTTGCTTATGTGCGTCAATGGTAATTGAATCGGCACGTTCGCAACCAGCTAATAACCCACGCGCATTATTAGACAGCATGGTTGCACCACCCCAAGCGGCATCAATATGAAAGTGACAATTGATTTCTTCGGCTAGGTCTGCCATTTCATTAAGCGGGTCAATATTGCCTGTTTCAGTTGTGCCTGCAACACCCACAATTGCCATCACCTTAATACCTTTTTCAGCCAATTCGTTAGCCTTTTCACGCATTTTAGCAACATCAACACGGTTATTATGATCTGTTTCGATAGATACAATATTGCTGCGACCGATGCCTAACACATCAGCAGCTTTACCAAGTGAGTAGTGACCACGCTCTGAAACTAAAATAGCTAATCCTTTGTAGCCATAATGCATCATAGCCGCAACTAAACCATCGCTATTTATGCCATTAAAATCGCCATCTGGTTTAAGCAGTTTATTGCGCGCAACCCAAAGCGCTGAAATATTGGCAACCGTGCCGCCTGAACAAAATGCACCTAGCGCATTTTTAGCGTTATGCATCCACTTACGGTAAAAAGCATCATCTTTGCCGTAAACCATGTGGTGCATCATACCCAATACTTGACGTTCTAATGGTGTAAATGCTTTAGATGTTTCAATTTTTACCAGATTTTGGTTTAACCCCACCATCAACTTTGACAGAGGTAAAACAAAATGCGGTAAGGCCGAAGTCATATGACCAATAAAGCTCGGTGCGGACGTGTGTACTGAATGCGCCACCAGCTTTTCCATTAACTCTTGGGCGTGCTCAGATACAAAACGAGGTTCTTCAGGGATATTTGCAGCTTGGAAATCTTTTTCAATTTCATGCAAAGGCTTTTCAACCGCTGCAATATTTTCGTTAAGAAAGCCTGCTAAGTTACTAGATATTTCTTGCTCAATTTTAGCCAAAGTCGAGCCCGGCGCCTCTGGCACCGTAAAAATTCGCATTAAGCTTTCTTCAGACGCTATTGCTGGGCGCACTGCTTGACGTGTTTCATCAACCATACTACTCACTTTACCCAAAAAGTGTTCAAACATATTCATAAAAAAAGGCTGTCAACTCTACTTCAATTACAAGAAAAAGTCTCGCAATTTGCACAATATCTCCATCTACTGCTGTAAAAAACACACTAAATTGACTATTATAAGGTGTTTCAAAACAACATAACCCTTTGCTTGCTATACAGTAAAGCAGTATTTTTCAATTGCGGCAAAATTAGTTTTTGGCAAGGATGCGCATGTATTATTCAAATCAAGGAATTCGTTGGCTTTTTTTTGCGGGCGTACTGTTTTTAGCAAGCCTTGGCGGCTATGTTTATTACGTTTATTCACACACCTACAACGACATTTTAAAGGATGTTGATGCTAAACTCTTAAACGCAGCACAAAGTGTTAAATTCATTCTCGGTGACGAATACCACGACAATATTACCGGCCCCGACCACATTGATGAAAAAAGCTACCTATTAAAAAGCAAACAACTCTCTGAGTTTGCCAGCAAGCTCGAACTCGAATACGTATACGCGATGATAAAAGAAGGCGATCAAGTTTACTTCTCTGCATCTAGTTATACTAACGAGGATATTAAAAACAATAAGCTTACTTATTTTTATGATCTTTACCCTGAAGCAACACAATTAAACGTTAAAGCATTTTATTCAACAGAGCCTTTATTCGAGCATTCAGAAGATCAGTGGGGCCATTTCCGCACCATATTTTTACCGTTTCAAACAAAAGATGGGCGCACCTATTTAACTGGCGCCGACATCACCATTAAAGATTTAAATGAACAGCTTGCAGCAAGTGTTAGCCAAGCGGTAATCACCGCAAGTTTCTTTTTCTTTATCGCAACTTTAGTGGGCAGCGCTTACATTTACCTACTAAAACAAAACTTAACCCGCGATCCTGTTACGGGCTACCCAAACCATATTGCACTGGAAAGAAAACTGCAAAGCCATTCACCACTGCACATGCAGTTGGCCATAGTATTAATTAGCAACCTTGAAGATATTAACGGTTTTTACGGCTCCCACATTGGTGATGAGGTAATGCAAAAACTGCTGGCACGTTTAAATAAGTTAAAAAGCACAGAATGTCACCTGTATCGCTTATCTAGCAATAAAATAGCATTGCTATCGCCCAACTTAGACGGCAATGCCTGTTTAAAACTTGTCGAAAATCTAAATAAAAATGCGCCTTTATTATATGACCCGTTTATCTACGTGACCTTATGTGCCGGTATTGCCACTGGCAATAAAACACTGTTAGTTGAGAATGCACGTATTGCGGTTGAGCAAGCTAAGCGTAGTCGTGAGCTTGTGGTGTTTTACTCCGATGCGATGAGCATTATTAAAAATCAATATCAGCACAACTTAAAAATTGCCAAAGATGTTCGAGAAGCGTTTAAAAATGGTCAAGTTGAAGCACATTTTCAGCCAATACTCACTATCGACGGTAACGAAACCTTAATGTACGAAGGCTTAGCACGCATTAAGATTAACGATGTTTTACATGAGCCGGATTACTTTATGTCTGTCGTAAATCGCAGCCGCATGGATGGGCAATTAACTCGAATGGTTTTTCTTGATTGCGTAAAGCGCTTTCGCCAAACTAATTTATGCTGGAGCATGAATTTAACCGCGCAAGATATGTTAGACCCAAGTCTGGCGCAGTTTCTTGATGATGAATTAAAGCGCTACCCTACACCGCACCATATTTCATTTGAGCTTATCGAAACCGAAGCGATTGCCAACCTAACGGAAATCAAAGGCTTTGTAGAAATGGTAAGAAGACACGGTGCTAAGGTCTTTATCGATGACTTTGGAACTGGCTATTCTAATATTTCGAATATTCTTAAACTAGAAGTCGATGGCTTGAAAATCGATCGCTCTTTAGTCTCACAAATTACCAAAGACGATGAAGTGTTTTTATTTATTCAACACATTGCCAATTTTGCTAAGGAAGTGAACTTAACCTTGATTGCAGAAGGCGTTGAAAACAAACTCGTTGCAGATAAACTCGCAAAAGCGGGCATTAAATACGTGCAGGGCTTTTACTACGCAAAGCCAGCTCGAGAGCTGGCTCACATATCACAAACTGCTAAAGCGAGTTAAGGTCAATTTTCAGTCGGTGGCTTTGTTGACCACTGGCCCAGTATTTTCGCTCAAATGGCGTAATTGCTGTGTCTGCACTATATGGAGTTACAGACACATCCACGCCAGCTAAACCAAGGGCAAACGCAAACTCATCTACATACGTTTGCCAATTACTTCTTAGCTCAAGTTGACCACCAATTTTCACAATATAAGGAAATACCGGTGCACCATGCCAACGGCGCCCTAAATGTTTAGCTTTAGGCCACGGATTTGGATACAACAAGTAGTGATGTGTCACTTGCCATTGATGCTCAACCACTAAGCGCCAAAAGTCATTTAAATCTGCACGTACTAATAAGTACTGACCGTTTTCAGTTTGCTTGTATTCAACATCATGTTTTTCAATACGATGTGCCGACTTATCAATACCTATAACTAATGCATCTGGGTGCTTGCGCGCTAAATTAGCTGTACTTTCACCTACACCGCAGCATGAATCGAGAATAATCGGCCCAGCAAATTGCTGTACCTTCTTATCTACCTCATCAAAAGCCGTTTGCGTATGCGCTGCAATCGGCTTTTTAAACTCAGAACTTAGGTGCTTACGTACCACTTCTTCTAACTTTTCATTTAGTCCTTGTTGATTCGAACTAATACTTCTTGAATTTGCGTCAGACATAATTTTAGTGGCGAATGCCAACCCCTTTATCAATTAAACGGTATGCAACAGCAAATAACGCACTGATAAACCCAATAATTACTGCAAATGCCGTTGTGATATCTACATCAGATACCCCTAAAAAGCCGTACCTAAATGCATTAACCATATAAATAATTGGATTAAATTGTGACACTCCTTCCCAAAAATCAGGTAACAAGGTGATTGAATAAAACACGCCACCTAAATAGGTTAGCGGCGTTAAAACAAAGGTGGGAATAATGCTGATATCGTCAAAGCTATTAGCGTATACCGCATTAATTAAACCACCAAGCGCAAACACGGCCGCGGTCAGTAATACAGTGGCAAAAATAACAGCAACGTTATGAATTTGAATATCAACAAAAAACAGCGACAAAATAGTTACGATAATGCCAACACATAGGCCGCGCGCCATACCGCCGCCCATATAGCCTAGTACAATAATGTAAGTGGGCACTGGTGAAACTAGCAGCTCCTCAATGCTTTTTTGAAATTTCGTTGAATAGAAGCTCGATGCCACATTGGAATAAGAGTTGGTAATCACCGACATCATAATCAGACCCGGTACAATAAACTCCATATAGTTAAAGCCACCCATATCACCAATACGTGAGCCAATTAGGTTGCCAAAAATAACAAAATACAACGACATGGTAATGGCTGGTGGCACTAAGGTTTGTACCCAAATCCGGGTAAAACGAATACACTCTTTTATCCAAATGGTTTTTAACGCAGTAAATTGACTACTCATAATTATTGCTCGCGCCCCTTTTCAACAATCGCAACAAACAGCTCTTCTAATCGATTCGCTTTATTACGCATACTTAGCACCGTGTTGCCTGACGCACTTAACGCATCGAATACACCATTTAACCCTTGTGATTTCTCCACATCGACTTCGATGGTATGGTCGTCAATTTCACGAGTTGTGTAACCATCGAGTGAAAATGCCGATGTTGGTTGCTTTAAATCAAGAATAAAGGTTTCTTTATCAAGCTTTGCCAATAACGACTTCATATTGGTGTCTTCAATAATTTGGCCTTTATCGATAATCGCAATGTTTTTACACAACATTTCCGCTTCTTCAAGGTAATGAGTAGTGAGAATAATGGTAACGCCTTGCTGATTTATCTCTTTTAAAAATTCCCACATCGAACGGCGCAGTTCAATATCAACACCTGCCGTGGGTTCATCTAAAATCAGCAGCTGTGGTTTATGCATTAACGCACGTGCAATCATTAAACGGCGCTTCATACCACCTGATAAGGTACGCGCTTGCTTATCTTTTTTATCTGCAAGGCCAAGTTGTGCCAGTAACTCATCAGCACGCTTATGTGCTTCTGCGCGTGGCACGCCATAGTAACCGGCTTGGTTCACTAAAATTTGGTTAAGTGTTTCAAACTGACTAAAGTTAAATTCCTGTGGTACTAACCCTAAATTAGTTTTAGCCTTGCCAAGGTCAGTATCAATATCATGACCAAATACTTTTACCGTACCTTTGGTTTTATTAACAAGTGAAGAAATCACGCCAATTGTGGTTGATTTGCCAGCACCATTAGCACCTAACAGTGCAAAAAAGTCGCCTTTTTCAACCGTTAAATCAATTCCTTTAACAGCTTGAACACCGTTACTGTAGGTTTTTTCTAAACCAACAATTTCGAGAGCTTTTGTCATTGTATTTTGCGTTCCAATTTTGGATGGATTAATTAGCAGCCGTAGCCCCAACGTTTAGCTAACGTATGCTCAATAGAAAGATGATCTAAAATGCGCGCCACCATAAAGTTAACCAAGTCTTCAATTGAACTTGGGTTATGATAAAACCCAGGTGCTGCAGGCATAATAGTTACACCTAGTTGCGCCAGCTTATGCATGTTTTCAAGGTGAATCGCACTAAGCGGTGTTTCGCGCACCACCAGCATTAGTTGGCCCTTTTCTTTAATCACCACGTCCGCGGCACGCTCTAATAAGTTGTCAGATGCGCCATGGCTAATTGCCGATACAGTACCTGCGCTGCATGGGCAGACAATCATCTTTTTAGGTGCAGCACTACCGGATGCTACAGGGCTAAACCAGTTATCTTTACCAAAGGCTTTAAGTTGATTTGGCTTAGCATTGAATAAATTAGATAGTTGCTCAGTTGCCTTTTCTTCATTGCCCGATAATTTCACATCTGATTCCGTATCAAGCACAACACGGGCAGCACTTGATACCAAAACGAATACTTGGTGATTTAACGAAATTAGCGTTTCAATTAATTTTAAACCATACGGCATGCCTGAAGCACCGCTAAGTGCAACAGTTATGGTTTCATTAAATTCATGGTTTTGCGTCATAAAAAGCCTATTTGTTGGCGAGCGCATCTAAAATACGATTATGAATATTCTCAAAGCCACCGTTACTCATTACCAATATATGGTCGCCGACAGTTGCTTTTTCAAGTAGCGTTTTAATGATCTCATCTGTGCTGTTAAAACATAGAGCACCAGCGTTATTGGCAGCCTCTTTGAGTGACCAGCTTAGGTTCTCTGGCTCAAATAAAATCACATCGTCGGCATTTTCAAGCGACGCTAATAATGTATTTTGATGTACGCCCATTTTCATTGTATTAGAACGTGGTTCTAATACGGCAAAAATTCTCGCTTGGCCCACTTTTGCTCTGAGACCTGCCAAAGTCGTTTTAATAGCAGTTGGGTGATGGGCGAAATCATCGTAGAGCTTAATGCCCGCAACCTCGCCTTTTAATTCCATACGACGCTTTGGTGAAATAAACTCAGCCAGGGCCGCAATTGATGTTTCAACAGGAATACCTACATGACGTGCTGCTGCAATCGTCATTAAAGCGTTTTTAACATTATGTTCGCCAATTGCTTGCCAACTCACACGGCCAACGATATCGCCACCAAGCAGTACATCAAACTCACTGCCATCTGCGTTTATAAGTTGATAATCCCAGTCATTGCCAAGTTGTTCTTGCTCACTCCAACAACCTTTATCTATCACTTGCTGAATATTCGTATCATCACTTGGCCAAATTACTTTACCTTGCCCAGGTACAATGCGTAATAAGTGGTGGAACTGCTTTTGAATTGCCGCTAAATTTTCAAAAATATCAGCGTGGTCAAATTCAAGGTTATTCAAAATTAAGGTGCGCGGCAGATAGTGCACAAACTTGCTGCGCTTATCAAAAAACGCGGTGTCGTATTCGTCAGCTTCAATGACAAAAAATGGTGTTTTACCTATGCGCGCCGACAGGCCAAAATTTTGTACTACGCCACCAATTAAAAAGCTTGGGTCAAGACCTGCGTATTCTAATACCCATGCAAGCATACTGGCTGTGGTGGTTTTACCATGAGTACCTGAAACTGCTAGCACCCATGCATCTTGCAATACATTATGTTTTAACCACTCAGGGCCGGAAGTATATGGAATACGATTTTCAAGCACATATTCAACACATGGATTACCACGGCTCATGGCATTACCAATCACTACAATATCTGGTTGTGGCTTTAACTGTGCAACATCGTAACCTTGAATAAGCTCAATGCCTAACGACTCAAGCTGAGTACTCATTGGTGGGTAAACATTTTGATCTGAGCCAGTAACTTTATGGCCCAAGGATTTTGCAATGGCTGCGATGCCCCCCATAAAGGTGCCGCAAATACCTAAAATATGAATATGCATTGTTGTTAATTCTTGTCGTATAAATTCGATATGAGCTTTAAAAAATTTAACAGTTCAATAAAAAAGCCCATTAGATTTCGCTAATGGGCTTAGTATGCCATAACTTACCAATTAGGTGTTAAATAGGTGAGCCTGGTGGTATTGGTAATGGTTTGAAGTTACCCTGCCAGCTTCCCTTTTCTATCGACTTGGTTAACACATTGGCGATGTGTTTTTTGAAGTTATCGTTAGTACGTGCATATTTACTACTAATAAAGGTAATTTGACCAACTAACTCAGCCTGTACCTCTGGGTCGGTTTTATCACTAAGCGCAGCATTGACTAAATGATATGCCGTCACCATTTGAATGCGCTGTGCAACTTGATGCAACATGCCTTGCTTTTGGTTACTGAAAAACACTTGCTCACAAAGTTGAAATAACACATTACGCGCACTTAGCTGTTTGCTGTCTCGCATCGCTTGGAAATGAAGGCGATTAAGACGCTGTGAGTTTAACAATAAAGAAAGTGAATGATTTGCAGAAACCTCCGGTAATGCTAACGGATCAAGTGTTAAACCTGTACGGCCAACTAGACTTTCACGAGTTTTGTATTCTCCGTACGCTTTTGGTGTAATCACATCAAGTACGTGCTCAGGTACCACTAACTGGTCAGCATCAAGCGTTGTTAATAACGCGCTTAGTGCTTCTTTTTGCTTAGCAACATCAACAAGCTTGTTGCCTTTAAAAGTATCACCACTACGTAATTCGTAGTCGTAATCAACACCCGCAATCAATTTAACTGCTGCTTCTGTTTGATAACGATGGAATAAATAAAGTGGAATAAACACCTCTTCTAGCTGCGAGAGCGCCGTGCCATTTTTAATATTATGAATGCCAAACTTCGACATCGCCTTTTCGCGAATTGAAAGCACTCGTTGTAGCTCAACGCTTGGGTTTTCACCGTTATCCCATAAATGTGCCGTTGGATGGGCACCACCTTTCGCGCGTGCATCACTATCGGAAATAAACTCAAGGCCCAATGATTTATTTTCCGCTAAAATTTTTTCAAGCTCTTTTGCTTCACTCAAAATCGGAAAATCTGAGTAACCATATTTCACAACTTGAATATCCCACACACCTAAGCCTTTGCCATAGCCGTTTTCAGTATTAAAGCTGCCATCATCATTAAAGCTCACTAACGGATGCGGATAATCCATCACCGATGCGCGGTCTTTTACTGACGCAGAGAAATTATGCGCAATACCTAAAGTGTGACCTACTTCATGGGCACTTAACTGGCGAATACGGTCAAGGGCCATCGCATGTAATTTTTCGACTGTTTCATCACCTTTTAAGTAAGGCGCTGCGAGTGCTTCTGCAATCAAAATATCTTGGCGTACACGCAGTGAACCAAGAGTTACATGACCTTTAATAATTTCGCCTGTGCGCGGGTCGATAACACTTGAACCATATGACCAACCACGGGTTGCACGATGCACCCATTGGATTACGTTATAACGAATATCCATCGGATCTGCATTTTCAGGTAGCATTTTTACTTGGTACGCGTTTTTATAACCCGCCGCTTCAAAGGCTGCCTGCCACCACTTAGCGCCATCAAGTAAAGCTGTTTTTACTGGGTCTGGCACACCAGGATCGAGGTAGTAAACAATCGGTTTAACGGCTTCTGAAATTTCAGCTGTTGGGTCTTTTTTCGCTAAGCGATGTTTTGGAATATAACGCACATACATCGGCTCTGATAAAGGCGCTGCATAGTCTTTGTATTCTTCACTCCAAAAGCCCGATTGCGGGTGGAATTTTCGTGGTTTAAAGCCATCGTCCGGTAGCTCTATAAACGAGTGGTGTAAGTGGACTGAAATTGAATACGGATCGGGTGCAACCTGTTTTACATATTTACCCGGCTTTGTGCCATTAAAGCTAACAATCGCTTCTAACTCAGTATTTTTAGCAAACGACTTAGAACGCGGCATGTAAACAGCACTTTTACTTTTATCTAAACTAAAGCTTCCTTGATTTCGACTTGCTAACGTTCTTGAAACACCATGCACATCGGATAATAAATAAGGTGTGTAGTCAATTAAAGCACGCTCATTGCTCGCAGCTTTAATTTCAAAACCATGCAATACGCTTGATGCAAATGCTTCACGAATACTTTGCAGCTCAGCTTTGTTAGTACTGTTTGCACGGTAGTAAGTATTATTTTGTTTTAATAAGAGTTTGTTACCATATTTTTCGAACTGCACAATTTTAGTATCACCTAACTGACCGCGATCAAGACCAATATCATTCGACCCTAGGCCGTAAGGCATGCTTAGTTGCAACAAAAATTCATGGTTTAATTTATCTACTTCTAAATAAACCTTGCCCGAAGCATTATCATAATAGAAGGTAAAATAACCGGGATAACGATTCATTTCACGAGTAAATGATTCAATGGGTTTCAGGGTTGCCTGCGCTTTTGGTATACTTAACAGTAACAAAGCACAGATCAGCAGAAATGGTTGTACTAATCTTTGCATCTTTCTTTGTTATTTCATTATCAATGGTGCATGGTGCTTAAATCATACACAAGCTAATGCACAATTGTATACAAATTTAACTGAGCGCTGCCGAAAGGTTGCCTGTTGCCACCCTCTCACTTTATGTGGCAATAAGCTATTAGTCAGGAATATAAAATGCGTAGACTTCCACCAGTATTGATCGAAGACGGCTGTCCTCGTGATCTTTTATCATTGATCAGAACGATTCTTGCTGCTTGTAAAGAAATTTCATTCCGCGTAAGCCAAGGTGAATTATCAGGTGTTTTAGGTTCGACCTTAGACGAAAACATTCAAGGTGAAACGCAAAAGAAGCTTGATGTTTTATCGAACCAATTACTTAAAGATATTCTACTTGAGTCTGGCTACGTAAAAGCCATCGCATCTGAAGAAGAAGATTATACTGTTGCTGGCAACCCAGATGCTGAATATATCGTTGCATTTGATCCACTTGATGGTTCATCAAATACCGATATTAACTCGTTAGTTGGCACTATCTTCTCAATTATGAAAGCGCCAAAAGATAAAGCCGCCGATGATCAAAGCATTTTCATGCAGGCAGGCAAGCACCAAGTGGCTGCAGGTTATGTACTGTATGGACCATCTACTATGTTAGCGCTCACCATTGGTAAAGGTACGCGTTTATTCACATTAGATAGAACGCACGGCAGTTTCTTACTTACTGAAGATAAAGTAGCTATTCCTGAAGATACTAAAGAATTCGCAATTAATGCATCAAATCAGCGCCATTGGCTAGCACCAATGCAAAACTATATTGCTGATTGCCTTGCTGGCGAAGAAGGCCCACGCAAGAAAAACTTCAATATGCGTTGGATTGCCTGCATGGTAGGTGATGTGCACCGTTTATTATGTCGCGGCGGTTTATTTACTTACCCTGAAGACACGAAAAACCCGGAAAAGCCATTCAAACTACGCTTACTTTATGAAGCAAATCCAATGGCAATGCTAGTAGAACAAGCTGGCGGCGTTGCATATGCAGGCCTTGATCGTATTTTAGATATTGAACCGCAAGAAATTCACCAGCGCGTTGCGGTTACTATGGGTTCAAAAAATGAAGTGGAAATTTGCTTGGATTATCACAAGTAAACAGACTTTATTTTGAGTAATAAAAAACCGCGATTTACGCGGTTTTTTTAATTTAGAAATCTCATATTTTGAATTAAGCCACTTTTTGGCAGCTGGTGTAATCAACACTCACTTTAATAGCTAATTCTTGCTGCGACTGTGTAATTACATCTTTTGCATGACACACACATTTACCGCATTGGCTACCTACACCTAAACAGCCACGCACATCACGCATCGAATCCATACCATCGGTTACGGCCTGCTTAATCTGTTTTTCAGTAACTGCATGACAAATACAAACGTACATAATAAGTGAGTGCTTTCAAAATTAATTACACTACAAATTTTAATGCTATTGAGAATAATTTTCAATAATATTAATAACTGTAAAAACAGCTATTTACAAAAAAGCATTAATAAACTCACTTTTTTCCCTTTAAATTTGACCATGCTCAGCAAACGAATGAGTATTACCGGCAGCAATTATAATGTGATCTAAAATACTCACATCAATCAAAGCAAGTGCGTCTGCTAGGCGCTTAGTTATTAATTTATCCGCCTCTGAAGGTTCAGCGATGCCGCTTGGATGGTTATGGGCCAAAATCACATTTGCCGCGTTGTATTTTAATACCGTAGTAACAACTTCTCGTGGGTAGACCGATGCGGCATTAATGGTGCCTTGAAATAGATTAACCGATTTAATTAGCCTATTTTGGCTATCGAGTAACAGTAGATAAAAACATTCTTTATGCTCTTTTTGTAGTTCGCACTTTAAATAATTTATTACCGAATAAGGCGAATCAAATACGGCTTCACGCTGAAGTTGCTCAGCAAAAAAGCGTTTACTTAATTCAAGCACAGCTTGCAGCTGCACATATTTTGCGGGCCCCAGCCCTAGTTGTTGGCAGAATGAATCACATTCCAATGAAAAGAGCTGACCAATTGAGCCTTGTTGTTTGAGTAATGTATCGGCTAACTCAATGGCATTCAGCCCTTTAATGCCAGTACGTAAAAAAATCGCCAATAACTCAGCGTCAGTTAAACTACTAGCGCCTTTACTTAATAACTTTTCTCTTGGTCTTGCCTCTATGGGCATTTGATTTATTTGCATTTAACGGTCCATGTTAACGTTTGAAATAATTTTATTAGTATAGCCAGCCTCGCCAAAAATTATGGAAAATGGTATGGTTTAGTTAATTTAAAACATGCCATTAAATATTATGTCGAAGAAAATTGTATTGGGAATTACGGGCGGTATTGCTGCTTATAAATGTGCTGAATTAACAAGGCGTTTAACCGAAAACGGGGCGCAAGTTAAAGTGGTAATGACCGACTCAGCGCAACAGTTTATAACCCCACTTACCATGCAAGCCGTATCAGGTAACCCTGTTTCGACATCCTTACTAGACCCAGCTGCAGAAGCGGCAATGGGGCATATTGAATTTGCTAAATGGGCTGACCTTATTTTAATTGCCCCAGCCAGTGCCAATACCATCGCTAAAATGGCGCATGGTATGGCCGACGATCTGTTAACTACCTTGGTACTCGCAACACCTGCTAAAGTAGCGATTGCACCGGCAATGAATCAGCAAATGTACGCCCACCCTGCAACCCAGCAAAACTTACACAAATTGAGTGAATATGGTGTGTCTATTTGGGGACCAGCCAGTGGCGAGCAAGCGTGTGGCGATATCGGCAAAGGGCGAATGCTTGAGCCAAACGAACTGGTTGAGCTGTGTTTAATGCGTGAAGATACCCCACTGCTTGCAGGCAAAACTGTGACTATCACTGCTGGCCCTACCCGTGAAGCGCTTGATCCTGTGCGTTTTATCTCTAATCACAGCTCAGGAAAGATGGGCTTTTCACTAGCGCGTGCAGCAAAAGCACTAGGAGCCAATGTAAACTTAATTAGTGGCCCAGTGAATTTGACAACACCGAGTGAAGTAAATCGTTTTGATGTAGAAAGTGCACAACAAATGCATGATGCTGCCATGGAGCTCGCTGTTAATTCCGACGTATTTATTGGTTGCGCTGCAGTTGCTGATTACAAGGCAACAACTACTGCAAATAATAAAATTAAAAAACAGGGCGATACCATGACCATTGAGCTCAGCAAAAACCCTGACATTATTGCCTCAGTTGCTGCACTTAAAGTAAACCGACCGTTTACCGTAGGCTTTGCAGCCGAAACTAACGATGTTGCTAACTATGCCAAAGGCAAACTAAAAAATAAAAATCTCGATATGATTTGCGCTAACGATGTGTCTGATTCTAGCATTGGTTTTAATAGTGAAAACAATGCGATGACGCTGTTTTGGCCGGAGGGTGAACGCCATTTATCACTGCAATCGAAACAACAAATTAGCCATTTAATATTGAAAGAAATCGCGTCAAAACTCGCGGCTAAAAAGTAAAAAAACTGGCATCTAAAATCATAAGTAATTAAGATATGCGCCTCTTGAGGTTGATAATAATGATAAGAAGTAAGGGATAAAAATGCCTGCCACAAAACGTAGTAATCGCAAGGAAGAAATCTTACAAGCACTTGCGCAAATGCTTGAAACCAGTCCAGGACAGCGTATCACCACGGCTAAACTAGCCACTGAGGTAGGTGTTTCAGAAGCGGCGCTTTACCGCCACTTTCCAAGTAAAGCACGTATGTTTGAAGGCTTAATTGAGTTTATTGAAAATGCCCTGCTTTCCAATATCAATCTTATCTTAGAAAAAGAAAAAGACACCCATAGCCGTATTCATAATATTTTATTGTTACTTCTGAGCTTTGCTGAAAAAAATCCAGGCATTACGCGTATTCTTACCGGAGATGCATTGCAAGGTGAACAAGAGCGTTTACGTGAACGTATTCAAGGTTTATTTGAAAAGCTAGAAACGCAACTAAAGCAAGTATTGCGCGAGCGAAAATTACGCGAAGGTAAAACATTTACCCTTGCAGAAGAACAGTTAGCAAATCTACTTCTAGCCTACGTTGAAGGTAAAATGAACCAGTTTGTGCGTTCTGACTTTAAAGCAAAACCAACCGCGCAATTTGACGCGCAGTGGTCACTTTTCACCTTAGCTTGGCACTAAATCCCTCGCGTTGAAGTAAATGTTTTACTTCAACGCGCTATTTTGCGACTTATCGCATTCTCTTTCTTCTTTTTGGTTTCTGTTTACACTAGAGCTAATAATTAGCACTAGGTAATCATTAATGAAACTCGCGTTTACACTTTCAAGCTTAGCGTTAGCAACCAGTTTTGCATTAAGCGCCAGCGAACCTCTTCAATTTAAAGACGTATTTGATTTTAAATACGCAAAGTCGACCCAACTTTCTGAGCAAGGAAATTTACTTGCATTTAGCGCAAGCCCTTATCGCGGTAATAGTGAAGGACAGGTTTACACGCTAAATAACAAAGCACTGCTTGCGACTGTTGAACGCGGCACATCTCCAGTTATTAATAAAAATGAGAAATGGGTCGCATTTACTGTTAAACCTGACTTACTAGCCAGTGAAAGTGCATCAAAAGATAAAAAGAAAAAGCTAAAAAATGATTTATCGTTAGTAAATAACGAAACCGGCAAGGTTATCACCTTTGAGCGTGTTGAAGACTTTGTTATTTCAAATGATGGAAACTGGTTGGCTTACCGCACCGAAGTTAAGAAAAAAGACGAAGCCGAAAGTGATAAAAAAGCAGATAAAAATTCAAAAGACAAAGACGATAAAGACGCGAAATTAAAAGCGGATAAAAAAGATAAAGTTTACACCCTTAACATTGTGAACTTAGCAAACGATAAAACGCATTCAATTGAAAACGTGCTTACTTACGCCATTGCACCAAGTAGCACGCAGCTTGTTGTGAGCCAAGTAAGCAAAGAAGGCGATAAAAACGCCATTAGCCAAATTGCTTTACCAAACTTTGAAATGAGCAGCTTATTTACTGAGCCTGGCGTTGTAGCTAACAAACTCATTTGGCATCCAACCAATGATGTTTTAGCGCTTTCGGTAGGTAATTACGTTAATGATGATAAACGTCGTCGTGAGCATTCACTTTACTTATGGCAAAGTGAAAACAACCAATTAAAACAAATCGAAACGCCTATCGAAAATTGGTTTATCGGTAAAACGGCTAAATTAAAATGGTCTGAAACTGGCGAGCGCCTTTATTTTGAGACGCGCCCAATGCTTTCGGCCAAAATTGAAAAGAAAAAATACAAAGCGCAAAACGACCTTTATGATTACGATGTAATTCGTGACCAAAAAGGTTTAAAAGTATGGCACCACAAAGATGCCGAAATAAAGCCGCGTGAAATTAAGCAATGGAATGAAAAGAATAAAAATCGCCATTACCAAGCGGTATTTCATTTAAACAGCGATAAAGCCGTACAGCTCGAAACTGAGATTGTAAGGGATGTAAGCCTGCATACAGAAAAGCAATTTTTACTTGGATACAGTAATAAACCGCATCTTCACAAAATTATGTATGACGGTTTCTTTGCGGATTACTATGCAGTAGATACTAAAACCGGCAACAGCGTTAAAATTAACGAAAATACCCGCGCACGTCCGACGCTTTCGCCTAACGGTCAATTTGCCGCATACTTCGATAAAGGCCAAGTTCAGCTTAAATCCCTTAAAGACGCCAAGCTTAACGCTATCACCAAAGGCATTCGTGCAACGTTTGGCGACGACCAACACGATTATCCAAGTGAACAACCTGGCTATGGTTTTGCAGGCTGGAGCAGCGATAGCAATACCCTGTATGTATATGACAAATATGATATTTGGGCATTTGATGTAAACACGCGGCAAGGCGCACGTTTAACTCATGGTTATAAAACCGAAACACGTTATCGCGTTAAAAACTTAGATAAAAACAAACTATCTTTTGATTTAAACGATACGTTATTACTTTCAAGCTTTAATCTAGATAACAAACAAACCGGCGTTGCAAAACTTAATTTAGCTAACAACCAGCTTGAACAGGTTTTAGCTGGCGAAGCACGTTTTGACCTAATAAAAAAAGCGAAACATGCCGATACGTTAATTTATACGCGTCAAAGCTATCATGAGTTTCCTGATTTTTGGGTAAGCAATACGTCGCTTTCCACCTCAACAAAATTAACTGACCTGAACCCACAAAAAAAGAATTTTGCATGGGCAAGTAAACCTGAACTTGTAAAGTACAAAGGGTTTGACGGTGAAGATTTACAAGGTGTGCTAATTAAACCAGCAGGCTATAAAAAAGGCGATAAAGTACCAGTGGTCATATATTTCTACCGCTACATGAGCCAACGCATGTATGGCTTCCCGAAAATGGAGCTAAACCACAGACCGAACTTCCCAATGTTTACTTCAAACGGTTACGCTATTTTCTTACCGGATATCCGTTTTGAGATTGGTCACCCAGGTAAATCATCAACTCAGACCATGATCAACGCAGCACAAAAATTGATTGATATCGGTGTAGCTGACAAAGACAAAATTGGTTTACAAGGTCACTCGTGGGCCGGTTATCAAAGTGCCTTTATGGTAACGCAAACAGATATGTTTAAAGCGGTTGTATCGGGTGCACCAGTGTCAAACATGACCAGTGCATACAGTGGCATTCGTTTAAAATCAGGTCTTGCACGTCAATTCCAGTACGAAACAGGACAAAGCCGCATTGGCAAAGACTTGTTTGAAGGCTTAGATCTCTATATTGAAAACTCACCGGTTTTTTTCGCCGATAAAGTGAATACACCAATTATGATTATGTTTGGTGATAAAGATGGCGCAGTGCCTTGGCAGGAAGGTATTCAATACTACCTTGCGCTTCGCCGCGCAGGTAAAGATGTAATTTTCTTACAATACGAAGGTGAACCCCATCACTTGAAGAAGTTTCCAAACCAAGTGGATTTCTCTATTCGTATGATGGAATACTTTGATCACCACCTTAAAGGCAAGCCTGCACCTAATTGGATGCAAAATGGCGTTCCATTTAAGAAAGAGTAATCACAACCAACTGATGCTAAAAACTAATACCAATTCTGTTAAGTATGTGATCAGGGATAGCGCTGGATAAATGAAATGGTAACAAGGCGGAATTTTTCTTATGTAGTTGTTCTACATTGATAAATTCTAACGCAGTTAGCATGATATTTAGCCCGCTAGGATGATCAGCTGCTTAAGTGAATTGGTATAAAATGGCGAGTTTGTAACTCGCCATTTTATTTCGCTCACTCATTCAGTTTAGCTTAAGCTACAAACCGTATAGTTGCTTTCAGGAAGGGAATTCCGATTGAGTAAAGTAACATTCAAAAGCCAACTCTTACGAGCTGGCTTTTTTTCTGCTCTTACTAAAGTTTGCAGATTTACCACCTCGTGACTTATTGCCACCCACCTTAGGCTTTGTATTTGCTTTATTAAACTGACCAAAGCCCGTATGGCGAGAAAGTGCTGGCCTACCACCTTTACTCTGACCAGACTTACGTTGCTCGCCTCTTGATTCTGCAGGCACTAAACAATTTGGACCATTACCAATAAGGTTCGCTTTGCCCATTTTCTTCAATGCTTCACGGATCATTGGCCAACCAGCAGGATCGTGATAGCGCAGAATCGCCTTATGCAAGCGACGCTGACGCGCGCCTTTTGGCACACTAACAACTTCCGTGTTGTTCTTAATATTCTTAAGTGAATTCATCTCGGTATGGTAAATGGTGGTTGCATTTGCCATTGGCGACGGGTAAAAATTTTGCACTTGATCTAATTTGAAATCATAGCGTTTCAACCATAATGCCATATTGACCATATCCAAATCTGTTGTACCTGGATGTGCTGAAATAAAATACGGTATTAAATACTGTTTTTTACCTGCTTCTTTTGAGTACTTTTCAAAAAGCTCTTTAAAGCGATCATACGTGCCCATGCCCGGTTTCATCATTTTAGATAAAGGACCATTTTCGGTATGCTCTGGGGCAATCTTTAAGTAGCCGCCAACATGGTGTGTCACTAACTCTTTAACATAGTTAGGATCTTCAATTGCTAAGTCATAACGCACACCGGATGCAATTAATACCTTCTTCACACCTTCAACTTCACGCGCTTTGCGATACAAGTTTACTGTTGGCGTTTGGTCAGTATCCATATGCTTACAAATATCGGGGAAAACACACGATAAACGACGACAAGTGCTTTCTGCTTTTTTGCTTTTACAGCGCAATTTGTACATATTGGCTGTTGGGCCGCCAAGATCAGATATAACACCTGTAAAACCCGGTACTTTGTCACGAATTTGTTCAATTTCGTCAATAATTGATTGCTCGGAACGGCTTTGAATAATGCGCCCTTCATGCTCTGTAATTGAACAGAACGAACAGCCACCAAAACAGCCTCGCATAATATTGACCGAGGTTTTGATCATATCGTAGGCAGGAATTTTCTCATCGCCATAGCTTGGGTGAGGAACACGCTGATATGGCAAACCAAATACATCATCCATCTCTTGTGTTTCAAGTGGAAACGCCGGTGGGTTCACCCAAACCGAACGGTCACCATGGCGCTGGAAAAGCGCTCGAGCACAACCAGGGTTGGTTTCTTGGTGTAAAATACGCGACGCATGTGCATACAGAGGTTTATTTACACTCACCTGCTCATAAGCTGGCAGTTTTACATACACTTTTTCCCACGGCTTTAAGCGCGGCGGTTGAATGGTTATTGGCTTAGCTTCAACGCCCAGCTCAATACCCGCTTGCTTAAATTCTGATTTGCTACAACCTACGTCATCTGCACCATAAGGGTTTGGAATTGGGTCTATCTTGCCAATTTTATCAATGGCAGTGGAGTCTGAACCGCGCCAGCCAGGTAATGGCTCTTTACGAATAACTGCAGTACCGCGAATGTCATGCATTTCATCCATGGTTTTACCCGCAGCAATACCGTGCGCCACTTCAACTAAAGGCCTTTCTGCATTACCGTAAATTAAAATATCCGCTTTGGCGTCAAAAATAACACTGCGACGCACCTTTTCAGACCAATAATCAAAATGGGCAATGCGGCGTAAACTTGCTTCAATGCCACCGATAACCACTGGCACATCTTTATAAGCTTCTTTACAACGCTGGCTATATACAATCACCGCGCGATCAGGGCGTTTACCACCAATATTACCGGCCGTATACGCATCATCATGGCGTAAACGCTTTTCTGCGGTATAACGGTTGATCATCGAGTCCATATTACCGGCGGTTACACCGTAAAATAAATTTGGTTTACCGAGTGACATAAAGGCATCTTTTGATGACCAGTCTGGCTGTGAAATAATACCGACACGAAAGCCTTGCGCTTCAAGCACACGGCCAATTACAGCCATGCCAAAGCTTGGGTGATCAACATAGGCATCACCCGTTACAATAATAATGTCACACGAATCCCAACCAAGGGCATCCATTTCTTCTCTGCTGGTTGGTAAAAAAGGCGATGGACCGTAACACTCGGCCCAATATTTTGGATATGAAAAAAGACTACGCTCTGCTGATAAAGCAGCCATAAAATGCCCCTAGAATAAAATGGCCGCAAATTATAGCTGAGTTTACCGCTAGCCTCTAGTGTTTATTTTTTAGCCAGCAAAAATTGTTTGAGTTCTTCATACGGCATTGGCTTTGCAAACATAAAGCCCTGCGCCTCTTCACAGCCCATTAGGCGCAAACAACTCGCCTGATCTTCATTCTCGATTCCTTCAGCAATGGTGTTTAAACCAAGCTTTTTGCCCAGTGATACAATTAACTCAGCAATGGCACCACTGTCTTCAGGAATGTCTTTTACAAAAGCTCTGTCTATTTTAATGCGGTTAAGCGGCAGCTTTTTAAGGTATGACAATGACGAAAAGCCTGTGCCAAAGTCATCAATCGCAATTTCCAAACCATGCTCTTTTAGCTCAGTTAGTGCTTCAACCACAATTTCAGGCTCATCCATCACAATGCTTTCAGTCACTTCTAACTCAATTTTATGAGGATTTATTTGGTGATCTGCTAACGTGTTTTTTACTTTGCTCACAAACTGAGGATCACGAAATTGCGGCACCGAAACATTCACTGCAATACGCATATCAAAACCAAGTTCTAATAGCTGCTTTTGCGTTATACAAGCTTGCTCTAACACCCATTGACCAATTGGTAAAATTAACCCTGATTGCTCCGCTAAGGGCACAAAAATCGCCGGAGAAATAAAACTGCCCTGCTCGTTTGGCCATCTTAATAATGCTTCGCAACCAATTACTTCACGTGTTGCTAAACAAATTTGCGGTTGATACCAGACAGCCAACTTATGCTCACTAAAATCATGACGTAGTTCTTTTAACACCCCAAGCTGCCACGCCATTTTATCTTCCATTTCTGGTAGATAATATTCGTAGTTAAATCTTAAGTGTTTTTTACCTAAATTAAGTGCGATATAACAAGCCTTGAGTGTTTCTTTTCCATCTTTATAGAAGTACTGCTGCTCGCAGACGCCCAAGTGAAAGTTAACTGGCAATAAATGCTCACCGGCATGAAAAGGCAAAGACAATATATGATTTAGTGACTCAGGCGTCACTTTGTCGGACTCAACTAATGCTGCAAACACATCCGCACCAATGCGCGCAAAATAACGAATGCCAATTACATCTTCTTGAATTCGCGTTGCTACCGCTTGTAATAGTAAATCGCCAACATCTTGCCCTAAACCATTATTAATTGATGAAAAGTCAGCTATATCAATAAAATAAAGAGAAAAATCGTTATGACTATCTGAGTAAAAACGGCCAATTTGATTTATAAAGTCATTACGATTTGGTAGCTTGGTGAGTTTATCTTTATAAGCTGCGTCGCGCAGCTCACTAAGCATTCTGACATTTTTAAATGCGGATGACACATTCTGCAAAAAGATTTCAATAAGTTTAATCTGCTGCTCATGCACCATTTCTTTGGTTTCAAGATAAATCGCAAACTGCGATTTATCATCTTCAACAAAAAAGCAGCTGTCGTGCTCGTCAACTTGATGAGTTTTACTTGCCAATGTTTGTTGCAATACACCGAGTGCTCGGCTGTTATCTATTTGTTCTATACCTTGCCAAACAGCTCCTTTGTATTCAGCACTGCCACCAAGCACAGCGGAACGCCCGCCCTCAGCACTCACAATCACACCGTCACCCGTGCCATCTAACAACTTAGCTATTTGCTCAATAACTTGTGACGCAAAAGCACTTAAATCTTCTAAACCATTTATCGACTTTGCGGCATCAAGCACTCTCTCTAAACCTGTATTGTGTTCAGATAATTCACACAGCTGCTGGTAGGAGCGAAGCGCTGACACTAATGAGGTTACTAACTTAGCGCGTGTCAGTTCGGTTTTTGTTTTGTAGTCATTAATATCATATTCGCGAATGATATTTTCTTCCGGTGCGTAACCCGGTTGACCTGTACGTAATATAATTCGTAATTGTGAATTATTTAACTCTTCGCGAATACGTTTAACCGTTACTAATCCGGCGTCGTCGGTTTCCATTACCACGTCGAGCAAAACCACTGAAATATTGGGGATTTCAGTTAGCTTTTTAACAGCTTCTTCACCACTGTAAGCGTGATGAAATCTGAGTTGTTTATTCCAAAATGATAAACCTGACAGCGCCAGCTGTGTAACGGAGTGCACTTCAGGCTCGTCATCTACTATCAAAACATCCCAAAAACCAGAGTACTGCTCGGGGGTTTCGTTATCATCTTCATTCAAGAATAAAAACCGTTCTTCGGCAGGTTGTGTCATGAAACCTCTACGTCGTCACAAGACCTTTGAACTCTTTCTCTGGTCACTATATATTTTTTCTTATTGGTTAAACTTGCTATCCACTAGCCAGTTGTTCTCATTACTAAAGCAACGTTAGCATCAGCCACTTACCTAGTATAGACTATTAATTAGAATGTTTAAAAATACTATGATAACTATAGTGTTTTCTGAAAATACGGAGCCAAATGCGGTACTTAATTCGCACCTTGTTTAGCATAGTTTTGGTAATTGCAATAACCAGCGCTTTATTGCCAAATCGCTATACCATTGAAAAAACCATAACGAGCCATTGTCAGCAACCGCAATTTCAAAGCTGGGTGTTGGACTTAGCGAATTGGTACTTGTGGACACCGTGGGCAACGTACGAAAAAACATGGCAAGAGTTAGAGCTTGCTAACAGTAATAAGATTGGCGCCTATTTAAAGTGGCAAAGCGGCGAGCGCATTGGTGAAATGACGGTAACAGCGATTAGTCATAACAGCATTTCCTACACCAGTATTATTGACCACCATACTAATATTGGTCACTTTGTTGCCAAGCCATTTGCCAATAAATTACAAATAAGTTGGGCAATTGAAGGTGGCATTAACACCCCGCTAGTGGGTAGTTTATTAACTCAATACCACAAATATAAAATGCAGGACGCGATTGATTTAGGGTTACGAAATTTAAACTCGCTTTGCAAAAGTCAAAAGATGGAACAACAAGATGCCAATTAAACCGATTACGGCACAACAACACCTTGCAAAGATAATTAAAAGCAAAGTGGGTGCAGAACACAATAAAGTAAACGCAGAGCAAGCATCAAAACGCCTTGAGCAAGACAGTGTTTCAAAAACCCTTAACCCTCTACCAAATTACAATAGCACCGAAAGCACACTGCAACGCGCACAAAAACGCCGTAAGCTTGCACTTATTCGAAAACAAACAAATATTGAATCGATTCTTGGATTAGCGCAACATTACTGCCCGCCTGTAACCTCACAAGGTGAGCCGGACCCTGATTGGATTGAGCGCTTTTTAGAGCTGGCCGAGGATACCAGCAATAGCAATATTCAAAAGTTATGGGCGAAAGTACTTGCTGGTGAAGTTATTAATCCGGGATCATTTTCGTATAAGAGTTTGATCACGCTTAAACACATCACACCAAAAGAAGCTGACGTATTACAATTGGCAACAGGGTGTGCGGGTAAATCGGCAAGTGATGGATTTCACCAAATAATTACTGGCAGCTACCTTGCGCCAAGTTTGCTTAACTTTTTAAATCCGCATAAAAAAAACTACGTGAACTTAAGTAGCGCCGGACTCAACTATCCCGATATTTTAACACTTATCGACATTGAGTTAATTTATCAGCAAGAGATTGAATCTAAGGCATTTGAACGAGGCGAAAGCCAAACACTAAGCTTTGCCAACGGCACCTTAACCCTAACAGCTAAGCGTCAAGGCAGTATTTTAACGTACTATAAATTTACCCAAACAGGGTTCTCACTAGCGCGATTAACCAGTAATAAACTTAGTAATCAATATTTAGAGTGCTTGAAAAAAGCATTCGATAAGAGCTTTGATGTGAGTTTTGCCAACAGTTAATGCTGGCAAAACTATAGTATGAGCTTGGTAAACTCAGCGGTTTACTAGCGTAAACCAAATTCAGATACGGGCATTCTATTAGAAGTGAATTTGCAAGCCCGCAAATACACCATCAACGTCGATATCTGTGTAAATATCATCAACGTCATCTAATTCAAGTAACATTGCACGGTAACCAGCCTTAACAGCAACATCCACCGCCATATTATCGATAAACTCCCACGCAACACCGATTTGATAATCTTGAATTTTGCTATCACCAATTGCTAATAGCTGGCCTTCAGCAAATGCGCTTAATCCCGTAAACGGTAAACCAAATTGCACCGCACCATAAGCCATAGGAATAAAACCATTAAAATCAACCGACTCTTCACCAAAGTTTGACCCTTGTTGATCGCCTTTAACCGCTACATAGCCATCAAACTGTTTAGCAGATAAGCCTAAATCAATCGACACCAAGTCGTTGTCGAAGATTTCGTAGTAAAGTACGTAATCAACATGGCTTAAATCACTGTCGCCTGTAACTGTTGAGTTAACTTTAAATACTTTGTCACCAAAGCCAAACGAAGTGTTTAAATTGGCATCGGCTGCTAATTCTAATTGGGTATATTTTAATTTTACATTTGGTACTAGCGGGATTGGGTGCTCAAGCGCTGCATAGTAGCTGCCGTACTCTTTATCTTCAAAATTGAAGCTTTGCATATCGCTCGACGTACCTAGCGCACCATCGGTTTGTGCAGCCCAATAATCACCACCAACATACAGGCCTAACAAAGTGTCTGCTTTCGCCTGTGGTACCATTGCGGCAGCAATTAGTGCTGCACCAAACATCATTTTTTTCATTAAGTTATCCCTGAGAGAGTAATTCTGATAATTCAATAATCGCGGCATTCGCGCGCGATAAATAATTTGCCATTACCAATGAGTGATTTGCGACAAAGCCAAAGCCACTGCCGTTTAACACCATTGGGCTCCAAACAGTTTCTTGTGTTGCTTCCAATTCGCGCATAATTTGCTTAACGCTAACACGTGCATTTTTCTTTTCTAACACATCGGCAAAGTCGGTTTCAATGGCCGCAAAAAAATGTAACAGCGCCCAACTCGCACCGCGCGCTTCATATAATACATTATCGATTTCTAACCAAGGCGTTTTAACCAATTGGTGTGATGGCGCATAACTTGCGCGACGTGCAGCTGTATCACCGGCAAGATCAGTGTTAATTTTATCTTGCCCTACACTACTGCTTAAACGCATGCTTAAACTACCTAAACGCTTTTCAACCTCTTTTAGGTAGGCACGTAAATTGTCAGCTCGTGCATAAAATTGTGCGCTAGAATCTACCGGATTTGCGATATCTTTACGGTAACGAATTAATGCGTCTATGCCCTTTTGATACTCATCTTCCGCACTTGGTAAAATCCATGCGGTTGAATTGATATTAAACTGCGGCTGTGCAGCTTTAAGCTCAGGGTGTTCCGTCGATTGAGACTGAGAACGACTAAAATCTTTACGCATTGCCAACGTGATATCACGGGTCATTTCCAACACGCCAAATTCCCATGACGGCATGTTATCCATCATTACTGACGGTGGCATTACATCGTTAGTCAAATAGCCACCTGGCTTATTTAACAATGTGCTGGCAACTTCAATTACGGCAGTTGTAGTAACGTAACCAGTAACCACTTGCTGCTGTTCTTGTTTAGCCGCATTCTCAGCGCGTTCTTGAACGTTAAATATATCGGGTTCAATACTCCAATAAACCGCGATTAAATAAAAAAACAAGAAAATAAATGCAACCGCAGCTGCAATTTTACCTTTATGTTGCATATCCCCTCCTAGTGATGGTGGTGATGCTGATGCGCATTCTCAGCGCTTTCATTAATGCCTACAACCGTAGCTTTACCGTTTACCGTTAAACCAGATGCAAAATTAAATGTAGCACTTAGCGATTCACCTTTAATTAATTTAGATTTAGGTGAAAACAGCATAAGGTGCAAACCACCTGATTGAAACATCGCTGTAGAATGTGCGTCGATGGCCAATTTTTCTAGTTTAACCATACTCATCATGCCATTTTTCTGCACATGATTATGGATCTCAACACGACCCAATTTTTCAATGCTGACTGATGTAAGCACTTGATCTTGGTTCGTGTGATTAGCAAGCTGAAAATACCCAACGCTTGATGGCGCTCCGGGAATAAACTCGCGAACAGTAAAGTCAGATACTGTAATTTGGTTGGCTGCAAGTGAAAAAGAAAAAACTGAAATAATAATTAATAGATAGCGCTTAAACATCAAAATCCCTCCATGCTTTGATTCAGTATACTACAGAGGAAGATGCAAAAAGTACCTGAAAATTATTAATTATTGTAAATTTTAGGGGGAGGGGTTAGGTCCTGCTCCCCTAAGTAAAAAATTAATAATAGCGTGCTGGTAGCACCGTTGCTGCAACAAAATAAGCAAGCAAAGTTGCGACAGGAAAGACCAACAACGCTGCCACCGCGGCTAATCTTACGCTCCAGATTGGTAAACTATTACCAAGAGCAAGACCTGCGCACACGCCCGACACTTTTTTGTTTAGTCTGTCTTTGTAAAAACTGCCGTTATGTATATGAGATTTCATAACCCCTCCTATGCTGCTTTTTTAGCAACTTGTGCTTTCAATGCCGCTAGCTCTTCATCTAGTGCGTCGTCTTTTTCTAACTCATCAAACTGCGTTTTAAGGCTCGAACTCTGAGTTACTTCGTAAGACTCAATTTGTGCTTCAATGCGGTCCACTTTGTATTCGATTTCGTTAAAACGCTCTAGCGCCCGATCAATTTGCTCACTATGAAGCTGTGATTTAGCTTTCACTCTAGCTTCTGCTGACTGCGAGCGAATTTGGTACTCTTTTAGTTTACCCTTCGCTTGCGTTAGTTTTTGATGCAATGAATTACTGTCTTGCGCAACTTTACTTAGCACTTCATCAATACGATCAATTTCTGGTTGAATCCCATCGATTTCTTTATTTGCTTTTTGCTTTTCAGCAAGTGCTGCTTTAGCAAGATCTTCACGCTCTTTTTGCAACGCTTTTTCAGCTTGAGCATGCCAATAGTCTGCTGATGATTGCTGTTTGGTTAACTTGCGCTGCAGTGTTTTCTTTTCAGCTATCAAGCTTGCCGATGTAGTGCGTAACTCTACTAGCGCTTCTTCCATTTCTTGTACCATTAGGCGCACTAGTTTTTCTGGATCTTCAGCACGGTCTAACGCTGCTGATACGTTCGCTTGGATAATGTCGGTTAATCGAGTAAAAATGCCCATAACTCTCTCCTGTTGATATTCGTCTATTTTTTCTCTTGTGTATTCTGTTACTCCAATCATTGTGCCAAAACAAACAAAACCAACAAATACAATACGTTATGATTAAACTAGATTTATAAAATGTTGTGAAGTAGTTAAATTAACCACAACATTGGTTAAATTAACTAATAATTAAAATTTTATTTAACCAGAGCGTGTTGACCTTTGTGGTCTAAATTCTGTTCAAATCCAAAGATTTTTGATCGCGGCGTTGCTTTGTAGGCTTAGTGGACTAAGTCAAGAAGCAACAACAAAGAGCAAAAAGCTTTGGGTTGAACCTGTTGGGCAGCGCTTGTTTGGCCTTTATATTGCGTTATCGTTCATTTATGTAGAGTACTACACTGCAATCACTCAGCCTTGTCTAAATGCAAAACAAACTGCTGCAGAAATAGGCAGCAAAGTTCAACACGCTCTTACATTTTACGAAGGTTTAAGCGCGTGATTTTAAAGCTAGCGCTAAGTAGAGGATTAAATAAAAAAGATTACAGGGCACTGTTTTACGATAACAATTAAGTAAAGGTTACGACCGTAACTAAGTAAATAACGCGCTATTGATAACGCTAACAAATGCATCAACAACGGGATTAATTGCAAACAAGCTTATAGAGATGGTAAATGTAATGGCTAAAACGTCAGATGTAATTCCAAACGTAATACAGCTACCCCAAAAGGGGAGAGATTCGCAGATTAAGGATTAACAAAGATTACGAGCTTAAATATGGAATAAAGCTGCAGGTTAATTATTTAAAAAGAGTTTGACCACGCTGCCCAATAAATCCGTGCCACACACCCACTGTCACTAATAAGCTAACAACTGGTAATAAAAACAGGCTAAATAAATCAAGTAAGTCCAACATTTTAAGCTCCTTTTTCGCACTTCAATTGCAATAAGTTAGCCACACTCGGTACTTGCTCACACACCTGCTCAAGCTGCGCTTGTTGCTCTGCTTGCGTTGCAAGTACAGATTGCAGAAGTAAACTGATAAGTAACAACGCTGTAGTAACTATTTTTGCTAACATAACGTTCGGTTAAATATTAAGAATCGTACGTAATACTTAACAAAGAGCATGCCAAAAACATAACCTATTGATTAAATTAGAAATAATAAAAAACACTAACCTAACAAATAAAAAAAAAGCCAAACACTGGTTAATTTAACCAATATTTAGCTTTTAATTTTCCCAAATACGGAATTGGGGTTTCCCTATTTCGGGATATTACTCAGGAACAAACGCCAGCGCTTCTTCAAGTAATGAAATTTGAGCATCTTTCTTATGACCATTTTCAGAAAGATGACGACGGTATGAACGTGCTCCTGGCTGGCCTTGGAAAATACCCAGCATATGCCTTACAACATGCCAAAAGTTTGCACCTTGTGCCATTTCTGATTCTATATAATCAAACATATTGCGCACCACTTGGTGGCGAGTCAACGTTGTACTTTGCTCATCACCATAAATTAGCTTATCAACTTCAGCCAGCATATATGGATTGGCATACGCTTCACGTCCAACCATTACACCATCAATATGCTGTAAATGTGTTAAACATTCATCAATGGTTTTTACCCCACCGTTTAGTGAAATGTGGCAATCACTGAAATCACGCTTAAGTTGGTAAACACGCTCATAATCGAGCGGCGGGATTTCACGGTTTTCTTTTGGACTTAAACCTTGCAACCACGCTTTGCGTGCATGGATGATAAAATCACGACAACCCACATTATAACTAGCATCAATTAATGCCGTTAAGAACTCGTAAGAGTCTTGTTCGTCGATTCCGATACGCGTTTTAACGGTAACAGGTACGTCTGTTTCAGCTTTCATCGCCGCAATACATTCAGCCACCAACTGAGGCTCGGCCATTAAACAGGCGCCAAAGCGACCATTTTGCACACGATCAGATGGGCACCCGACGTTTAAATTAATTTCTTGATAGCCATATTGGTCAGCACGTTTTGCGCATTCTGCTAATGCTTTCGGATCGGAACCACCCAATTGCAGTGCCACCGGTTGCTCATGTTGGCCAAAATGTAAATAGTCACCTTTGCCAAAAATAATTGCACCAGTTGTAATCATTTCAGTGTACAACACTGAATGCTTTGTTAATTGTCGATGGAAAGTACGACAATGCCTATCCGTCCAATCCAGCATTGGGGCTACAGACATTCTACGAAAGCTTGTTTTTACTGGATTTCTAGATATTACAACACCTTCAAGTGTTTCTTCATTCATAAAATAATGACTCCGAGTTGCTTTGAATTGTCCTGAATTACTCTGAATTGCCTAAACAGTCACCCTATAAGCACCCTTACAGGGTAGGACAGATCAATAGCTTACATAGCTTTTCTAGTTGATAATTGAAAATATTAATTTAGGCGGGGATTATACACAAACAGATGCAAGAAATGCAGTAAACACTAAATCTCCCCCCCCCAACAAACCAACCCAATATTTTAAATACCATACCTATTCCTTTTATTTTCCATAGCTTTGTAACAACTAAGCTAAGTTAGCATTCACCTTTTAACAATCTGGACATTTACACAGGCGCTAAAAAACCCGCGGCTTGCGGGTTTGCATTTTATGCTTAACTAACTTTATAGGAATACTCATCAGGTATTAATTGCTCTAGTATGTAAGCAGCAATTACCACCCCAGTAAAATTCATCAAAATTTCAAGTCCATCAAAAGAAACGAATGAAGCTAAAGCTCCAATGAAAACCGATAGTTTTTTATCTCTAAAAATTAATGAAATAGCTAGAATTGAAATTAAGCCAGCAAATAAAATAGAACATAATTTCTCCTTTTTGTATTTAAAGAATAATTATTAAGCTCTAATGAAAAAGCCATCAATTTAAAAGTGTATATTTACCAAAATACTTGGTTTTCTTAGATCTCGAACATAAAAAAACCCGCTTTGGCGGGCCTTTTTATAGGTGAATTTTACTAACCACAAGCCTTTTTTAGCTGATTATGGCTTTCATCTTCAGAACTCATTGATAATTGAGATGCCTGTTCTCTTAAAAGTTGCTTCTTCTCAGAGTCGGCAAATCTCTTTAGCACTTGTCTGATTAATGGTTGATAGCCAATACCATTCAGTTGGCCTATCATCTTTAAATCTTCAATTAGTGTTTTCTGCAAGCGAATTGATATCATTTGCAATGCTAGAGATTCATTGATCATCTCTTCATTTAGCTCTACGGTTTCTACATGTGCCTCATCACAACCTAGTTCGCGATTATCCCATGCATCTATAGTGCTTTCGATTTTATCTACCATGATTTATACCTCGTTTCAGAGCAATCCGTTACGTTTTCATTTTAGTCCTATAATAAATGCTCTTAGCTCACTAAGAGTATTTATTATAAATACGAACTTCCTCTCCGTTAGCTTCATAAGCTGTTTTGATAACAAACTCATTACTATCACTACAATAAATAAACACTACTTTTAGTACTCTACCTGTATCTGTTGTGCCAATAAACCATAACGATGGAGGGTTGGTTTTATGTTCTTCTCTATTATCCCTTAAGAACTTAGCATTAGCCTTCCGAGATGAAAAACACTCAATAACCTCGTTCTCGGTTACGGAGTGTTTAGTCGCTAACTTTTGCCTTACCGACGTTGATATACTAATACCCATAAAAATCCATCTTCTTTATTGTAGGACATTATTGTACATCTGTGTATATACAATAGCAATACAACAAAAATTATAAAATAATTACTTTTGAGAAAAAAGCTGTCACCCTGATACTTCAAAAGCCACCCAATAGTCACCCCAGCACAACCCAAAACCTTTATTCTATTGAATATCAGTCCAATCCAGCATTGGGGCTACAGAAAAACGTCTATTCACGCTACACCTCAGTAAATTATTCACGCTACACCTCAGTAAATATGGGGTCGCGATTCTACTCGATTTTTCGTCTTTGCTCAATTTATATTCATAAAAGAGGGGTTTGCTTAAAGACTTAACTACAAATAGTTAAATTGATTGTGGTAAGATGACTTTGATATCGAGGAACAATTTTATGACAGTTGAAGCATTAACAGAAAAAGCAAAAGTCGTTTGCAACGACAAAGGGGTTCGCTTTACGACAATTCGCGAGAAAGTTTTTCGCTTATTGGCTGGCACTCAATCAGGTGTTGGCGCTTATGATTTGCTAGAGCAATTAAAGCAAACTGAGCCTAATGCAAAACCTGCTACAATCTATAGAGCGCTCGATTTCTTAGCCGAAATGGGCTTTATTCACAAAATTGAAAGCACCAATGCATTTATGCTGTGCCATCATTTTGAACATACTCATCCAGTTCAGTTACTCATTTGCGAAAAATGCGGCCATGTTGAAGAGCTTAATTCTCACGCAATTGCGCACGAGCTGAACAACCAAGCGACAGATTTGGGTTTTAAAGTTGTAACTCAAACAATTGAAGCGCGTGGTATTTGCGCTAAGTGTCAATAAATATCAGAATTAGTTTGCAAAAATCGCAACTTCATTCTTGAATTATAGATGATATACGCCTAAAAAACGGAACCGGACTAAAACATGAATGTAGAATTCATAAACCCATTTATTTCTTCTTTACTCAATGTGTTATCAACAATGGCACAAACTGATCTAACGCCGGGCAAGCCCAAAATAAAGAAAACAGAAGTGGCTGTTGGCGATGTATCAGGCTTAATCGGTATGGTTGGCCCACAAACTAAAGGTTCTTTGTCTATTACCTTTGATGGCGAACTTGCCATGACCATTATGGAGCGCATGCTCGGTGAACGCCCTGAGAAAATAAACGAAGAAGTCACCGACATGGTTGGTGAAATTACCAATATGGTTGCCGGTGGTGCTAAAAACTTACTAGGCGACAAGGGCTACGAATTTGATATGGCAACGCCCGTTGTTGTATCAGGTAAAGACCACACTATTACTCATAAATGTGAAGGTCCGAAACTTATTATGCCGTTTACATCGGATTTCGGTGCAGCACATATTGAGGTTTGTTTCGACAAACTATAATTATGAGTTGGCAACAAAAAAGCTTTCAATTAAAACCTCGTGCGCGAGGTTTTCATTTAATAGACGCTGAAATTACGCATCATCTTGCTGAACTGAGCAAATATCGTATTGGCATACTGCACCTATTTATACAGCATACATCTGCTAGTTTAACGATTAACGAAAATGCCGATCCAACCGTGCGCATTGATATGGAAACTCATTTCAATAAGTTTGTACCACAAGGTCAAAGTTATTATCAGCATGATTACGAAGGTGATGATGATATGCCAGCGCACATTAAGGCGAGCACACTGGGTTCGAGTATCTCAATTCCCATTGCTAATGGTCAGCTTAATATGGGCACGTGGCAAGGTATTTATCTTGGTGAACACAGAGATTACGGAGGTGCTCGCACCTTAGTCGCTACAATACAGGGAGAGGTATTCTAAACCTCGCACTTAGCTGCAAAATAAAACTATTCTTGGATATACTTATATTCAACCCGAGGGGTTATGTTGCATAGAAGCTCGTAAGGAATAGTCGTTGCAAACTGCGCAATTTGCTCAACTGGCAAATTTGGTCCCCATAACTCTACTTCATCACCTAGTGCTACTGAGTCGTCATCGCCAAGTTCTACGGTGATCATATCCATCGACACACGACCAACAATCGTAAAGCGTTTACCTTGAATCATCACTGGTGTGCCATTTGGCGCATGTCTTGGGTAACCGTCGCCATAACCCATTGCTACCACACCTATTCGAGTATCGCTCGCTGCACGCCAGGCACTGCCATAACCAACCGTTTCACCCGCTTTTACATCACGAATAGCAATAATACTACTGGTTAATCGCATTACTGCGGTTAATTGATGATCTTGCCCTGTTGAATCGATCATTGGTGATACACCATAAAGCATTAAGCCAGGTCTAACCCAATCACAATGACTATTTGGCCAACCTACAATGCCCGCTGAATTTGCCAAGCATAGTTCGTTATTTTTGCCTTTAATACTACCGAAAAAGAGCGCCATTTGCTCAGTTGTTTTACCGTCGTCAAGATCGTCTGCGCAGGCAAAATGGGTCATTAACTTAATATTTTCAGCCACACTATTACAGCGCTCTAAACGCATGTACATATCATGACACTGACTTGGCTCAATTCCTAAACGGTGCATGCCGGTATCAAGTTTTAACCATGCGGTTATTGGGCTTGCAAGCTTTGCGTTTTCAAGCATAACCAGCTGTGCTTCATCATGCACCACAACATTAAAGTTACTGGTTGCTGCAATCGCTAAATCTTCCGCGCGAAAAACCCCTTCTAGCAGCACGATTGGTTTAATTACACCACCGGCACGCAACGCCAAAGCTTCGTCGATTCTGGCAACCGCAAAAGCATCTGCGTCAACTAGGCTTTGCGCAATAGTTACTAAACCATGACCATAAGCATTGGCTTTTAGCACAGCCATAATGCTCGCGCCCGGCGCAAGCTCTTTTACTCGCGCTAGATTATGATTTAACGCTGTTAAATTGATTTCGGCGCAAGCGAGTCGCATTAATACTCATCATCCACGGCAGGTCCCGCGTAGTTGTCAAATCGCGAGAATTGACCTTGGAAGGTTAAGCGTACTTTACCAATAGGACCATTACGCTGCTTACCAATGATAATTTCAGCGACGCCCTTATCAGTTGAATCTTCGTTATAAACTTCATCACGATAAATAAACATGATTAAGTCGGCATCCTGCTCGATTGACCCCGATTCACGTAAGTCGGAGTTGATTGGACGTTTATCAGCACGTTGCTCTAATGTACGGTTCAACTGAGACAGCGCAATAACCGGACATTCTAGCTCTTTTGCTAAGGCTTTGAGTGAGCGTGAAATTTCGGCGATTTCTAATGTTCGGTTGTCTTGTAAACTTGGCACTCGCATGAGCTGAAGGTAATCCACCATAATCATACTAATACCGCCATGATCACGAGCGATACGACGCGCACGTGAACGCAATTCGGTAGGTGTTAGGCCTGATGAGTCATCGACAAACATTTTGCCTTTTTCAATTAACAATCCCATGGTGGACGATAAACGCGCCCAATCATCATCATCTAGCTGACCGGTACGCACTTTGGTTTGGTTAATACGGCCAAGAGATGCCAGCATCCTCATCATGATCTGCTCTGACGGCATCTCTAGCGAGAAAATAAGCGTTGGCTTGTCTTGCGTCATAGCAGCATGTTCTGCAAGGTTCATGGCGAAGGTGGTTTTACCCATTGAAGGACGGGCGGCAACAATAATTAAGTCTGACGGTTGCATACCTGCCGTCATTTTGTCTAAATCGCTGTAGCCAGTACTTACACCCGTAACACCGTCTTGTGGCGATTGATATAACTCTTCAATTTTGTCGATGGTTTTTTCCAGAATATTATGAATATTCTGCGGGCCATCTGAGCTTTTTGTGCGTTGCTCAGCAATTTTAAATACTTTGGTTTCAGCTAAATCGAGTAAGTCGTGACTATCTCGCCCTTCAGGGTTATAACCTGCATCAGCAATTTCATTGGCCACATGGATCATTTCACGAACGACTGCACGCTCGCGTACAATTTCAGCGTAAGCATTGATGTTCGCTGCACTTGGCGTGTTTTTAGCAATTTCGCCCAGATAAGCAAATCCACCAATAGAATCCAGCTCGTTGGTTTTTTCTAATGTTTCAGAAATAGTGATTAAATCAATTGGGTGACCGCTTTCAACTAGCTTTTCCATCGCTTCAAAAATAAGCTTGTGCGTGCGGGTATAAAAATCTTGCGCTACAACACGCTCGGCAACACGATCCCATGCTTCATTATCAAGCATTAGACCGCCCAACACCGACTGTTCAGCTTCAATTGAATGCGGAGGGACTTTTAAGGTATCTAATTGTTTATCTGTTTTTGCCATGACTGGATTTAACTCGAAGAGAATCTGGCTATTCTAACCAGAACCAATAAAAAAACCCAGCATTGAGCTGGGCTTTATTAAATATGCATGATGATTAATTGTATTTTAGCTCGATACGACCATTTACTGTGTCGATTTCGATTTCAACATCACCGTCTTTCAGTTGAAATTCAAGTGAACTTGATGGGCCGTATTTTGCTTTTTTAGGTTTATCTTTTGATAGACCATTTCTAATTTTACCGCCAGCGTGAGCGGCTATTTCAACATCTGCTGATAAGTCACGCGGTAATTTGAACAGAATATCACCGTTAACCGTTTCAGCTTGAATATTGGCGCCACGGCTAAGTGCTTGCATTGTCACTTCAACTTCACCGCCTACTGTCGTAATTTCAAAGTCTTTAATCGTGTGTGCGTTGATTTCTACATCACCATTAACGCTTTCAATACGAATGTCTTTACTCTTGGTATCACTTGTTAAATCACCATTAACTGCTTCAACACGCATACTGCCTTGCGAATTGGTATCACGAATATCACCATTAACCGTTTCAATACGAATTTGACCATTCAGATTGTGCGATTTAATGTCGCCATTTACGGTATCAAGATTGATACGACCCGTAACATCTTGAATATCAATATCACCATTTACCGTATCCAGTACAATGCCTGCGCTAAGCTCTGCGATATCCATGTCGGCGTTTACACTTTCGATATTGATTAAATGTGTTTTTGGTACAAAGATGGTGAGTTTAGAACCTTTACCGTCTTTACGACTGTAATGATTTGGCATTTCCACAATAAACTCGGTACGTCCGCCTTTTTTGTTACGGAAGATATAACCATCAGCCCGGTCATCAAGGGCACCCAAAACTTGCATTTGCTGCTTATCCCAGCCTTTTAGGATAATTTCACCTTGGTCATTTTCAATATATATTTTGTTATTGCTTGGTACATCGATGGTTTTATCGATAAGCTCGCCGGCCATCAATGAAAACGATAATAAACTACTACAAACAAAAGCTAATAATTTCATAACACTTCCTCTTAAATTCGTTGCCAGCTAGGCTCATGAACCTTGTTAATTAAATCGAGTTGTTGCTGGTAAACTTGCGACAACATTCTTAGTAATGTGGCGTTTTCTGGCTCATTTTCTAACGCTAACTTAATCGCTTTTTCTGCTTCTTCTAACTCTGCTAATTGCGCTTGCCAATTATCAGCAAGGGCTTTTTTGTCGCTGTACTTTACGAGCAAGGCTTGTTTTTCATGTTTAAAGGTTTGCGTCATCGCTTTTAAGCCCGCCTCATATTGGCTGCTTTGTTGGTTAAAGAACACTTGATAACTCAATAAACCTAAACACATACACGCAGCTAACGCGGTAACTTGCTGCCAAACATGAGACTTTTTACTCGTCTGTGTTGGCTGATTAGCAATCGCGTTTTCCACGCCCTGCCATAAATCTTTTTTAGGGCTAACCTCAGTTGGCAATTGAGCAACTGCTTCATCTAGCATTTTGTCTAAATTAGTCTGTTTCATTACTCATCCACTCTTTTAATAAACTACGTGCTCTGTGGTACTGCGCTTTAGAAGAGCCCACAGCCATATTTAACTGTTCTGCAATTTCTTCGTGGCGATACCCTTCTACCGCAAACAATACAAATACAAGTCGCGCTTTTTCTGGTAGCCGCACTATATATTTATCTAACCCATTTAAGCCGTGGCACATATCCACTTCTTGTTCTGGCATACCCGCCTGTTCAAAACTGACAACTTTTTGCAACCAATTGGTTTGTCGACGTAAATAACTAATAGTGATATTTGCCGCTACACTGTGTAACCAGGTAGTAAATTTTGCTTTGCCATCAAAACTCGATAGCTTTTGCCATAGTTGAACAAACACTTCTTGAAGTGCTTCCTCAGCAAGGCTTTCATTTGCGGTTAAACGTAAAGTAAGTGCAAAAACGCGTTTATAGTGGCGGTTATACAAGTCATGGAATGCTTGCCTATCGCCCATATTCACTTTTTCGATTAACTGCAGATCAAAGTTCGCTTCTTGCTCTTTTACAAAACGCTGCTCTGCATCAATTAACACATTTACTTCCCTAGTGTTGTTTTCTTGTTGATTACTTTATTAGACGTAAGAAGGGTTTGGAAAGGTTTAAATGAAAATAAATTTTTTTTGAGAAAAATAAAACGCCCTTTCAAAAAGAGCGTTTTAATAGATAGTTATCTTAGATTATAAGTAGCGCCAGCCTTTAAAGACGAGCTTTGTTGCACCACAACAGGTAGAAACATTACCAATTTCACCTAACTTAGTATCGTAGTGAAAACCTCCCGCACCATCAATAGATACCGTTTTGGCACGAATTGAGCCCATTGTAGAGCCACTTGCTTTTATCAATGCATCTGTTTTTGGCGCGTAAACAGCAGCATAAAAATCACCTGTTGCATTGACTTTGATACCATCAGCATTTTCATAAGAGGAGTAGATAGAAAAAACAGGCGTATTGCTTTCAGTAATACCTTGTTGCTGTATTATCCCCTTTTGAAGTGTAACCTTACCCGTAACAAACAACGTTAAACTTGCTCCTGCCTCTATTTCAAACTTTGAATCACCATTTGCAGTTAAGTCGAAGTCGCCATCAATAAACAAATATACATCATTATTTGCAGCTATTTTTAGTGTACCTCCGTTAATGTTTAAATTCTTAACTTTAAACATAGATACAGTTTCACCTGTTGGTAGCTTCTCATTTCTCGCCGAAAGATTAGGGAAAGACTCTCCCCAACTAGGATTTCCGCTTGGTCCCAAATAAGAATTTTTGTAAAGCGTATAGACAGATGACGCTTGCTTTAATGATAAATCTTCCAAACCAGATTCATCATAGCCTGCCATATGGCTATCGATTCCAATTGGGTCGCAGTTCCGAGCGGGATCTGTCGTATCAAAATTTTCATCTATTTCAGTATCAGGTGGCCGCGAAGGCACTGTCGGTACATTCGGTAAAACATTAAATGAAGAGTCTGTGTACTCTAGACCATCTTGATAATAATGAGTTGGTAATGGGTTAGGCACGGTCAAAGAGCCACCATACATAATGTCTTTACCATTATTGTCACGATTTAACACTTGATTGAGCCGCCCTGTACCTAAAGTTAGATTTTTTTCAGCACGAAGCACTCCACCAACTTGCGTTTGGGCCAGTGTAATATCTCCATTTGATAACACATCACCTGACACTGAGATATAAATCGTTTCACCTTCAGGCATATCATTGCTACTACGCCCATTTTGCGGCCCTACATTTACAGTAACATTGCCATTTGCATGCACATCACCATAGACTGTTGCACCACCCGAAAGATTGATATCTCCCGTAGCACTCACATCACCCCAAACACTTGCGCCTCCACTCAATGTAACATTACTGTCTTGATGAATTGTCGTCGTTGCAGATGCAGGAATAGCATTTTCTCTCGCGTAACTTCCTTGACTTGAATCATAAGCGTCTATTCTTCCTCCCGCAGTTGATTTAACGCCTTCGCAACCAATTAAACCTGACGAAAATGCCGATACAGCGCCTTTATTAACAAGTTCAAAAAGTGCAACTGTATTATTTGCTCCTTCAAATCGTTTTCCGTTACTGCTTAGCTCAAGTAAACCATCACTATTTACACCCAGCCGTGCCGCATATGACATACTTTCACTCTGAGCCCTACCGATGATGTAAGGGTTCTCACCTAAAGTATCATTTATAAGCTCTGCAATTGTAGCATCGGGCTTTCTATTCAATTCCTCTAAAACACGTTTATGAGTTTCAAAAACCCCTTTTTCCGACACTAAACGAGCATTCATTTTCTTTTGATAGTTGCCAGTTAAACGCTCCTGAATAAAGTTATCGCGTAAAGAACTCAACACTATGATGCTCGTCATTGTTGTTAGAATCATTACTGAAAGTAAGGTAAATCCTTTTTGTTTCGTCATCAGTTCAACGCCTCGTGTAGTATCTTGCCACTAAGAGCAATATCAATTCGAAATCCATTTGCTAGCATGTCAACATTTAAGCTTTCTGGTACTACGGTTATTTCAACCAAATTACCGTTACTGCGATAACTAATATCTTCTAATCCAGTTAACAGTACTTGTTCGGCTTCAGCATTTACTTGGCATCGTAGTTTATTATCAACAAGCGTAAATGTTTCGCTGAAAGGCACAGCGGGTTTAGTACCGTTACAAGCAGTAGCGCCACTTGTATCTTGAACAACTACAATAGTGCTTGCGTCTGGTATTAAGGGCATTGATTTGGTTTGCTTTAAACTACGTGTAAATACCTCAGAACTATACCTTAAAACTTCTTGCGCATTTTCAAGCTCTTTTGATGTATCTACAGATTCGCTCAATGCAGAATAAACAAGAGAAATACCAGCCATTAAGAAGCTACTTACAGCTAAAGCTACTAATAACTCGACGAGCGTAAAGCCATCTGGATTATTTTTCATAACTAGCAACTCCCAGAAACATCGGGGAAACTGGCTTCTATTTCAACACGATTGGCCAAATTGTCGGTCATCCGATTATCTGACCAACTAGCACCTACGCGGAAGTTGTCACTGCTAAAGTTGTTTGCAAAATCGATTGTATATTTATTAAATTGCGCAGCGGGTGTGACATCAGCAAACTCGATATTCCCTTTTTGTAAATCACACAGATTGGCCCAAGTTTGCTCTACCGCGTTATTAGCTTGTAGTAGCGACAATGTATAATCAAACGAATTTGAGGCATATTTAAGCGATTGCAGCTGACCAGCTGCCATACCCAATAATGCAAAGCTAGATACTACTAGTGCTACCATAACTTCAATCAGAGAAAACCCAGACTGTTTAGACTTTTTCTGTATATTTCCCATCAACAATTCCCTTTTTCAATTTTGCTCTGACCGCTGGCATAAACTCGAAAACAGCGGTCTGTTGTATCACGATCTCGATCACTAATATCAATGCTAGTAACGGGGAACTCACCTAAGGGAGTAATATTTTGAGTGGCTATGCCAGAAATAACTACCCCTGTTTGGTCATTGTCAAAAACCACAAAAGTCTGATTATCGATACTAGCTAGCCACTTTGAGCCTTGCGCGGTTAAAGTCACTTCCTTCTCGAATTTAACCGCTTCACTTCGTGCCATCTTAAACGTGCTCATTAACTCATTCGCAGTACTTACGATACGGTCTTGTTTAATATGTTTAACAAAGTTTGGTGTTGCTACCGCAGCTAAAATCCCTACTATTCCTATTACCGTTACAGCTTCAATCAAAGTAAATCCATGTTGGGTTTTCATATGATCAATTCCAACAAGATGTAAGCGTAGCCGACGTTACGCCCTGCTGATTAATCGAAAGCGAGCCACACCTGTCACCAACTTGTGCACCTTTAGGTGTAGCCGTTAAAGAAAACTCTGTGTTGTTTTGAGGTTTATAGCTATAAGCGTAAAAGTCAGATTGTTTAAACGTAATGCTTTGTTCGTTTGGGTAACGACCTAAGCGTGTATAATTCCGCTCTAAGACTCCAGCTTGTTGCATTAGGTATTGTTGCGCGTCAGCCCTTCGTCCATCTTTTACGTAGTCGCCATAAGCTGGCAACGCAACCGCTAGCAAAATACCAATAATGGCAACCGTTATCATCAGTTCTACTAACGTAAAACCATTCCCTATAAGTAAATGCCTTTCTCTCACTTTGTATCCCCCAAAATACATGCCAAAATATGACAACGCTGTCATTATCGCGCAATATTCATGCAAATCAATACCTTTCAGTTATATGTTAATTTCTTTTTGTAAATGTAAGTGAACACTTAGGCGTGATAAAGGAGTCTGTAAGAAGGGAATTACAGGCATAAAAAAACCGAGCAAATGCTCGGTTTTTTACTAATCAAGAAACTTGATTAAGCTTCAGCGATAACAATTACTTTAATAGTAGTTGTTACTTCTGAGTGAAGCTGGATAGCTACATCGAATTCACCTGTTTCACGGATAGTACCGTTAGGTAGACGAACTTCTGATTTAGCAACTTCTAGGCCTACAGCTGTGATAGCATCAGCGATATCGCGAGTACCGATAGAACCGAATAGCTTACCTTCGTCACCAGCTTTAGATACAAGAGTAACTTCAGCTAACGCTTCTAGTTTCTCTGCACGAGCTTGTGATGCTGCTAGTTCTTCAGCTACTTTAGCTTCTAACTCAGCACGACGTGCTTCGAAAGATTCAATGTTAGCTTTAGTTGCTGGAACTGCTTTGCCTTTAGGGAAAAGGAAGTTACGTGCGTAACCTGCTTTTACAGAAACTTGGTCGCCAAGCGCACCAAGGTTACCGATTTTATCTAGTAGAATAACTTGCATGTCTCTACACCTTTTAAAAACTAGTTAAACCGCTGCTTACTTATGTAAGTCAGTGTATGGAAGAAGGGCTAAGTAGCGTGCGCGCTTGATAGCTGCAGCTAGTTGACGCTGATATTTAGCGCTAGTACCTGTAATACGGCTAGGTACGATTTTGCCACTTTCTGTGATGTAGTTTTTAAGAGTAGCTAGATCTTTATAATCGATTTGTTGTACGCCTTCCGCTTTAAAGCGGCAGAACTTACGACGTCTGAAGTAACGTGCCATGAGATAAATCTCCAATAGTAATTCTTTCAATATGATGAGCATGTAACACTAACTGACTCACGCCATTTCGGCCTTCGTGACGGTTAATAAAACCGCGTACAGTAAGTTGCGTGCCCATATCAATATCTTGAGTTTGTTGTTTTAAGCCTTCGCCACTGGCAACCACTTGAATGCGAACATAACTACTACGATTAAGTCCTGCTTCCATTTGCGTAGATTTGTGTTCTAACACAAAAATGCAGTGTGGTATTCCGGCTGGGCTTTGACTGAATTTAGGTTTTTTACAAACCGTGCCAGACAAAACGAACTGGTTATCAGTCATACAAGTCTCAAAAACGATTAAGCTTCTGCAGCTTCTTTCTTCTCTTCTTTAGCAAGAGGAGAAGCTTCAGTTACAGCATTTTTAGTACGCATAACTAGGTTACGTAGTACTGCATCGTTGTAGCGGAAAGAAGTTTCAAGCTCGTTGATTACTTCAGTTGGTGCTTCAACGTTCATTAGAACATAGTGTGCTTTGTGAAGCTTTTCGATTGGGTAAGCCAGTTGACGACGACCCCAGTCTTCTAAACGGTGAATTTGACCACCAGCTTCAGTGATAGAACCAGTATAACGCTCGATCATACCAGGAACTTGCTCACTTTGGTCTGGGTGAACCATGAATACGATTTCGTAATGACGCATGGGTATTCCTTACGGTTAATTTAGCCTCGTACCGTTTCGACCGGTCGGTTTAAGGCAAGGAAAACAAAGTTTAATTGGTCGAAAGAGCGCACATTTTACGCACATTGATTGCAGAGTGCAAATAGATTTTTTAAGAGAATTTCAGGGTTCAGGGTTCAGGGTTCAGGGTTCAGGGTTCAGGGTTCAGGGTTCAGGGTTCAGGGTTCAGGGTTCAGGGTTCAGCAAAGCTTCTGAAACCTGCCCCCTTAAAACAACAGACTAATTAAGCGCCTGGTTCCATAATTGAAGTCGTGCCTTTTTTCGCAAGCTCAGCAAGATCTTTGTCAATCCAGAATAATGCTTTACCGTCTTCGCCTACTAATTCAATTTTGTCTAAAATACCTTTAAACAGCTTTTCTTCTTCATGTTGTTCAGCAACATACCACTGTAAAAAGTTAAATGTTGAATAGTCATGAGTGGTAAATGCAACGTGCGTTAATTCATTAATTGCTTTGGTGATTTGACACTCGTGCTCCAGTGTTTCGCGAAACACATCACCTAACGACGCAAACTCATGTGGTGGCGCAGCAATCGAACCTAAAATTGGCATCGCGCCAGTTTCACTTACATAAGTGAACAAGCGATTCATATGATCCATTTCTTCTAACGCATGCTTACGCAGTAATTCTGCCGCGCCTTCAAACCCTTTATCTTCACACCATGCACTCATTTGTAAATAAAGGTTTGATGAATAAAACTCTAAATTGATTTGCTCGTTTAATTTTTCAACCATTGTAGGTGCTAACATAACTGACTCCACGACGAAATAGATTAACTAATACCAATTCATTTAATTGCTAAGAACTAACAGATTGAATAAATACTAACTGCCCTAAACTTATCGATGTTAAATAACACCATAAGAGCAATATCGCTTTGTTAGTATTTCATTTATGCTGCGCTGTATTTAATTACACGCGTAACAGAATTGGTTTAAAAGTCCGCATTGTAAGCGTTAAGCAGCCAAATGCAAGGCATTTAACTGCTTAATTTAATTAAAGAAAAACGTGAATAAAAGGGTAATAAAAACAAGTCTTATTTGTTTCAAAGATTCGTTAGAACAGCCTCTGCACTCGAAATTTCAAATGCTTTAGGCTCTTCTAGCCACAATTGAGTAACAGTTTGATTTTCAACAAGCATGGCGTAACGCTGTGAACGATAACCACCAAATACACCTGTCTCCATACCTAGCCCAAGTGCTTTAGTAAATGCACCATCACCATCTGCCAGCATGATTATATTTGCTGCATTTGCACTGTCACCCCAAGACTTCATTACAAAGGCATCATTCACTGAAAGACAAATTACACTATCGACGCCTTTTTCTTTTAATGCATCGAAGTGCACCACAAAGCCTGGTAGGTGGCTTGCCGAACAGGTAGGTGTAAATGCGCCAGGAACCGCAAATAACACAACTTTTTTATTGGCAAATAATTCTGCTGTTGTTGGCGTTGTCATACCTTCATTTGTTAATAAATTGAATGTGTGACTCGGTAGGGTTTGATTAATTTCGATCATTTTACTCACTCCAAAAGATGGTTAATTTATTGTAGACCTAAAGAATGACGAATTTGAACCATCTTCTGCTCTAAATCACTTTGTATTCCTTGTACTTGCGTATTTGATTGTTGTACACGCGTTTTAAGCTGTGCCATCGCGCGCGAAAACTCATTCAAATAATTACTTTGTTCAAGGGCAAAACTACTTGCTTGATTTGCCACTTCAGAGGCGGATAGCGCATTATCCGCAACACTACTCGCGGTTTCTTTGAGTTGTGTTGCCGACTTTGTTTGCAGGCTTGCATTGTCTGCTAGCTCGCCCATTTGTTGCGAAACCTGCTGTGAACTTAACGTTAAGCCATCTAACTGTTGTTTTATGCTTTGCAATGAGCTTTGGGTTTGCTTCGCAAGCTGCCTTACTTCATCGGCGACCACCGCAAATCCTCGCCCATGTTCACCCGCGCGCGCCGACTCAATCGCGGCATTAAGCGCAAGTAAATTGGTTTGCTCGGCAATGGAGTTGATAACTTCGAGAACAGATGCCACATCGCTAACTCCTTTTAGTAACTGATCCATCGAATCCATACCCGATTGCACTTGCTGTTGGGTCTTGTTACTCGCCACCAGCATCGACTCAGATTGCCTTACACTGGTTTCCATTGCACTGAATGTTAGTTCCGCATTGTTTTTTACCGTGCCGTTAATATCATTAACTTGCTCGCCAATTTCTGTCACTTGACTCAACAGACTTTCACTTTGCACAACTTCATCTATCGATTGCTCTGACGCCGTTAGCATTACTTTAAGTTGCTCACTCATATTTGCTAAAAAGTCGCTAACTAGTTGCAAGGTATCAGCGCGTTCTTGTGCTTCTAATTTTTGTTTTTCAATCAACTGATTAAAGTACTGCGCAATTTCACCCATTTCGGTTTTTGGGTTATCTGTATGAATATGCTCTAAGTTATCGTTTTCAATTAATTTAGAAAATGCGTTTCTGAGTGCCCTTACTGGCGTAAGCACTTGCCTCCTCTGCATAAAATACACCATAGCAGCAATCACAAACAGCCCCAACACGGCGGCTAACAAGGTATAGAACACTTGCTCTTCAATTAATGTTTGTTCATCACGTAGCTGTTTTTCAGCAGTTAAAATGCTGTTAGTTAACGTGCTAATTTCTTCTCGAAGTGATGAAATTCCCAACTCTCGTTGTTCATTTAAACGCTTGGTATTTGCCAACTCTTTTGGCAAACGATTGGGTAAACTAACAAGTTCGGCTTGGATCTCTTCACCAAGGTCTTCCGGCTCATCGCCCGTTAGCATTAGTTCGTCTTCATCAATATTAGGGTCAAAAACACCTAATAGGGGAAGGTTTTCAATCTCTTGTGCAATTCGTGTCAGTTCAGCCAGCACTAAATTGGTACTTTCTAAATTGTTTTCTTTTAATGCGATAACCAGTTGCACGACATTCGTTTGATAGGCATTTGCCAATACATAAAAACGTGTTTGGCCATTTGAGCTTTGCGCTTTTTGCGCGTACTGACTTAAAGCACTGGCATAATCCGCCATTTCATTGAGAGCATGATCAATCAATGCATTTTTATTACCGCTTAACTTACCCAGTGCCAAATATTTTCCGTCAATGCCACTTTGTAACTGTGTTAATTGCACTTGCAAAGAGGATGAAATAGAGGCCGGTAAAATCGTTAATTTTTGTTCAACCGATTCAATATGTGACTTTGCCAAAGTTAAGTACTGGTTATCACCATAAGTTAAATAATCTTGCAGGCTATTCGCTAAGTCGACTACAACCGTATTTTTAAGCTGATTGTACGAGACGGTTTGCTGATTAAGGGTGTTGATTGTTTGGCTTGCCCACAAAAGTACAGCAGCAAGCGCAACACTGATGGCACTTAAAACGACTAAAAGTAATCGGGTAAAACTTGAAACGCGCATAGGGCACTCTAAATCTATTAACTTGCCCTGCGAGTATATGACTTTATTATGACGTTTTTGTTTCAGTCATCGCTGCTTTGACATAAACGTCAAAGCGATTTTTCTTAGTTTTGATTTGCATCGACGGCGTTTTTTCAGCTAAAAAGGGCGCGTAATCGGGGCGTTTTACCACAACGCGTTTCGATGCTAATTGGTACGCGGGCGCTAACAATTCATCAGCATCTAAATCAGAACCAACTAATAATTGAAACACCCGCATTTCTTTTTTCACTGCCGCTGATTTTTCACGATGTGGAAACATAGGATCAAGATACACTACGTCAATTTCGCTATGAGTATCTGGCAACAACTGGTGGCTCGAACCGAATGCCATTTTCATACGCTCGCTCATCCAACTGCCAATTTCGGCATCAAGATACGCGCGCTCTAAGCCATCAAATAAAAGTGCAGCAACAACTGGGTGACGTTCATGTAACGTCACTGTACAGCCAAGCGATGCCAACACAAAACCATCACGCCCTAGTCCGGCTGTACCATCTAGCACATGCGGTGTGATGCCTTTGCCTTTGTTTAAACCAATGGCTTTAGCGATAGCCTGCCCTTTACCACCACCGAATTTGCGTCTGTGTGCAGCAGCACCTGTTACAAAGTCAACGCGAATAGCACCCAATTTAGGCTCATCATTTTTGCTTAATGCCAGCCCATCATGATCATAGTGAAGGGAAAATAACGGATTGTTCGATAACCACTCAGATAACGCAAAACGCTTATCAAGCTGTTCAAGATAGTCTTTTTGTTCAGGAATGCTGTTAGCAATTAACACAGAAAATCCATTGCTAAATATTGAGATGACAACATTATAGTGATTAGCAAAGTATTTTTATACGCGAATAATGCAAACTTGTTAAAATAGCTCAATATCGTCCTGCGACGTAATTTCGTTAATTTCTTCTCTTTGTTGTTCTTGCTCGAGTCTTTCGAGTATTTTTTCACGCTCTTTCATAATGTGATCAAGGTATGTCATCACTTCATTAAATGAGCTTTGAATTTCATCACCAACGGTTAAATGATGGCGTAAATTCTCTACAGTCTCTTCCACCGATCCTAAAATGTATTCTTCTTGATCTGACTCTAACGCCAACCGCGGTACAGTATCACAAAAGCGCTGGTATAGGGTTTCGATTAACTGCACCGATACTTTACTATTGTTATACAAGCTTTGTAGCTGCGCGCGTAATGTGCTATCGACCAATTCAAACGTTTTGGTGATTTGTTGCGCTTGTTCCGATAACTGATTATGCAATTCGAGTGTACCAAGTTTGGCGTTTGTTGCTTCCAAAATATGTGGAAACAAATCTTTATAACGCCCATACAGTGGCGCGTCATCTACAGGCATGTTTTTTACTAACAAAGAGACATTTGGGTAGTTAATAATTGTACGCGAACCAAAATCGATAAACCGCTCACCTTCTTTTGCGTTTAGCATTAACTCCTTTTCAAGAGGGCATACTGCGCTATTGTTGGAGAAAAATTCATTACCACTTTCAAACCAAAACGCTGTGACAACATTTAAATTAAGCGGTGAAAAAAATTCAAATAAACACTCAGAAAGGCGAGTTAGTGACTTAACACCATAAGTTTGACTTACATACCGCATAGCGCGCCCCATATCGCTGTAATCAGTCATTGCGATTGCAGCGGTATTTTGCGCTTGTTCTATATCTTGCTTTAATGATTGTGATTGCTTTTTATATTGGTGAAGTACTTTAATGCGTGCTAATAATTCTTCAGTTTCAAATGGTTTAACGATGTAATCATCTGCACCAGAATTATAGCCTTTGATGCGCTCTTCAAGAGAGCTACGAGACGATAAGAACATGATTGGAATATCTTGCGTATCACGTTGTTGTTTTAACTTACTACATACTTCAAACCCATTAATACCTGGCATTTCAACATCGAGCAAAATGATATCGGGATGAGTATCCCTTGCCATTTTAATGCCCTCTTCACCATTATATGCATGACTTACTTGGTTATTATCGGTGAGCGTTTTTTCGATTATTTGGTGGATTAGCTTGTCATCATCAATAGCAAGTACACTGGTTAACATGCCTAAACCTATATTATTTATTAGCTAAAATTAAGCATAGACTTAACCAAATGAAATGCATAAAAAAAGCCGCTAAATTTTAGCGGCTTATTAGATTTTATTGAATACCGCTATGACGCAGCAAGGCATCCACATTTGGCTCTCGCCCTCTAAATGCAACAAATAGTTCCATAGGCTCTTTTGAACCGCCCATTTCTAATACATTATTTAAGAATGATTGGCCTGTTGTTGCATTAAAAATGCCTTCTTCTTCAAAACGAGAGAACGCATCAGCTGAAAGTACTTCAGCCCATTTATATGAATAATATCCTGCCGAGTAACCACCAGCAAAAATATGACTAAAGCCATGTTGAAAACGATTAAACTCCGGCGCTTTAACAACTGATACTTGGTCACGTACCTTATTTAAAATCGTTTGGATTTCATCGCCATTTGCTGGGTTGTAATCTGCATGAATATGAAAATCAAATAATGAGAACTCTAATTGACGAATCATCATCATTGCTGATTGATAGTTTTTAGCCGCTAGCAATTTATCAAGCAAATCCTTCGGCAGTGGTTCACCAGTTTCATAGTGACCTGAAATAAACGCCAGTGCATCTTCTTCATAACACCAGTTTTCTAAAAATTGACTTGGTAATTCAACCGCATCCCACGCCACACCATTAATGCCCGAAACAGCACCCACATCTACTTGCGTTAGCATGTGGTGAATACCATGACCAAATTCATGGAATAAAGTGGTTACTTCGTAGTGTGTAAATAACGCTGGTTTGTCACCAACCGGTTTATTGAAGTTACATACCAAATAGGCCACAGGCAATTGTACGTCACCATTAGCACGCACTTTACGGCCTATACAGTCGTCCATCCACGCGCCACCGCGCTTATGGTCGCGCGCATATAAGTCTAAATAGAATGATCCGCGCTTTTCGCCGCTGTTATCAACAATTTCAAAAAAGCGAACATCTTTATGCCAAGTATCAACACCTTGCACTTCTTTAACCGTAATGCCAAATAAACGGTTTACGGTTTCAAACAAACCACTTAGCACTTTGTTTTCAGGGAAGTATGGGCGCAAAATTTCATCTGAAATGGCATATTTTTCCTGTTTTAGCTTTTCACTGTAATAGGTGTAATCCCATGCTTCTAACTTGCTAATACCGTGTTTTTCGTTTGCGTAGACCGTCAGTTCAGCAAGCTCTGTTTGTGCTTGTGGTTTTGATTTTGCTGCAAGATCATTTAAAAAGTCGAAAACTTGTTGTGGTGACTCAGCCATTTTGGTTGCCAGTGATTTATCAGCAAAGTTTTCAAAATCGAGTAATTGCGCCAGCTCATGTCTAAGCGCAAGCTCTTCGGCCATAATAGCGCTGTTATCAAACTCACCGGCATTAGGCCCTTGATCAGACGCTCTGGTGCTAAATGCAATATAAGTTTCTTTACGCAGCTCTCGGTTATCTGCATGGGTCATCACAGGTAAGTACGATGGGAAGTCGAGAGTAAATAGCCAACCTTCTAGCTCTTTACTTTCAGCTGTGTGTTTTGCAAGTGCGATTGCTGATTCTGGCAAACCAGCTAAATCTGCTTCATCTGTGATGTGTTTTTGCCAAGCAAGTGTGGCATCCATCACATTATTGCCAAATTTGGCTGCTAGCTCAGATAAACGTGCAACAATTTCGCCGTATCGCTTTTGTTTTTCTTCAGGCAATGCAATGCCTGAAAGTTTAAAATCACGCAGGCTATTATTAATCGCTTTTTGCTGTGCCTCAGATAGGTTTGCAAACTCATCGCTTTCAGCAATCGCTTTCGTTGCTAAGAATAACCCTTGATGTTGACCAACAAAGGTAGAATATTCCGAGATAAGCGGTAAACACTCATCATAGGCTGTGCGCAGTTCTTCGCTGTTTACCACAGAATGCATATGCGACACTGGCGACCAAAGGCGCGTTAACTTATCGTCGACTTCATCCAGTGGCGCAATAAAGTTATCCCAAGTATACGACTCTTGCGCTAATACTTGCTCAATCGTTTGCTTACAATCCGCAATACCCTGTTTTAATGCAGGCACAATGTGCTCAGGTTTAATTTGTGAAAATGGTGGTAACCCTTCAAGGCCAATTAATGGATTAGTCATAAAACGCTTCTTATTAATTTGTCATTGTTAATTTAGATTGGGGCAATCGATAAAAATTGCAAGTTAGGCTATTGTGTTATCGGTTAGAATACCTATATCTGATAAAACAAAGATTTAAAAAATTAAGGAACTTCAAATGGCAAAGCATTTTGATTATATCGCTATCGGCGGTGGCAGTGGTGGTATTGCATCAGCAAACCGAGCAGCAATGCGTGGTGCAAACGTCGCCCTAGTAGAAGCAGGCCCGCTAGGTGGTACATGTGTAAATGTTGGCTGTGTTCCTAAAAAAGTAATGTGGCATGGCGCGCAAGTTGCTGAAGCAATTAAACTATACGCACCAGACTATGGTTTTGATGTTGAAATAAAAGAGTTTAATTGGTCAAAATTACTTGAAAGCCGCGAGGCTTACATTGGCCGAATTCATAACGGCTATGATAATTACCTAGCAAAAAATGGCGTTACCGTAATTCAAGGTTTTGCAAAGTTTATCGATAACAAAACCATTGAAGTAAATGGTGAGCACTACACTGCTGATCATATTCTGGTTGCTGTTGGCGGACGCCCTAGCATTCCAAATATTCCTGGTGCTGAATACGGTATCGACTCAAATGGCTTTTTTGAATTAAAAGAGCAGCCTAAGCGTGTAGCAGTAGTAGGTGCTGGTTATATTGCAGTTGAACTTGCAGGCGTAATGCACGGTTTAGGCACTGAAACGCATTTATGCGTTCGCCGTGACACACCGCTTCGCACATTTGACCCACTCATTGTTGATACTCTGATGGAAGTGATTGAGTCAGAAGGTCCAACACTTCACACTAATGCGACGCCAAAAGAAGTTACTAAAGAATCAGATGGTTCGTTAACACTTCATTTTGCAAATGGTAACAGCGTGAATGTTGACCAAGTTATTTGGGCGATTGGTCGTCAGCCAACTACCGATAAAATCAATATTGCAGCAGCTGGTGTTGAATTAACTGAATCAGGCCACGTAAAAGTGGATGAATTTCAAAATACCACAGCTCAAGGCGTATACGCTGTTGGCGATATTATTGAAAACGGTATTGAGCTAACCCCTGTAGCCGTTAAAGCTGGTCGTTTATTGTCTGAGCGCTTGTTTAACCCTGAAATGCCGAATGCCAAAATGGACTACAACTTAGTACCAACCGTAGTGTTTAGCCACCCACCAATTGGCACCATAGGTTTAACAGAAACCGAGGCTCGTGAACAGTTTGGTGATGATGACATTAAAGTATACACATCAAGCTTTACCGCAATGTACACCGCAGTAACGCAGCACCGCCAACCATGTAAAATGAAACTAGTGTGCCAAGGTCCGAATGAAAAAATCGTTGGCTTGCACGGTATTGGTTTTGCTGTTGATGAAATGATCCAAGGTTTTGGTGTTGCCATGAAGATGGGGGCAACCAAAGCAGATTTTGATTCGGTTGTGGCGATACACCCAACCGGTTCAGAAGAGTTTGTGACTATGTAAATTTTTCTCTGGAAAAGTGAAACTTTACATTTGCTAACTCTGGAAAACGAACTAAGCTGACCAATTAACGTACTATTTTTGGTCAGCTTTTTTATGCTCACGATAGTTCAATCAGATGATTTTAAAACTGAGATCCAAACTCCTTTTTGCAAAACAAAATCAAGCATTCAGCTAAAAGGCTTTAAAGTGCCCACATAAGTATATTAGAATTTTTAATCACATTTCTTATTTTCTTCAACATGTTGAATTTCTAAAAAAGCGACTGACATAGACCAAGCGACAAGGCTTATACCCGTTAGAGATTCGATACTGGTAAACAGCCTAATTAAGCCTTTGGGCACGATATCTCCAAAGCCTAACGTGGTAAATACGATTGATGAATAGTACAGATAATCTGTTATTGAGTTTACGTCGATACCTGCTAACGAACCAAATTTGGGGTCTGATAGCATAAGTTTATAAGCAAATGCAAAGAGGCATATTTCAACTATATGGGCAAAAATAAGGCAAAGCATTACTTTAAATATTCTATTTTGCCCAATTTGTTGCCCAGACGTTCTGCTTCTCTTTAACCACAGCATAACTTGCGAATGTATCCATACGCTGATCACTATCGTAAAGATAGCGATCAGCCATTCGTAAATAAAGTAATTTACGTTAGCCACTTGATACTCACTATTATGCGGGCTTGGTTTTATAAAATAGAGAATAAAGCACTGGCAATAGAATCATAGTGAGTAAAGTACCAAATGATAGTCCTGCCATAATTGCTACTGCTAAGCCTTGCCAAAACAAGTCGGGGACTAAAGGAATTACCCCTAATACTGTTGTTGCTGCGGCTAAAAATACAGGTCTGACACGAGAAACAGCAGCATCAATGATGGCCTGATGTGGTGATTTTCCGTCAGCCTTTTCTATATTGATTTGGTCAACTAATACAATGGCATTTTTTATCATCATGCCAGATAAGCTCATCACGCCGAGTAAGGTCACAAAACCAAACGCTGCACCACTAATTTGCAGGCCAGGCGAAACACCTATCATAACAAATGGAATTAACAGCATGATCACTACCATAGGGCGAAGCTCATTAAACAAGGCAACCAAAATAAATAAAATAATTGCCAAGGCAGGAATAACTCCTGGAATTAATGATGCTTGTGAATCAATGGTACTTTTATGCTCGCCAAACCATTCTAAGCGATATCCTTTGGGCAATTCAATTTGGCTAAACTCTTCTAATACAGAGGCTCTTAGTGCTGCAACTGTTACATTAACTGGCGTTGCTTGAACTGTAATTGCTCTATGACGGTTATATCGCCATATTGTTGGATTTACCCACTCGGTGGCTATACCGTCGGTAACTTGGCCTAACGGTACGGATATTGACTGGTTTACCGGTTCAATTTGCAGCGTTTCTAAACTATTGATACTTCTTTCATCAATATTTTCTCTTACTATAATAGGTAATAAGCTGTCATCTCGACGGTAAGTACCAATAGCGAAGCCGTCATAATAACGCTTCGTGGTATTGGCAAGATCAGAGCGAGAAATACCCGTACGACGGCCTTTCACTTGATTGTATTCAGGCACGACATCTAAGACTTGCTGACGCCAGTCGGTAGAGACTTCTTTAGCAAGCGGTGATTTATGCAATATCCCCATACCTTTTGCTGCTAAATCTCTTAATACTTGAGGGTCTGCATCTGCTGGACCAATAAATCTCGCTTCAAATTCCCAAGTTAATGCAGGACCTACGGTGTATTTTCTGATCCGAGTCATGGCATCAGGTATATTCTCACCTAACCATAATTGCAGGTCATCTATAACATCTGCCATGTCATCAAATTCATGAACATTGACAATAAGTTGCCCGTAGGAAGAGTTAGGTTTTTCAGGATCTACAGGTAAGTAGAAGCGTGGTGAGCCTTGACCGATAAATGCAGAAACTGTTTGCACTCGCTCGTCTGCAACCAAATAGTCTTCAATAGGAATCATACCTTCCGAAGTCGTTTGCACTCGTGTACCTTGTGGGCTCCAGTAATCAACCATAAACTTTGTCATGGCTGAACTTGGGAAGAATATTTGCTTTACATTACCAAATGTTCCTAAAGCGACGGCTAAAAGCGCAACCATACTTAAGGCGGTGAGCAGACGCTTTTGTAAAGAAAACTCTAATATGCGGCGAAAGCCAGATAGCAGTTTACCTTCAGAGTGGCTCTCCTGCCCGTCATTATGCAGCATATACATGCATTGTAACGGTGTTATGGTCAATGATATGACCCAACTCACCATCAATGATATAGCAACAACAATAAATAAGGCGCGACAATACTCTCCAGCACCTTCTACAGAGGCAAAGATAGGGTAAAAGGCCATAACGGCAATAATTGTTGCGCCAAGTAGAGCCATTGAGGGGCCTTTAGCTGCTTCAACAGCGGCTTTTTTCTTATCTAAACCTTTTTGTATTTTAACCACATAGCCTTCGGCGACAACAATAGCATTATCTACCATCATACCTAACGCTATGATTAGCGCTCCTAATGACATTCGATGTAAATCAATACCAAAAACTGCCATCAGGATAAACGTGCCTAAAATGGTTAATGTTAATGCAGTACCAATAACGATACCCATTTTCCACCCCATAGCAATGGTGAGAACTACTAAAACGATGGCAACGGCCTGCATAAAGTTAATTAAAAAAGACTGTACAGATTCATCTACCGCACTTGGCTGCCAATGAATAGGTATCATTTCTACACCTACAGGCAACCGCTCTTTAACTGCTTCGAGTTTTTGTGATACGCGTTCGCCCATTTCTACGACATTGGTACCTTCAATAGGAGATATGGATAGTACAATGGCATCTCTGCCGTTAAGACGCATTGTCGCCGTAGAGGGTTCAACATAGCCTTCACTGATAGTGCCGATGTCGCTGATACGGATAAATTCACTGATATTGTCACGCGATTGACCGTGAACTAATAAATTGCCAATATCTTGTGGTGTTTGGAAACTACCTGAAGGCTGAACATTTAAGCGGTATCCACCTGACTCAATGTGCCCCGCATCTACAATAAGATTTTGATTACTTAATAAGGTGGTAATTGATGCACTTGATAACCCTAAGCTGGCCAATTTACTTTCTGATACGTCAATGTAAATTGCTGCTTGCTGGTCGCCCCATAAGCTAACACGAGCAACGCCTTCAACTAAGCTGACTTCTTTTTGAACTAATTTAACGTAATCGTGAACTTCGGTGTTATTGTAGCCATCACCGATAACCCCAACCATTAGCCCATATACAGCGCCAAAATCATCAATCACTTGAGAGGTGCCTGCACCTTTAGGTAACTCCGCTTGAACATCACTGACTTGACGACGTAATTTATCCCAGATTTGTGGTAACCTGTCGGCCCAATACTCGGCTTTAATTGATACAGTAATAAGAGAAGAGCCAGCCATTGATCGTGAGTGTAATGAATCGAGCTCAGGCATTTCTTGCAATGCATTTTCAATGCGATCAGTGACTTCTTGTTCTACCTCTGTTGGGGTTGCACCGTAATAAGGTGTCATGATTAACGCATTTTTAACGGTAAATTCAGGATCTTCCAATTGTCCTAATGAAAAAAAGCTAAATATCCCAGCTACCGTTAGCAAAATAACACTAAATAAGGTTACAACCTTATTTTTGATAACAAATTCAGTGAGATCCATAGTTACTTTCCTTCACTTTCTAGTAGACGAACCTTTTGCCCTTCAATTAAAAAATGTACGCCTGCCGTTGCTATCCAATCGCCAGACTTCAGTCCTTGGGTAATGGTGACTCCTTGGTCGATCAAATGGCCTTTTTGTACTTCGTGCTTGGTTACAGTGTTCGAGTCTTGGTTATATAGCCATACATAAGTGGTTGTTGAGTCTGTTGAACTAAATATTGATTTTAATGGGACGATAACGGGTTGATTGCCATCAGTAGAGCGAATTACGTCACCTGTTGCGTTACCTGACATACCCGGAAGAATATCAATACCAGCAGGTGGTTCCATAATGATTCGTACTTGGAATGTACGCGTTGACTGTGATGCTTCGTTACTGACTTCCTTGATTTTTGCCGGTATGGTGACGTTAGGAAAGGCGTCAAATGTTGCTCGGATGTTTTGCACATAAGGTAAATTTGAAATCAGGTTTTCAGGAATACTGACGTCCATTTCGATTTTAGACATATCGACTAAACGGAAAATAGTAGCGCTGGCATTAATGTCTTGAAAGTTATCAACAAAACGCTGAACTATTACGCCATCAAAAGGTGCTTTTAATGTGGTATAGCTTAATTTATCTTCCGCTGCATTTAACAGGGCTTCTGATGAGGCGTGGGTCGCCTGTGCTTGCTCAAACGTTGCTTGTCGAAGATCAATTGTAGATTGACTAACAGCACCAGGATCAGTTTTTTGAATACGTATAACCCTTTCATATTCAACTTTTGCATTTTTTAGTAGCGCTTTTGCGTTTGCTAACCCTGCTTTGGCATTAGCCACCTCAACTTCAAAATCTCTTTTGTCTAGTACGGCTAATATATCTCCTACACGTACTTCTTGGCCCACTTTTATTGGCATTTTATCAAGTGTGCCTGAAACGCGGAAAGAGAGATCAACTTCTTGTGTTGCTTTTGCGACACCAGGAAAATTTTTTCCTGCAATTTTTTCGGCTGAGCCAATTTGCATTGCTTTAATTGGCCGTATCACTTCGACCAGCTGTTGTTGTTCAGGTTGGCATGCTGTTAACACGCCAATGGCTATCAAGGTGGTAAAACAACGGTTGGTGGTTGGGGTAAATTTCATACTGTGCTCCGAAAAACTCTAGTTGTATTTGGTTGTAGTTTGGTTGTACAGATGGTCACCCCATTCTGTTCTTTGTTTCATTTGCGACATGGTTTCTTCTTTTAAGAAAATAGGATTAGCTAACTCCCATCCGCCCCCCATTGCTTTGTATAGCGATATAACGTCTAAGGCTATTTGACCTTTAGCTTGTGTTTGACTTTGTTTAACATTGACCAATTGGCGCAAAGAGTCGAGTACTGATTGATAATCAGTAGCGCCATCTTTGTATTGTTGCATTGAGAGTTTCGACGCTCTGCTATAAGCGAGTGAACTTTGTGCAAGAGCTTTTTCTTGCTCTTTCGCTTTTTCTAGTGAATATAAAGCGTCTTCGGTTTCCTTTATCGCAGAAAGAACTTTCATTTTGTATGACTCAATTGCTTGTTGAAGTCGCATGTCAGTGGCGAGTACATTATTGTCAATTCGGTCGAAATTAAAAATATCCCACGAAATGCCAAAGCCTCCTGTATATTGACGAGCCGCTGAACTGAAAAGGTCGCTACCGGAACTCCCCAAGCTTCCTCCAGCTAAGGTAGAAATCCCGGTTGTAACCGACAAACCTAAACTTCCTGTCAGTGAAAAAGACGGATAATAGTCAGCTTTTGCAACTCCAACATCTGCCGTTTTCATTTTTGCCACATACTCCGAAGCTCGAATATCTGGTCTACGCCTAATTAAATCTATAGGTATACCTGTATTAATTTCAGAACCGTATTGGGGTATCGAAGGAGGTGAGCTTAGGATTGGTAGTACATTTGATCTATATGTTCCTAATAAAACTGCAAGAGCGGACTGTTTTTTAAATAGATCCAGCTCTAACGCCGGTAATTGAGAACGAGTCTCGTAAACCAATGCTTGAGCTTGACGCAAGTCTAATTCAGTTCTTCCTCCATTGTTAAACCAAACCTCTGCAATTTCGAGAGAGCGTTTTTGTAGTTCAATATTTTCAGCTAGCAATTGGATGCGTAACTCTAAGGTTCTTATGCTAATATAGGTACTTGCCACTTCAGCAGTTATCGAGATATACATATCACCATAATTAGCTTTCAATGAATTATAACTAGCTTCGGCAGATTCTCTTTGACGTAGCAATTTCCCCCAAAAATCAATTTCCCAACTGCTATCGATCCCCAATGAAAACATCTCTTCATTGTCTAATGGCTGGGGTGAAGCATGTTCGCTTTGCTTAGTTGTTAAAGCATTGCCACTAAGGTTTGTTCTGGGCATATTATTGGATTGAGTAACACCTAATATCGCTCTGGCTTCTAAAATTCTTAACAGTGAGTCACGTAAACTTAGGTTTTCTTTATGAGAAAGGTTAATTAATTTTTCTAGAGAAGGATCATTAAAATTTTTCCACCAGTGCTTATTGATTGCAACGGATGAATTAGTTGAGTTTGATTTAAGTTCCCATTTTTCTGGTACTTCTATTTCTATTGGCTCGAAGTTTGGTCCAACTGTTGTGCAACCTGCCAAAATCGCAACAAATGAAGAGTAGAGTCCTTTCTTTAATATACTTTTTGAGTTTTTTGATAAGTAGAAAGCCATTCCCAATTCCTATTTAATTACTTTCAACGATCTTTGTTTTTAATACCCTTATTTGTCTGTATACAGCTAGTCAAACATTGAGCATAACATTCATGTTTTTCGAAACTTATTTGATGATGAACAGAGGTCTTATCTTTCACATTCATCATCAAAAATCGCTTATTCAATATATTGAATATCAAGGAGTCACTGTTCCCGTGCACAGGTTTTCAACCGCAACTGTTTCAAACAAATGAGGCGAAGCGACTGCTGAAGATGGATAAGCTTTTAAAGTATTTTGAAATTCAGGGTGTGTGAATGCATTTCTAAAGTGCTCGACTGACTCCCAAACTGCGTAGTTGATAAATACTGTACTGCCAGCGATACCTCTGTGTAATTGCGTAGATATGTATCCTGGTTGTTTTTTCATCCAATTCGCATCATTTTCCCATGCCTTAATTAACGCTTGCGTATCTTCTTTTGCTACGTCAAAAAGATTTATAAGAACCACCTGCGATTGGTCTGTCGCGAGTTGCTGCATAATAGAGATGTTTTCATCTAAAGGCTTAATTTCGACCATTGCTTTCTCCTAATATCGACTTTTAATTACGTGTTTTGAGCTTCAAATGAAGTTGGTTTGCTATTCATCAGAAGATAAGTTTTTATTTCTGTGGAACCACATTCGCGACATGAGTCCATCTTTTAAAATAAAGTGGTGAAAGAGCGCAGCGATTGTGTGTACTAAAATAAGAATGGCTAACAATGATGTCAGTACACCGTGAGCACGCCTTGCGGGCAGTTCATTTATATAATCCGGGATTGTTTCTCCATACTGAATGACCTCCCACATATTGGTTTGTAAGGCCATTCCTATTCCCGTTAGTACAATTAAAAAAACTAAAAGATATAGAGCTCGATGCGTCAATGTAGCGAGTTTATTCATTACAGGAGTCGATTCGCTGCCTTGAATGGGTGCTATAGGGTCTGATGTAATTTTTACGATTAGCCTGATAACAAATAACCCTCCAATGAATATGCCTGCCAACATATGTACTTTGACACGATCGACTTTCAAGTCGAGGTCATTAGATAGCGATGCTATGTCATTTCCCATAAATAAAGCCGCAAGAATTGCCGGAACTAAAAGCCAATGAAGTAAAACGAGCAAATTAGAATGTGCTTTCATTATTTATTGCCTTTTTCATCAACTTGGCGAAGCATGTAGTCAATAGCTCCAATTATTTCTTCGTCAGAGCACTTTTTACATCCTCCTTTCGTTTTATGCTCGTCAGTTCCTAGCAGAACAATACTTCGCATTTCTTCATAAGAATGCTTTGCCAAGTATTCTTGCCAGGCCTTCTTATCTTTAATGCTTGGAGCGCCAGACATGAATCCTTTGAATCCATCTGTGTGGCAAGATTTACAAACTTTTTCAAAGGTTTCGTTCTCAGAATGAGCGGTAGATGACAACAACACGAAAGTTGATGCCATAGAGATACTCAATAAACTGGCTTTAATTTGACGCATGGTTTTCTCTCTTTTTGTCAGTTAGTTTCTTACCATCTTTAATGTTCAAAAACATTAAACTGGCATTAGTAGCGCCAATGAGTAATTCAATAAATTGAATCGCAACAAATGTTGCATCATATACACCTGTTGAAGCTCTATAATTCAAAAATATCGCTGCTGGCACTAATATGAATAAACCGTTAACGGCGATGAAAGGCATTCTTTTCTTCTTTTTATCAATAATTCTTCCTTTTTTATTTTTTCCCATAAGGAAGCCTGTAGCTCCTGCACAAGCTATTGCAGGAACTAAGATAAACAGTCCAGGAAAAACTATTAGTGATTTAACTAACTCTATCGAATTAGTGGAGCCTGTTAGCTCAACAACTAAAGTAGAAATGAAAAAAGTGGTTACGCATAGAAAAGCAGTTACCGCAGCAATTCTATGGATTCTTGAAACTATCTGTATATTCATCATAATAATCCACATTGACAACATGATGTCAACTATAGGATAATGACAATATACTGTCAAACTCTTTATGGAACAATTTATGAAAGAGTCACCGGAAGATATCTTTACGAAAATTGTGTTAGAGATTTTCAAAGTAAGTGGAATGCTAAACAGCGAAGGAGACATGATGGCTGAGGAGTTTGGTTTAAGCAGTGCTAGATGGAAAATTATGGGGGCTATTGCTCAAGCTGATCACCTACTAACAGTCTCTGAGATTGCTAGAACGGTTGGTCAATCGCGTCAGGCGACTCAGCGGCTTGTTGATGCACTCAAGAATGGGTCACTTATTGAGCTGGAGGAAAACCCAAATCATAAGAGAGCGAAGTTCGTTATTCTAACGAAAGAAGGAGAGCTGGTATTTTGGAAGTTATGGCATAAACAGCTTCCATGGGCAGCGTCAGGAGCTAACGCGCTAACAAAAGTAGAACTATATTCGACACTTTCTGCTATGAAAAAGCTTTCAACTTATTTTAGTAATAACAAGTAAATTCATATACAAATTAACACTACTCAGTAGAGGTGTAGCGATGTAAAATAGTTAAAGATTAGCTATTGAATTTAGGAAGAGTAATACCATGAAACACAGCCCTGAAGGTGCATTATTAACAAGTATTATTCTAGATATCTTTAGGTTAAATGGTTTGTTAATCCAAGAAGGAGATAAGCTTGTAAAAGAGCTTGGGTTAACGAGTGCTCGTTGGAAAGTATTAGGTGCTCTTTCGTCTTCTAATGTACCGCTAACTGTTTCAGACATCGCCAGAAATATGGGTCAATCTAGGCAATCTGTTCAAAGGCTTGCTAACGAAATGACAGAAGAAGGATTGTTAGTTAATTTTGATAACCCAAATGATAAAAGAGCAAAACTTTATTCATTAGCAGAAAGCGGAGTTAAGTCATTTGCCGAAGCAATGGAAAAACAAAGTATTTGGGCAAATAAACTAGTAGTAGATATTCCAGAGAAAGAACTAGAAAATACGTCAAACCTTTTGCAAAAGATAACTTTAAAATTGGATTAAAAATAAAGAGTGGTAGTGAACAAAGTCATTGTCACTTTCATTTTTACTCTGATTTTTGTCAATAACGCTAAAGTTGACTCTACCTCTTCAATCGAAAACTCATCAGCTAAGCTATTGACCCAAATCGCCTGTTCATTATCGATTTTAACCATTGTTTCCCGGCCAAGTTTCGTAAGTTCTAGTAAAGGAGCTATTTTATGATCTATGTTTTTTCTAGTGAAACTAAGTTCAACTTAACCAAGTCATTTACAATTCTTTGAACACCTTGTCTTGCTAATCCCATTCGTCTAGCTACCTGCGCAACTGTTAAATATAGTGTCAGTTAAGACTTTGCCTTTCTTAGATCTATTCATAGCTTTCTTAAATCAGTTTAATTAAAATTCTTCAACTACAGCTTTTTTAACACATATATAGTGCTAAATGCCTATTTTCAAACAAAATCTAACACATTAGAAAATGAACTGGCATGCCTTAATTATTAATTAGTCTATAGTTAATTGAAAATAGCAGTGATATAGGATAGATATGGTACATTTGGCTCATGGAAGCTCAAATCTTACAGCCGAAAACAATATTTTAGTTCTCGAGCTAAAAGAGAGTTTTAACAAAGAAGGAGTGCAACTAGTCCATAGTAAAATCTCTTCATTTATTGAAGAAAATTCTCCAACTAATTGGGGACTTATTATTTTTTTGGATAAAGACACCTTGCTCACTATGGACGCAATCGAAGATACTTCTGAGTTTTTTGTTTGGTGTCAAAAGCTACAGTGCAAGAAAGTTGCATATGTTTCAATTAGTCCTGTTCAGACAAGTGTAACAGACTTAATTTTCAAAAATATTAATCTAGAACGAGGCTTTTTCGAGGATATAAATGATGCTAAAAGCTGGATTTTATCAAATGAAATTAGCCAGTAAATAAATAGCCTTTAGAGCGCACAGTTTTAATGATGCTTGGCTGATTTGGGTCGCTTTCTAACTTACTGCGAATCGATGAAATATAAATATCTACCTGGCGATTTTGACCATCATAATCAATGCCCCACAGCGTTTTGAAGATGGTATCTCGCGTTATCACTTCACCACTATGCTCCACCAGCAAAAGCAATAAATCATACTCGGGAGCCGCGAATTCCAGTACGCGATCTCGCTTTTTAACTTCACGCTTATGCTTATTGATAGTGATATCGTTAAATGAAATGCCCTGCTCTTTCGTTACTTCAGCATTCACTTCTCGGCGCAATAAGGCGCGACACTTTGCTAATAATAAACGCGGCTCGATTGGCTTAGAAATATAGTCGTCAGCACCAAATTCTAAACCCAGCACCTGATCAATGGTGTCACCTCGCGCAGTTAACATAGCTACTTTACCAGTGTAAGCTGGTTTTATTTGTTGGAATACTTGCATACCATCGATATCTGGCAGCATTAAATCCAGTAATACTAAATCTGGTTGCTCGGCAATAATCTGTTGTACTGCGGTTTGTCCTTCGCTTATCACAGTACAATTAAACTCGAACTGCTGAAAAAACGACTGTGTTAAACTCGCCAACTCCGCATCATCTTCAACAATTATCAGATTATATTTTTCCATTTAATGCCACTTTAAAATTCGAAGTTAAATCCTAGCTTTGCTCGTACTGTATTACTTTGCACACCCCAGTAAATATCTGACGAACGCTCGCCCCAATCTGCTGAAACAAAAACTGAGAGCTGTTGATTAATTTGATAATCAACTTTAGAACCAATACGTAAGCTTTTATCAATGGTTGCCAGTTCGCTATTTTCATCCAACCCGTAAGCTTCGATTAAATCACTTTTACTGTAATCTTGCTGAAAAAAGTTCACATAACCCGCAACACTCCATTTATCATCTAACTGATAAACTAACGCAGTTTTTAAAATAGCACCTAAATAATTAAGCCCATCGCTTGCGTCATTGCTCTTTAATTCAAATTGTACTTTAGCTAACAATTGATTGTTGTAAAAAAGTTTATTCCATTCAACACCAGCCGCCCAAGACTTATTATCAAAGCCATAATTGGTATATGAAAAGTCCCCAAACTGCACTTCTATGGTTTTAAAACTTCTATCCATGTACTGACCATACATGTACCACTCACTACTTTTTGAAAACAGACGGTAGCCTAATGTTAATGCAGTCGATGTAATTTGTGGCTCGCCACCTCTAAACTGATTTCGCTGTTCAAATTGCAAGGCGATTTCTTTATCGCTTGCCAGCGGCCATGCTAGTTCTGAATCAAGTTTAAATAGCAGTTTATCGTAATCACTAAAATCAGCATTATCGATATTACGGATCAGCAGATTGTTTTTCCAATTTACCTGCTCGCTCAAATAGCTGTAATTTATAATGGCTGCCGATTCAACAAACATTGAATTTGGCTTTTCAAGAAACGGGGAAATGTCTATACCTAGTTCTTCGGGCATCACAATTTCGCCATCCAAACTATACAAATAGCCTTTTTGAGAAATAAAATATTCTTTGCCATTAGGTAATACAAAGTAAAAACTATCTAAGTACGGATCATCATCTAAAAAATAGTCTCCAAAGCTAAAGCGAACGTTGTCATCGTATCCGGTAGCAAGTGTGCTAATAAGTCCCCACTGGCTTTTTGATGGTTCAACCTCGGCAAGCTGCGATTTAGCGTTAATCTCGTTAAGCATAATATCGATATTAAAGCGCACGTTTTCAGGCAATTCAGTCACTTGTTTTAAACTTAATAAGTGTTCTTTTGCCACGTCGAATTTGCCCAATTGCATTTGCGTTAATGCTAACTCTAAACGCACGCGGTGCTGCATCGGATTTTGCGATAACTGATAGCTAAGTAGTGTTTCAGCTTCAAGCCATTCACCGCGCTCATTGTGCAGCATTGCTTGCTCAAACGCACTAAGCGGCTGATTTTTATCACTTGCAAAACACGGATTAATAATCTGTGCCAATAATAGGTGAGCAATCGCAAACTTAAATAATTTAATAGTCTTCATCGCTTTCAATCTCTTGTTTTACTTTTTCTTCAAGCGCCTTGAGTTCTTGCTTCATTTTCTTGATGTCTTTTCGCTTTTTATTTTTATCTGTGCGCGTTTTCGGCGTGCTTGAAACGCCACTTGTATCATTAAGTAAGTTACTTTTATCTAACTCACTGATCGCATTTTGTAATTTGCCTTTAATGCCAACACCATAACGCTGCTGAGGTTGAAATTTTTTATCCCAATCACCCCAGTCAATTGCATTTTTACTGTCGCTTTGCGGTTTAAGCGCTTTGTTACTCGGTGTATTTTTCGGCTCTTTTTTAGGCGGTTGCGCAGCAAATACGGTAGATGCATTAAGCAGGCATAAAAGGAAAAATAGCGTTCTCATTATTCACTCCCGTTAGGCTGAAAATGAATGCTAAAGTGAGCGCCCACTTGCGTATCAATCAAGCTGATATAGGCATCATGTTGTGATGCAATTTGCTGTACTATAGCCAAACCCAATCCATAACCGGAAGTTTTATTACTGCGGCTTTGATCTTGTTGGTAAAACGGCTCAAAGATGTGCTGTTTACTTTGCTCATCAACACCGGGGCCATCATCAATTACATCTAACACAATATTTTGCTGATGATTTGTTAGTTGAACCGTTACCGATTCTTTTGCAAAGCGCGCGGCATTATTAAGTAAATTTTCGAGCATGCGTGTAAAAAGCTGTTTATTGATTTTGAGCGCATACTCTTGCTGTGCTTGAAAGGTAAATTCAATGTGAGGAAAGACTATTTGCATTCCTTGCACAATTGCGAGCACAAACGAATTTAACGCGACATTTTCTTTAACTATTGCTTTGTTATCAGTGAGCTTTTCGTAACTAAGTAAGTCACTTATTAATAAGTTAAGCTGATTTAGGTCAGCTTTAGTTTGTGCGATTAAGGCGTTATCGACACCCAATTGAATATTTAATGTTTCGAGCCTAAATTGCGCTTTTGATAAAGGGGTTCGTAAGTCATGAGATACAGCGCGCAACATTTGGTGTTTTTGCTCAATTAAGCGTGTGATCCGCAGTGCCATTTGATCGATTTTCCAAGTTAACTGGTTAATCACATCAAGGTTTTGTGGTATTTCTTCCGCTTGTATTAGCTCAGGTTCGATAGCATCTACTTTATCTTGAATATACGTTAATCGTTTAACCAACAAGCGGATGATAAATAATATCACCACGGCTAATACACTCAGCACGGCAATAAATCCTGAGATTAATAACCAGTGGGGATATTGTTCAAATACTTTAATTGTGCCTAATTTAAGTAAATCTTGAGAGTTACCCCAAGGCGCATAAATATCAAACGATAAGCTGCTATCAAATTCAGTTTGCCAAACAATGACCATTTCACCACGCGCTAAACGCTCTAATTGTTCACTATCGAGCAATTGGCTCGCCTCATTAACCCGGTTAATCGGGTAGTGAAATTGATTGCTGATGGTATCAAATGCCGCTTGGCGCTGTTGCGTACTGTATAAGCCAATTTCATTAAGTAATAAAAATGCTGTGCCAGTGGCAATTTGCTCACTCACGCCATTTAAATGCATGGTTAATAAATGAGTGTCGTTAATTGGATATTCAACAATGTAACCATTATTGGCTTGAACATTGGTAGAGATACTGACTTTATTTAGATTCGGTGGTTTATCGACTAAAGTCAGCGATACATTCATAAGCGATGCAACTAACTCGAGCCAACGTTCACGGTTTGCAGTGTTAGTTTGTCGATTAATACCCTGCTTGAGTAGGTACAAGGTGCCGGAAAGTTGCTCAGCCAAATGCTGCTGGTAACGGTATTGGTTCACCGAAGAAAATACAAGGTAGGAAAGCAGTAAGACCAAGCTTACTGCTAAAATAACCGAACCATAAATACGTAAAAATAACGTCTGCAAATGATCTCCTAACGATACCAGCAGGGTAAAATACTAACTAAAATTGCTCTATTGCTATCCTTGTTTACGTGTACGTTTGGCCGCTTTTTGCGCTTCACTGTCATAGCGCGGATTTAAAACTTTAATTAAATCAATTGAATCTATCGCCTCAGGTAACTTAAAGGTTACAGGATATGCTCTTGGCATTGCACGGCAAAGATCTGCTTTATTGCGCTTTAGTGCGAACTCGTACACACCTTTGGCTTCTTGCTGTAATAATTCAAAATCGTCTTTGCTTGTGCAACCTGTTGATTTTACCACAAACGAAATATACTCGGCCTTAGCATTAAAGCTGTATATTTTTTCTAGATTATTGAGCTCTTGTTCAGTCATTGTTTCAGATAATGCCGTGCTACTACACGCTGATGTAAATAGCGTCATTAATAATGCAGAAAAAGTGATATGTAATTGCTTCATAATATAGTCAAGCCAGCTAAACTAGCTGGCTTCTCCAAATTTAAATATTTACGCTAATTTTCGACGCGCTGCGAAAGCAAAACCAGCTAATAACAACATAATACCTGTGCTACCGCTACTACGCTTAGGCTTTTTATTAATTGTAACCTGAACCGTTTTACTGCTATTTGCACCAAATTGGTCAGTCACTGTTACTTTGAATGTAAGCGATTTAGCATCTTTGTATGCTGGTGCCGTAAGGTTAATAACTGCTTTTGTCGCATCTGCAATGGCAATAGTTCCTTCGATCACTTCCCACTTATAAGTTAGTGAGTCACCTTCTGCATCACTGCTCTCGCTGGCATCAAGTACAAAACCTTTCGCTTCTTCCACTGTGATTGTGGCTTGTTTAACTTTGCTTTGTGGCGCAGTATTTTTAAGTACTGTCGACACTTCGTCAATATATGCTTTATCGTCACCTACCTCATCAAAGTCCGTTTCATCCTTGGCATAAATAATCGCGATACGATCCACACCTTCTGTTAACGTCACTTCTTGTGCTGTGAATTCTGTATTATCAACACCTGATGCTCGTAAAATTACTTGATTGTTGTGACGAACCGTTAAAAAGTCCCAATCAGTCTCTGACGACACTAAATGCTTAAAGTTAAACTTCTCAACACGGTCGTTATCAATCGTTGCAAGTAAAACACTTTGTTGAAAGTGAGTGATATCTCCGCTTGCCATTGCAGAGTCACCTTGCGATGCTTTATTTGTTTGCGCTTGCCACGCTAAATCACCACCACTCCACCATTTAACACGATCATTATTGCTACCAACGATTTCATTCATATTCGCAGACTCTTGCTCAAGTACATTCGCGCCGTAGAAAATAATCGCTTCTTTGTTAATTGCATCGTTTGTGGTCACTCTTAACGCAAAGCCCGCATTGCCCGGTGCATTTGTTTTAACACGTACTTTGATATCACAATTTTGTTCAAACGATAGTGTTTTTCCGTCACATAAGTTTTGTTCAACCTCAGCTAATTCAACCCCTTCTGCGCCAACAACTGCTGCATTGGTCACCATAAAATTATCGCTGCCAACGTTTTTAATATTAAATGTCGCTTGCTCGTTGAAAGTTTGCTCAACAAAACCTTGGCGGTTTATTTGTTTGTATGAAACGCCTGACTTTTTCGCTTCAACCCAATCGTTATAGTTTGCAACACGTGCATATACACCTGGTGCATTTGGCGCTGCACAGCCATTACCAAAGCTTACTACACCTGCTTGATACCACTGTTCTTCATGTTTAAAGATAAGCGGGCCGCCACTATCACCCTGACACGAATCTTTGCCACCCTCAACAAAACCAGCACAGATCATATTATCCGTAATGCCGGTCTCTCCGTCTTGAGTGTAATCGGCAATACATTGTTCACGGTTATAAAGTGGCACTTTTACTTCTTGTAAAATTTCTGGATACTCTGGAGCAGCTTCACTGTTAGGGTTCATATTACCCCAGCCCATAACAGTCAATTCAGAGCCATCTTTTAAAATCGCTTCAATCTCTGGCGTCATTAACTTGATTGGCGTAACGCCCGTTACTTCTTCTGTAAGCTCAATAATTGCAATATCGTTATTAAGACCTATGTCACCGTAGTTTTCATGTTCATAAATTTGAGCAACACTAACACGCTTACCAGACTCAGGTTTAGTTGTATCATACCCGCCAATCCAAACGTGCATGTTTTCAGCGGCAGAACCTTCAATACAATGCGATGCAGTTAGTACGTATCGACCACCAATAAATGACGCACCACAAAATGGCGAGATACCCTCAGCGTGTGCAGAAATAAGTGAGGTCATAAACGGGTAATCACCTTGAGTAGCAGGCTTACCGTTAATAATACGAGGTGTGTTTTGGTTAAATGATTTTAGCTTAACTAAATTGACTTTCTCTGCAGCTACAACTGGCATATTAAATACTGCCAAACCTGCAAGTGCGAAAGGTAACGCAACTTTTTTCATAACATTTCCTATACTTTTCATCATGTCTTGAAACTGATTAGAAACCTTTTTGCAACATGACAATATTATAGAAATGTAGTTTTATGTAGGACTAACTTAAACCTAATTGAATCATTATATTAGTTCTGATAACGCAATTTTGGTTTGCTTGTAATGATTAATCCCATCCGCTAATTGTTGGTACTTTCGTCTAAAAAAGTGTTTTTTAATTACTTGGTTTTGACATGCTGCGGTAATTTCGCTACCCACTTTACCATCTTGCTCAATCATAAAAGGCATAAGCGAATAAACAGATACGCCAGTTTGCCACGTGCACTGAATTTGCGTATCAACAGGACAACCAAATTGTTCGGTAATCGCTAAAAGCTGTTTGGCAGCATTATAAGTAATTGCTTGCGCACAACAACCTGTGAGCGGCTTCTTATGAAGTACTAAGTCAAACTGTTCATTAACTTGCTTTGTTGCTTTGATAGGTCGGGTGCGATTTTGATAAGCGGCAAGTTTTAATAGTTGCCAGTCAAACTTTAGCGATTCAATGGTGCTAAATACTGCGCTGAGATCACCCGCTAGTTGAAAGTCATCTTCTAAGACAATTGCATAATGCAGCTTTTGTTCAACAATTTTTTGCCACGCCACGCGATGACTTAAGAAACAGCCAATTTCACCATAGCCAAGATTGCGGTAATACTGTTTTGAATTTAATTGCGATGAATAATGTGCTTGAATTTCAGCGTCTGTAAGTTTTGTGCCGTCAATGGCTGGGATACGTTCAAATTGAATATTTTGCGCAGCTAATCGTTCACTACTTTTTTTTAGGCGTTCGGTGCTTTTATCAAGATTAATCAGGAATACTTTAGGTTGGTTTAGCATTGTAAAAACGCCAATCTAACGGCTAGGTATTCCTGATTATAATGAGCTTAGTTTACAGTTTTATTTAATCTCAATACGTGGCGATTTCATAATCACTTCATCGTTTAGCTCAATGCCAATACCTGGTGCTTCTGATACTTCGAAGAAACCATTTTTAGGCTGCGGATCTTGAATACATAATTCGCGGTTCCACTTTTTAATTGCATAGGTGTGATGCTCATGAATTAAAAAGTTTGGAATGGCTGTTTCAAGGTGCAGTGATGCAGCAGTTGCCACAGGGCCGCCGCATACATGCGCTTGAATACGCACATCAAAAATATCCGCGTAGTCACATACTTTTTTGGTCTCAGTAAAGCCACCGCACAAACCAATATCAGGTTGTAATACATCAACACTTTGATCTTCAAGGTATGGACGTACACCCCAACGATTATATAAACGTTCTCCACCGGCAATTGGAACGGCTACTTTGTAGGCTACTTTAGCGTGCAGCGAGTGATTTAAGTAGTTCACAGGCTCTTCGTAATACATGCAATCAAACTCTTCTGCGATTTCACCTAGCTGAATTGCCGTTGTTGCACCTGGTAAGCTATGGCATTCAAAAATAATATCCACTTCGTCGCCAACCGCTTCACGAATAGCCGCCATACGTGCACGGTATAGCTTCATTTCGCCACGTGAAATAATCTTAGTGCGCTCGTAGTAAGTGTTGCCGTCTTTGTCATACATAATTGGGTCAACTTTAACCGCATCATAACCTTCAGCAATCGCTTTAAGCGCTGCTTCTGCGTATTCTTGTGGCTGCACTAGCGCTTTAAACTCATCATCCCAATCAAACTGTAATTGTGATGCATAAGTGCGCAGCTTGTCATTTACCTTACCGCCAAGTAGTTGGTATACAGGTAAGTTAAGCGCTTTACCTTTGATGTCCCAAAGTGCAGTATCAATCGCACTCATCGCAGCATAAACCACTGGGCCGCCACCTAAACCCCAAAAACTTTCGCGCAGCATGCGCGACCATAATTTTTCAGTTTGGAAAGGGTCAAAACCAATTAAAAACGCTTCAGCAAATTCTTTAATCATATTTGCTGCTGCACTGTGGCCTAGATCATAGGCAAGACCTGCTTCACCAACACCTGAGATCCCTTCATCCGTATGAATACGAACAAAAACAGGGTTCCATTGTGGACGCTCAGGACAATGGGTATCAAACACTTCGACGCGAGTTACTTTCATATTTGTTGGGCTCCTAATTATTGTTGCCAAACGTTTACTTTTTACTTTGCACTTTGCAAAGGTTTAGAGATTTAAAAAGTACTTCAAACCAGTGAAGTACTTTGATGTTTGTTTGCTAATTATTCGGTAAAGCTAGGATCAATGCGATACGCTAAACGACGCATTGCTGGCCAAGATTTTTGACCACCTGTGCTACCTGTGTGCACTTTATTTTGCTGATCTTTTACCGTATCTAAAATTTTCTGTTCAATGGCGATAAGCGGCTGATTAGTTGAAAGTGCCATCACTTGAATTTCACAGGCACGCTGTAAATCAGCCCAACGCATAAAGGCTTCGCCAATCGAAGGGCCCAAGGTTAATGCACCATGATTAGGCAGCATTAACGTATGTGCATTGCCTAAATCGGCCTGCAAACGTGCTTTTTCCTCAGCATTTACCGCGAGGCCTTCATAACCATGATAAGCAATATTACTCAATGGGAACATTGCATGCTGTGAAACAGGCTTTAAGCCACCCTCTAAGCTTGATACCACTATGGTTTCGTTGGTATGCAAGTGAATAACACATTGCGCATCGTGACGCACTTCGTGAATCGCGCTGTGAATAGTAAAACCTGCTGGGTTAATCTCAAACGGCGAGTCATCAAGAATTTCACCTTGTAAGTTTACTTTTACTAGGTTTGATGCGGTGATCTCATCAAAAGTTAAACCAAAAGCATTTACTAGGTATTCATCTTTACCAGGTAAGCGAGCTGAAATATGGGTATAAATGGTATCGTCCCAACCATAGTAATGGGCTAAACGGTAACAAGCTGCAAGGTCAACGCGTAGCTGCCATTCTTCATCTGACACTTTGCCTTTGAGGTTTATTTCAGGTAATGCAAACATGGATAAGTCCTAATTCGTTAGATGTATAGAAGTCTAAATTAGCAAGCCATAGGTGGCAATGATCTAAGCCAAAGAATTCTGAGTTTTATGCAAAAAAAAAGCGCAAAACAAGTTTGCGCTTTTTCGTGTATCAATAATAGTCCTGATTACAGTTTTTTCACACCCATGTTGTAAAGTGTAAAGCCATAAATATCAGCATATTGTTCAATGATTTTGCTTGTAGGTGTACCCGCTCCATGACCTGCATTAGTTTCAATGCGGATAAGTGTAGGGTTAGCACCTGCTTGCTTGTCTTGAAGCTCAGCTGCAAACTTAAATGAGTGCGCTGGTACTACGCGGTCATCATGATCGCCCGTTGTTACCATAGTAGCTGGGTATTCAACACCCTCTTTCACATTGTGAACTGGTGAATAGGCTTTTAGGTACTCGAACATTTCTTTGCTTTGTTCTGCTGTACCATAGTCATACGCCCAACCAGCACCCGCTGTGAATGTGTGGTAACGAAGCATATCTAATACACCTACTGCTGGTAACGCAACTTTGAATAGCTCAGGGCGCTGTGTCATAACTGCACCTACAAGTAGGCCACCATTAGAGCCACCATTTACCGCTAGCTTTTCGCTCGATGTGTAATTTTCAGCAATTAGATACTCAGCAGCAGCGATAAAGTCATCAAATACATTTTGCTTTTGTAGTTGCGTCCCCGCTTTGTGCCATTTCTTACCGTATTCACCGCCACCACGAAGGTTCGCAACCGCGTAAATACCGCCTTGCTCTAACCATGCCGCGCGCGTTGGGCTAAAGCGTGGTGTTAGGCTTACGTTAAAACCACCGTAACCGTATAAAATAGTTGGGTTAGAACCATCAAGCTTTAAGCCTTTCTTATACGTTAAGATCATCGGTACTTCTGTACCATCTTTTGACTTATAGAATACTTGCTTAGACTCAAATTGCGCAGGATCGAAGTCTGCACCTGACTTGCGGTGCACTTCGCTCTTACCAGTCTCTACATTAAACTTAAATGTTGTACCTGGTATTTTATAGTTAGTGAATGAATAGTACAGCTCTTTATCTTCTTTCTCACCGCCAAAACCACCTGCAGTACCTACGCCAGGTAGTTCGATATCACGTACAAGCTTACCGCTCTTGTCGTATTGCTGTACTTTAGAAATTGCATCAACCATGTAGCGTGCAAAAATGTAGCCACCACCCGTTGAAACGTTTAACACGTTTTCAGTTTCAGGGATTAAGTCTTTCCAGTTATCTGGTGTTGGCTTAGCAGCATCAACCGTAACAATGCGCTTATTTGGTGCATCTAGGTTAGTTACTAAATAAAGTTTAGAGCCTTCGTTCTCAATAACCTGAGTATCTGAGTTAGTGTGGTCTAAAATGGTTTCTAACTTGCTATCTGGTTTAGATAAATCTTTAATGAAAAGCTTGTTGCCCGACGTTGATACTGCAGCTGAAATCAATAAGTATTTATCGTCTTCAGTTACATAACCACCAACATAACGATGCTTCTGTGCATCTGTACCACCAAATACAACTTTGTCGTCAGCTTGCTTTGTGCCTAACTTATGGAAGTAAAGTTTGTGCTGGTCTGTTTTCGCTGACAGCTCACTGCCTTCTGGCTTATCGTAACTTGAGTAGTAAAAGCCTTCATTACCAACCCAAGAAAGACCACTAAATTTAACGTCAACTAAGGTGTCTTCAATTTGCTTCTTAGTTTCAACATCAATAATAATAACTTTGCGCCAGTCACTGCCGCCTTCAGAGATTTGATATGCTGCTAATGAACCATCTTTAGAGAAAGTAATACCCGCTAAAGAAGTTGTACCATCGTCACTGAATGTGTTTGGATCGAGGAATACTTCTGGCTCACCACCTTCAACTTGGCGATAAATAACATATTGGTTTTGTAAGCCATCATTTTTGTAAAAATAAGTGTATTTGCCTTCTTTAAATGGCGCACTTACTTTTTCGTAATCCATCAGCTTAGTTAAACGCTCTTTTAGTTTGTCGCGGTAAGGAATTTGAGAAAGGTAGTCAAACGTTACTTTATTTTGCGTTTTAACCCACTGTGCTGTCTCTTCGCTCATATCGTCTTCTAACCAACGATATGGATCAGCAACTTGCGTATCGAAGTAAGTATCTACAACTTCACCCTTCTTAGTTTCAGGATAAGTCAAAGCTGCTTGTGTTACCGTTTGCTCAGTTTTCTTTTCAACTTGAACCGATTCTTCACTTTTTTCAGCGCCACAGCCAACTAAAGCTGTGCACACAGCAAGTGCGAGTGCTTTTTTAATCATGATAATTCCCTAGAGTATATTCAACTCATTAACATATGGAATTATCAGTTTGTTGTCCAGCAAACAAGTTCAAATTAAACAATATATAAATCAATAAAGTAGATAGTTATCACATCATATTTTTACAATTATTTACTGTTAAACAGCCAATTAGAAATAAAAAAGCCAAGGCGTGAGCCTTGGCTGAAACGAGTCCCCAAACTCGCTGTACACTAATCTTTTTGGCAAGACTTGTTTTTAAGACGTTCAATATCTTGCTTGATCTGCTCTAAATAAGGATCGTTATAATCAAATTGAGAAAATGTTTCTAGACAGGCGGTATAAAAGCGAATTCTATTTTCTTCTATACCTTTAATATCTTGTTCAAAATATTCCATTTGTCAGCCTCTCCCTAGCCTTTCAATATCTTTAGTGTAATTAATCTAGATCAAAGCAAAAGCATTTAAATTCAATAACTAACTGTAACCACTTTGTAACAATTATAAAAAACAAATTAATTCAATAGATTAGAGTTTTAACTCAGGAGATTACCAAGAACAAAAAGCCGCTTTCGTTCAGCAAAGTAGGAAATATCTTACATCTAATATCGTTAAATGATTCAGGATTCAGCAATATTCTGAACTCTGTTTGCTTAATTCTAAAATTCTTTAGTGCCTAAAACGCAAAAAGCCCGCTCAA
>NZ_JAKFZO010000016.1:0-112974 GCF_021654175.1 Pseudoalteromonas sp. MMG024
GTCCTACAATTTGCTGTAGTAGAGACTTGTTTAACTTCTGCTCGATAAAGCTTGTTATGAATGTTGCTCGGAAGCTGTAAGTCACTTTTTTGCAGTTATCTTCATCAAACCTATCTTTGATTACATTGCCGTCATCTAGCACTTTGTTGGTGAACCATTTGCTGTATGCAGGCGTGTAGTAGCCATTTTTAGGTGTTAAAGAAGGCCAAAGTGAAGCATCCTTTTTAGAAGTACGACGTATTTTATTCACATATTCCATAAAGCCAAGCTCTATGATTTTTGGGTGCAGTGGAACATGACGGCGACTAGCTTCATTTTTTGTCGATTGACCTGCAAGTGCGTCATCAATAGTTAGATAATGAATCGTAGTAGGGTGCAAATCGCCTTCAAGAATGATTGTATCTTGATGAACATCACTTGCAGTCAACTGTGCCAACTCGTTAGGTCTTGCCCCTGTAGCTCTTGACAAAATTGGAAGCCAAAATTGCCAGTCGTATTTTGCATTTATAACTAACTCATTCTTGAAAATGTTTGAAAGATCACTTTCAGAAAATGCAGCCCAAGACTTTTTTCTCTGTGCTTTCTTTATTGGTTTTGATTGCACAGGGTTCACCTTAATCAGATCGTAGGTATCGTCCTGATCATTTAGATTCTTAATCAGCCATTTAAAAAATTGCCTTAATTTTTGGCGATATTTATCTAAAGTTGATGCAGCAAGCGTGATATCAACGTACTCGCTTGTACCGTCTTTTTTTGTTCGTAGCACTTTAGACCAGTCAATAGCTTCAATTTCTTCTAAAGAGAGGGTTTTGTAATGCTTTGCTCTTGCTTTAGGGCAATTCTTCATTGCTTTAAACATTCGGTCAAAATCACGGCTTTTATACTCATTTATTGGTTTATTCCCACAGTAAAATAAGAGCTCATTAATAGCTTCATTCAACTTTTTAGCTCTATCGTTTTCTTTAGAATTACGATAATCGGGCTCTTTGTCCCATAGCCCCAGATCTATCCCAAAATAATCTTCAAGGTATAGTTTTAATGCTTGCTCTAATGTCGGAATAACTAGCGTCTCTTTTGGTTGGATGATGCTGTTGTCAGCAACGCCGAAATCTGCAAATTTACTGGCGTGCATTATTAAATCTTTTTCTTCTTTGTAATCACTTTTATGTCTTGCCTGAGCAAGGCTACCTATAAACTGTTTACGCCTTACAATTTTTGACACAGCAGCTTGAAAGGGTTTGCCATTTAAATCAAATATGATTTCTGAACCTTGTAAAAACTCAGCAAACTGTTGTTCAGCATCTAATCTTAGCGTTGGTGTCGCAGCGGTCTCTAGCGTAGCCATTTCTGAATTCTCTTCACATATAGACAGTGCTTCAACATCAAAATCTTCAACTGGCATATTCGCCAGAATCTGATTTACGTTTGTGCCGTTTAACACTGTACGAATTACTTTTTTAGTTACTAAAACCACTTTTTGAATCTCCTTTAGATCCTGACTTTTAATTTGCTTATCAAAACGCAGAAGCAGCTCTGAAAACACATTCGCAGCAATAATTGCTTGAGCAGAATCTTTGGTTCTTAAACTAAATTTTATCTCGCTCGGCAATTTTTTTGCGTTGGTGTTGTTTTGACAATTTTCACGACTGATGCGCTTGCGGAGATAATAAGTGCCATTTCGAGAAAAAAGATAATTGTTCCTTTTGACATCGATTATTCGTGAAGATGGTTTTTTGAATGAATCTAATTTCAAAAGTGGTTTTTTGCTAAAAAGAGAACAATCCGGAGTCAAATTTTCCTCACAAGGAGAACTCGGAGAAGGAGAACTCGGAGAAGTTACACAAAATGAAAAAAGAGATTTTTGGACAATGTCAGAGTCTACAAAACAACTAGGCTCAATTTTGTTTCTTGGGTTCATATGTGCCTCGATTTGAGGCTGGCATGTGGCTCACTCTGTGTACCACTAAGATAGAAAGGCTCTGGATGGCTTAATTTTAAAGGTTTAGGAAGAATCCTAATCAGCCCCTGAATTTGTTTCATCTGAATCATACTCAGTTGGCACGATTATAACGCTTAGTTTTTATGTTAAACAAGGGCAAAGCACAATTAACTGTATTTAAATGGTTTAATCGCTTTAAATTTAAACGAATGTTGAAATGAAAGTGAGTTGGTAGGGATTGCTTGCTTGTTAATATTGCTCGGCGCTATACAATGCAGCTGATTGAAATAATGGAGGTTTTCAATGAATATCAGTAAAACAATAATAATATGTTTGTTGTTTATCGCGATGAACGCGGTTGCACAGAGTAAAATAGCGCTGTCGATTAATGTTGAAAAACAGATTGGCAGCAACGTGTGGCAAGTAAGTTATCAATTGCCCAAATTGACTCAAACGTTAGATTTTTCTCACTTACCACCTCATTTCCTGACTAACCATTTTGCGGTTAAAGGCAAAGCGGTGGTTAAAGATGACAGCACAATTCAGCTAACGAATCTTAATGACATATTAATGCTTGAAGTATCCGATGGTTTTGATGTGAGTGAACTTAGATTTAATGCGCCGTTTATTAACTTTTCTAACAACGGCGCGTTTTATGCGGACTATTTTGTGCCGCATTCATTGAAAGTAGCGGATGAATTAATAACACGCGATGCGCTAAGTGTGACATTTAATATAATAGCAAAAATGAAAAATGAGCAAAATCAGCGAACGCGCACCATTAACAACATATCGTCGTTGAATTTAGCACAGTTTATTAGTCTAACTTTACCGTCTAATGCCTCTAAAGATGGTGTTTATTTCGTTATTGAGCCAAATTTGCCAAATGAGTTTAAAGTGCAGCTTGAGCAAAACAGCACTAAACTTATGCGTTATTTTAGCCAACAGTTTAATTCCCCTTTAAACCGCGACGTTACATTCTTGATTAACGCTAATAGCAATGCGTCATACGTTGGCTTTTTGGGTAGCGCACTATCAAATCAAATTATGTTTGAGATATCAGGGCAAGATGCAGTCCAGCACCCGATTAAATACCAACGAACAATTTATTTAACCCTAGCACATGAAGCGTTACACCTTTGGAATGCGCATTTTTGGCAACCATTAGATGGCACTCCGATTTGGCTGTACGAAGGCTCAGCTGACTTTTTTGCCTATCGTGCAATGGTGCATTCTGGCTTAATGCCACCATCGCATTTTAAGTATTTTTTACAGCAGCAACAAAAAGAGTGTTTAGAAGGTGTTAAACAAACTGCGCTTTCACATCTGGAGTCAACGCCTGCAATTGGCGCAAGTTATCCATGTGGTCGGGTATTTTTTGAAGTGTTAGCTAACGCGTTGAATAAAAATGGTTTTGAGCTTTGGCTCGAAATTATGAATGTAAGCGAAGAGCAAAGTTATTCGGTTGAAGATGTGTATGTGTTTATCGAAAGAGCCGAATTATCTGACTCGCTAAAACACGTGTTACAAGACATCTTATTTAACAATGAAAAAGCACATGACGCGCTGAAAAGCATTATTTCAGCGCAATCGAAGAACTAAACGTGCCACTTAGCACGCGCAGCCAAAAGCTGTTTAGTGCATAAATCCATGGTAAAAAGTAACGGTGGTAATAAATCCCGCCGTTACTCGTCTACTTGCTCAGAATCGTTTGGCATTGGCCAGCCGCCTAAGGCTTGCCATTTATTTACAATGTAACAATAAAGCTCGGCGGTGCGCTCGGTGTCGTACAGTGCGCTGTGGGCTTGGCTGTTATCGAATTCAATTCCTGCGGCGCGACATGCTTTTGCAAGCACTGTTTGACCAACTGCTAAGCCAGCTAGGGTGGTTGTATCAAAACTCACGAATGGGTGAAACGGTGTGCGCTTAATATTATTGCGCTCAATTGCGGCATTTAAAAAGCCGTGATCAAAGGCCGCATTATGCGCTACGACAACGCTGCGCTGACAACCTGCTGCTTTTTGTGCTTTGCGCACAGCTTTACAGATTTCTTTTATTGCTTCGTCTTCTTTTACCGCGCCACGCAAGGGCGAAAACGGATCAATGCCATTAAACTCAATAGCTGATTGCTCAATATTGGCACCCTCAAACGGTTCTACGTGAAAATGCACTGTTTTGTCGATACTTAGTTCGCCTGAATCGTCCATTTTTAGTAGGCTGACAGCAATTTCTAACAATGCATCGGTTTTATTATTAAAGCCTGCGGTCTCGACGTCGATAACTACAGGAAAGAAACCGCGAAAACGCTTGGCAAATAAAGTTGTTGGTGCTTCAGCTTGAGACATATACTTACTTTCAGTGCTTATTAAGGCCGCGTATTATGTCAAAATTAGGTTGTTGCTGACCAGTAAAATATTACGCAAGGACGTTTGATTTAGGTATATTTATTGCTTAAATTTTAATAGGGTGTTGCTTGTTGCAGCGGTGTTTTAATTTAACCAAGCGTTTATCAGATTTAGGAGACCTCAGTGCTAGTAAAAAAGCAAGTACAGTGTTTGTTCGTTGGTCTGTCGATGGGTGCTGTGTTTTCTGCCAATGCGGCGCTACGTAGTTACGGCGCAGCTGAAAGCAATGCGATTTGGAATACCCCTGAAGCATCACGTTTAAGTTGTCAGTTAGAGCATAATATTCCGCGCTTTGGTAAGGCGCGATTTTTAGCGACTGCGAGTAAAGATAAACCGCTGCATTTCACCTTAGATATGCTTATTAAGCCAGAAGGGTACGATGTTGCCGATGTGCTGTCAGTGCCACCTATTTGGAAAGCGGGTAATCCTGCGCGTAGCTTATTCGATGCTAATTTGTTGAAGCAGTTTGATACAGAGCTAGATTCAAAAGCATCTTGGTTACTGCTAACCGAACTTGAAAAAGGTAATGTCCCTACGTTTTATTATCAGGATTGGCATAACAGCCAAGACAAGATCAAAGTTGAATTGTCGTCGGTTAATTTTCGTCGTAATTACTTAAGCTTTTTAGAGTGTCGCGATGCGCTATTGCCATTTAGCTTCGATGATATTGCGTATACAGTGATGCGATATGAGTCGAATAGCAGCGAGTTAACGCGTGATTCGAAAAAGCGTTTAGAGAAAATAGGGTTATATTTGGAGAACGATCCTAATATTGATTCGGTGGTAATTAATGCCTACACCGATTCATACGGTGGTCGCTATATTAACCAACAACTTTCAGAAAAGCGTGCCGATGCAATTAAAAGCTACATGACTGAAAAGGGTATAGCAGCAGAGAAAATTGTTACGCAAGGGTTTGGCGAAAAACGCCATGTTGCAACCAATAACACCATTATTGGACGTGGTAAAAACCGTCGGGTAGTTATTCAAATAGAAAAGGTTTAGCGGTTTTTTTGCAGATAAGTCTGTTAAAACGGTTTCTAAATTATGATGACGAAGTTATTTCGTCATCATAATACTTACTTCACACCAACTTTCTTGCTGGTAAAAACCAATTTTAACGCGTTTACCCGCTACCGTATAAAAATATGTATAGCGGCCAATATCTTCGGTGATGGTTTCTGGCTCGCCTAAGGTATTGCGATAAAACGCCATTACAGAATCTAAGTCTTGTTTTACAAAACCGGAGATGATCATAGGGTAATCGTCTTCAAGTGCCATACGTACTTGAAAATCGTTCGGAAGGGATACGTCGTCAATATTTGCTTGCGCCGCAAAGCTAAAGCTCATTAAAACGCCCAGTGCGATACTGCAACATAACTTCTTCATTTTATCACTCCTGATCACCCATTTGTGGGTTAACTTTCTAATAGTGTTAAGGATAGTCTAACGAAATCGGATGAGGTAACTATTCCTTGCAACTGGTTGTTGTCGTCTACGACAGGCAAACATCCATGCCGATTATTTAAGAAAAAGCGTGCCGCCTCGGTCAATGGCATTGTCGCGTTGGCGAAAACCACGTCTTTATCCACTAGCTCTGAAACAGGTACTTGCTTTTCCCTTCTATTTAACGCATTTACGCCGTATTTGTCTAGTAAATACATGGTTTTAGCAAGCACACTTTTTTGCGTTACCATACCGTAAAAAAGGCCATCTTCTACAATAGGAATATGGCGAATATTATGATCTTTCATCATTTGGTGAACATCAGCCATCGTGTTGTCTAGTTCAATTGATAGCACGTCACACGTCATTAACTCTGCAATTGTTTTTGTCATAACCATTAACTTATTAGTGAACTTAATATTAAGTTTAGCGCTTATTTGTTTTGTCGCTTTGCGCTAGGGCAATGTAAGCCCGAGTAACTGTTGTTTTTAGTGCAATTAAACCTGTCAGCACGGCATCTCAAAGTAACTATTGCAAATATAGCGTGATTTTCTAATACAATTTTCGCATTTTTACAATACAACCAATTGAAAAATATACATTAACAAAAAAACTGTTAGTTTGCCCCTATATTTAGAACAAAAGTTAATATATTGTATACAGTATATTGAATCCATATTTTATCGATTCAATATGTCGTTCAGCAACGAAACTCGATACTGGTTTTATCGAAAAATTATGACAACAACAATTGGAAATAAACAATGAAACTTACAAAATTGGCGTTAGTGCTTGCCACATTAAGTTATGGCCAAAGTGCGTTTGCTGCTAGCGCGCCTATTTCACAAAATCAACCTAAGGTTCATCATCATGGTGTTGAGTCTAAGCGCATGGACAACGCGCCTACCGCGGTAACCACTCAACAATCTACGCACACTTTCGATCACGCACACAAACGCATTCATACGCTTAAATCACAAAGTATGCAGCAAGCAGCTGCGGCAACGTGTGATTTAAATGTGTTGGCTACGAGTGACTCAACCCAGCTGATTAGCGAAATTAAATCGCAGGGTACAACTTGTGTTAATGAACTATTTGGCGCAACAAGTGATATTCAATCTGCTGTTTATGACTCTAACAATATGTATGCAGTAGCGAACCATGTGAAGAGCCTTTCTGATAGTTATCAAGGTGGCGGTGACACCGATATCGAAGCATTATTTTTGTATCTGCGTGCTGGTTATTATGTGGAGTTTTATAACGACCAAGTAACGTTTGCGTCTTGGGTAAAACCAGCTGTTAAGAATGCCATTGATGCATTTGTAAATAATAGCCATTTTTATGATGACAATGATGCGCACGGTAAGACACTTTCTGAAGTACTTATCACAATGGATAGCTCTGAGCAGCAAGATGTGTATTTACCTGTGGTTGTTGAATGGCTAAACCGTTGGAATGCAAGTTACGCAGGCAAGTGGAATATGCGTAGTGCGGTAAACGGCGTATTTACAATTTTATTCCGTGGGCAATGGAACACTGAATTTAAAAATAAAGTTGGTTCAGCGAATGATTTAGTAAGTGCACTAGCGAAGTTTACAACAAGTACGTATATGATCGACTCTGATGCTGAATTTATGATTGCAAATGCGGCACGTGAATTAGGCCGATTAAAACAATACCCTGGCACTATTCAAACAGCTGTTGATGCAGCGTTAAATCGTATTTTCTCAGATTATCAAATGTATGGGTATGGCGATTCGGTATGGTTAGGTGCAGCAGATACAGCGGGTTACCACGGTAGCTGTGATACCTATAATATTTGTGGATTTGAAGAGCAACTTGAATCACAAGTGTTATCACAAACGTATACCTGTAGCAGCACGATTAAAATCCGCTCACAAAATATGACTAGCGCGCAGCATCAAGCAGCGTGTAGCAAAATGGGTTATGAAGAAACGTATTTCCACGTTCAATTGCAAACCAATAACACACCGGTTGCTGACGACGTGAACAGCCAGTTACAAGTGAATATTTTCGACTCAAGTGACGACTACGGTAAATATGCGGGCGTTATTTTTGGTATTAACACTAATAATGGTGGTATGTACTTAGAAGGTAACCCATCAACACCGGGTAATATTCCAAACTTTGTTGCGTATGAAGCAAGCTATGCGAATGCCGACCACTTTGTATGGAACTTAGAGCACGAGTACGTACATTATCTTGATGGTCGTTTTGATTTGTACGGCGGCTTTAACGCACCAACAGAAGCAATTGTATGGTGGAGTGAAGGTGTTGCAGAGTACATCGCAAACGAAAATGATAACCCTGCGGCAATAGATACCATTAAAGATGGTTCGACTTACAGCTTAGGTACGGTATTTGAAACAACATACGATGGCTTTGACCAAGATCGTATTTACCGTTGGGGTTACTTAGCAGTGCGCTTTATGTTCGAAAATCACCGCGATGAACTAAACCAAATGTTAGCGTCAACACGTTCAGGTGATTGGGCAGGGTATAAATCACGTATCAATACTTGGGCAACAAACTATGATGCTGAGTTTACTCAGTGGACACAAGCACTTGCTAACGGTGATACAAACCCACCACAAAATAAAGCGCCTGTGGCGGTAATTAATGGTCCATACAGTGGCGAAGTGGGCGAGTTAATTTCGTTTACAAGCAATGGCTCTTATGATGAAGAATCAAGTATTGCGTCATACAGCTGGGACTTTGGCGATGGCACAACAAGTTCAGAAGCTAACCCAAGCCACAGTTACGCAACCGCGGCAGACTATGCAGTAACACTTACTGTGACTGATGCAGAAGGTGCAAGTGCTAGCGTGTCAACTACAGCAACAGTGACAGGTACACAGCCACCAGTTGGTAATGAACTACAAAACGGCGTAGCGCAGCAAGTAACGGGTAACACCGGCGATGAGAAACGCTTTGTTGTAAACGTACCTGCAAACGCCAGTGATTTAGAAATTACTTTAAATGGTGGTTCGGGTGATGGTGACTTATATGTGAAGTTTGGTGATGCACCAACAAAGGAAAGCTATGACTGTCGTCCATATGTTGGCGGTAATAGCGAGCGTTGTACTATCGCAGAGCTACAAGCGGGCACATATCACGTAATGGTTTACGGTTATGCTAATTTTGATACGCAACTAAAAGCTAACTACACAGTACAAAGTGGCGGCGGTTTTAATGTACCAAATGCGTGTGCAACAGAGGGCCCAAGTGGCGGCGGTCGTTTATACGATGGCGATGTAATGTGTCTTGCTGAGCAAGAACCAATTTGGTTAAGCATTGCGGATGTAAGTGGTGCAACAAGTGTGGCTATTACTACGTCAAATGGTTCTGGTGACATTAATCTAGAATATCGTAACGGCGGTTGGCCAAGTGCTGGTAGTGTAGATGCATCATCACAAAATGTGGGTAATGGTGAGTGTATTTACATCACTAACCAAAGCGAGTATTGGGGTTATGTAAAAGTCTCAGGTACTGCTAGTGGTGCGTCGATTGTTGTCGACTTTAATACGCCAGGTTGTCGTTAATTTCCCGAAATTAACTAACAAAAAGCCGCACAGTGCAAACTATGCGGCTTTTTTATTGCTTGTTCTTTATCGTTTGTTGCGTTTTAAATCGCGCACAATAAAGCGATTTGGATGTAGCATTTCACTGATGTGTGTTGGCACAGGCAATGGCTCATCGCAAAGAGACGCGACTAGCATTTCTGCAGCGAGCGGCGCTGTACATAGCCCGCGCGCACCTAAGCCTGAAAACACAAATAAACCGTTATTTGGATTAGCATTAGTTTCAAAGCCATAGTGTTTGCCGTTTCTCAGTGGTGCAAAGTTGGTTAACAAAGTGTCTTCATCGGGAACTTCACCAACGATTGGTTGGTGATCTGGGGTTGTACAGCGAATAGCGGCTTTAGCATCGAGTATTGATTCTTCGTTGATACCCAACTGCTCGGGGTAAAAAGAGCGCAACTGATTTAAATTAATTGCGTTGTCGCTACTACTAATTTCTCGACTCATACTACGTTTTTCAAACGTTGCGCCCATACAGTGAGTGTTATCTAACTGGGGAGTGAAATACCCTTTATGACACAGCACGGTTTTTAGCTTTTGCGATAAGTCGCTTGTCTTAACGCGGGTAACTTGACCACGTACAGGACTAAATGGCAGTACTTGGGTTTGTGAAAAGCGGGTGGTTAGCTCACCACAGGTGATGAATACTTGGCTAAACTCTCCAACTTCTTTGCTGTTTGAATCAATAAGTTGATAGCCATTTTGTGTTTTTATAATCTCGCTAATTTCGGTGTTAAAAACGGTATTATGTGATGTATTACTATTACTTGCAGTGAAAATAGCGTTTACTAATGCTGGTGGTTTAACCCAGCCAGCTTCACTAATAAATAAGCCAGAAAAGTTAGCTTCAAAACCGGCAATATCGTTTGCTTGTTGTGCTGATACACCGCGAATTAAAGAACTTGGCCACGCGTTTTTTTCAATAAGGCGCTGTTGAATTTCTACTTTACTGTCGCTGATACCATGTAATAGTACACCGCACCAATCGTGTGGATAGTGATACCCATCATCATGTATTTGCTGATAAACACGTTTAGCATAATAAAAGCTATGAGCAAAAAATTCGCTTATGGCATTAAAATCAGCTTGTAGATTTGGGTAAACAGCGCCTTGGTGATTATGCGACGCACCTTTTGCGAGCGCATCATCTTTACAAAAAATATCGCAAGTTATGCCCCGTTTTGCAAAGCTGTAAGCTAAGGTTGCAGTGGCAATGCCGCCGCCAATAATCGCAACTTTTTCAAGTGATTGCGTGCCCCGCTCAAAATAGGCTGGTTGTGTACTGTTTTGGTTTGCTTTTTCTAATGTGCCAACCACCATTTCACGTTTACGGCCGTAACCTTTTACTTTCTTTACGCTAAAGCCCGCATCGGCAAGGCCTCGGCGTACAAAGCCTGCGGCGGTAAAGGTGGCAAAGGTACAGTCGCTGCGCCCTAGATTGGCCATGCCATCAAATAACGACTGTTGCCACATATCAGGGTTTTTACTGGGAGCAAAACCATCAAGATACCAGGCGTCAACAATACCGTTTTCACCGTAACAGAGCTGTGGCAGCGTGTCTTGAATATCGCCAAACCACAAATCCAATATAACGCGACCTTGATCAAACTCTAAACGATGACAGCCAGCAATGGCAGTTGGATAACTTGCAACAAGTTGTTCACTTAAGCTTGTGAACTCTGGCCAAGCAGCAAGCGCTTGTTGCAGCGCTGATTGTTCAAGCGGGAATTTTTCAAAGCTAATAAAGTGCAGTTGCTCAACCGATTTGTCGCTATCTTGGTTAAACCGCTGCCAGGTGTTTAAAAAATTTAACCCTGTGCCAAACCCCGTTTCAGCGATAACAAAGTGCCTTCTCGGGTGATTTTGCCAACGCGTAGCAATATTGTTTTGTTGAAAAAACACATAATCTGACTCTAACAAGCCGTTATCGTTCGAAAAATACACATCGTCAAAGTCTTGTGCGACCGGTGTGCCTGATTCATTAAACTCAATTTTTGCGTGGCGGATCATAATTATTTAAAACAAACTTAACGTGACGCTATTGTACGAGATATAGGGGGGCGGTTAAACTTGATTTAGAACAATTAAGTCTTATTTATTTGGCAGTTAAAGTTAAAATACTGTAAATTCGAAACACGTGTACGCTGAGATTAGACCAGTTTTTTGTAAATAACACGTAGAATAGAGCACAATTATCTTTGTAGAAAAGGTTTATCCATGAAAAGAGCCGTAATTACGGGTATCGGTATTGTTTCAAGTATCGGTAATAATCAAGAAGAAGTACTTGAATCATTAAAAGCAGGCCGTTCAGGCATCATATTCAATCAAGAGTTTGCAGATTTAAAATTACGTTCAAATGTGAGCGGTAGCATTGATCTTGACCCGAAAGAGCATGTTGATCGTAAAGCATTCCGTTTTATGGGTGACGCAGCGGCGTATTCATATATCTCAATGCAACAAGCAATTGAAGATGCTGGCCTAAATGAAGAGCAAGTTTCTAACCCGCGTACGGGCATTATTGTTGGTTCAGGTGGTGGTTCATCTAAGTATCAAGTTGAAGCTGCTGATATTCTTCGTGAAAAAGGCGTTAAGCGCGTAGGTCCATACATGGTACCGCGTACTATGGCATCAACTACTTCAGCATGTTTAGCAACACCGTTCAAAATTAAAGGTGTTAACTACTCAATCAGCTCAGCATGTGCAACGTCAGCACACTGTATTGGTAACGCGGTTGAGCAAATTCAGTTAGGCAAGCAAGATGTTATTTTTGCTGGTGGCGGTGAAGAACTTCACTGGACATTAGCAATGGAATTTGACGCGATGGGTGCATTATCAACGAAGTATAATGAAACTCCTGAGCTTGCTTCACGTACTTATGACGCAAATCGTGATGGTTTTGTTATTTCTGGTGGTGGCGGTATCGTTGTTGTTGAAGAATTAGAGCACGCGCTTGCGCGTGGTGCGAAAATCTACGGTGAAATCGTAGGTTACGGTGCAACGTCAGACGGTTACGACATGGTTGCACCATCAGGTGAAGGCGCAGTTCGTTGTATGCAACAGGCGCTTGCATCGGTTGAAGGTGAAGTGGATTACCTAAACACGCACGGTACATCAACACCGGTAGGTGATGTAAAAGAGCTTGGCGCAATTCAAGAAGTGTTTGGTGGTAAATCACCTGCAATCAGCGCAACCAAAGCAATGACAGGTCACGCTCTGGGCGCTGCTGGCGTACACGAAGCAATTTACTCAATTCTAATGCTACAAAATAACTTTGTTGCACCATCTATCAACATCGATGAATTAGATGAGCAAGCTGAAGGTTTAGATATCGTAAAAGAAGCGCGTGACACCGAGCTTAACACTGTGATGTCAAATAGCTTCGGTTTTGGCGGCACAAACGCAACGCTTGTAATGCAAAAATACAAGGGTTAATTAGCGAACGTTTTAGTTATCGCTAAATGAATTTAAGAAAAGCCACTTAAGTGATTGAGTGGCTTTTTTATTCCCGTTAAAATAGCGTATCACCCGTTTGCCTTAATAGGACAAGTATGCGCATTCTTGCAGACCAAAATATGCCTTTGGTCGAAGAGTTTTTTTCAGAATTCGGTGAAATCACTCGATTTGCCGGTCGTGAGCTAGATCCCCAACAACTTATTGATACTGATATTCTATTAGTACGTTCAATTACCAAAGTTGATGCCAATTTATTAGCGCATGCAAACAAACTGAAATTTGTTGGCACTGCAACCATAGGCACAGATCACGTTGATCAAACGCTGTTACAGCAAAAATGTATCGCGTTTTCCAGCGCACCGGGTTGTAACGCAACGGCGGTTGCTGAATACGTGGTGTCGAGCCTGCTGGCGCTTGCGCAAGAAGATGATTTTAGTTTACGCGATAAAACGGTTGGTATTATTGGGGTAGGCAATATTGGTAGCCGCCTTGCGGTTAAACTTGAAGCTTTGGGCTGTAAGCTACTTTTGTGCGATCCGCCAAAGCAAGCCGCAGGCGAACTAAGTGAAGGTGTGTCACTTGATACGGTGATTGATGAAGCTGATATCTTGAGCTTTCATGTGCCATTAGTAAAAGAAGGCATTCACAAAACAAAACATCTACTTAACCAAGGTAATTTAGCCAAGTTAAAATCAAATGCGATTGTGGTGAACTCATGTCGCGGTGATGTCATTGATAACTCCGCATTGCTCAACTTTATGCAAGCGGGCGGTGGATTATCGTTAGTACTGGATGTCTGGGAGAATGAACCGAGTATTGAGCAAGCCTTACTGCCATACACACGCATTGGCTCAGTGCATATTGCCGGTCACAGTCTTGAGGGTAAAGCTGGGGGGACCGATATGTTGTATCAAGCAGTTTGTCAGCAACTTGGTAAACCAATAACGCACAAAATGGCAGATTTTCTCCCTCAACCTGAGTTTATGGCAGTACATTTAGGCGCTACGTTTAGCGATGCAAATATTTGTCAGTTAGTGCATAGCGTGTATGATGCGCGCCGCGATTATGGCTTATTAAAAAACGGATTAAATAGCGAAGGATTCGATAGTTTAAGAAAAAACTATCCGGGACGTCGCGAATTTAGCACTTTAACGGTAAAATGCAGTTCAACTGCAAATGCAAAACGTTTAAGCCAATTGGGCTTTAACGTGATTGAGGAATAACATGTCACAAAAATTCAATGTTGCCGTTTTAGGTGCAACGGGCCTAGTAGGCCGTCAAATTATCGAAACACTAGAAGAGCGTAAGTTTCCAATTGATACGCTGTACTTATTGGCATCAGAGCGCAGTGCCGGCGAAGATATTAAGTTCGCAGGCGAAGACATTGAAGTGATTGATGTTGAGACTTTTGACTTTTCTAATGCCCATATAGCCCTGTTCTCAGCTGGTGGCAGCGTTTCGGAAAAATACGCACCAATTGCAGCAGAAGCAGGGTGTGTGGTTATCGATAATACCTCACATTTTCGTTACGACTATGATGTGCCATTAGTTGTGCCTGAGGTTAACCCTGAAGCGCTGAGTGACTTTAGAAATCGTAATATTATTGCTAACCCGAACTGTTCAACTATTCAAATGATGGTGGCACTAAAGCCGATTTATGATGCCTATGGTATTGATCGTATTAACATAACTACTTATCAGTCTGTTTCAGGTGGTGGTAAAAAAGCGGTAGATGAGTTAGCAAAACAAACAGCAAACCTAATGAATGCGCGCCCACTTGAAAACGACGTATTTCCAAAGCAAATCGCGTTTAATGTGATCCCACAAATTGATTCGTTTGAAGATAACGGCTACACCCGTGAAGAGATGAAAATGGTGTGGGAAACGCAGAAAATATTCGGCGATAGCAGTGTAATGGTTAACCCAACCGCTGTGCGCGTACCTGTGTTTTATGGTCACGCAGAAGCTATTCACCTAGAAACGCGTATGCCGGTAGATGTTGAACATGTGAAGCAGTTATTAAACGATGCGCCAGGCGTAGAATATATCGAAGATGAGCAAGACTACCCAACACCGGTGACCGATGCGAGCGGCAATGACGCGGTATATGTTGGCCGCGTACGTCAAGATATTAGCCATCCTCACGGATTAAATTTGTGGGTTGTATCTGATAACACACGTAAAGGTGCGGCAACAAATAGTGTACAAATCGCAGAGTTGTTAATCGAACAATACCTATAATTGTCAATTCTTTGATGCCAAACAATTATACCACCGTAATTGTTTGGCATTATTCGTAACTTATTGAGTTTCAGTTTAAAGCGGCACGTTCAAATACTGAGATAATGTAATCCCGCCAGTTACTTTACTAATGCTAATTAATGGATATTCAGTGTTTTCTAGTTTATAGTTTTACGCTGAAAATTATAAAAAGAGTCGCACTATTTTAAGCTGTTACAGCTAGGAAACTATAAAAATGGTGCAAACTTTGCATAAGTTTGGTGTTCGAGCACCGTGTTCAAGAACATATAAACTTCTCAGAGTTAATATTAAAGGAAACCCATGCGCAGCTTCTTTTCTTCAAAAGCGATTATTTTATTTTCGGCAGTGTTGCTAGGTGCATCGACCCTATCATTCGACCTTTTTGCCGACAGCACTCGCATCCGCGGACCTAAAAACATAGATATCGGTGAACAGGGGAAACGTTATGGGCCAATTCGCGATTCAGACACGTTATGGCGCATCGCAACAAAATTAAGACCTGATAACTCGGTTACGATTTATCAGGTAATGCAAGCGATTTATCAGAAAAACCCTAATTCTTTCCTCGATAATAATATTAATCACTTGCGCCCTGGCGCTTACTTAGCAATGCCATCAATGCGCGAGATCCGAAGCATTAATGCAGGCTTTGCCCAAGAGCGTTCAGAGCTAGATGACAAACTTTGGGACAAAAAGGTTAAAGGCGAACTTACGCAAACCGAAATCGACGTTGTTGCAAAGCAAGCAGAGCAGGCTAAAAAAGAAGATGTAATCGTTGCTAAAAAAGAACTGAGTGACGAAATTAAGCAGGCAAAAGAAGCACAAAATGAGAAGTTAGAGCAGCTTAAAGACGAATTTAAATCATCGGTTGATAACGTTGAGGCAATTCTTAACGAAAATGAAAACCTGAAAAAGCAAGTTACCAGCTTATCAACTGAACTTGAGCATATTCGCGGTCAATTAGACAGCGATAGACAAACACTAGATGAATTAAAAGCGCTACTTGCTGACCAGCATCGCATTCTTGCAGAACAAGAAGCCAAGGCTAAGGCTGAGGCGGAATCATTTAGTTTACAAAATTTGACTAATAACCCCCTGCTGTTAGTAGTGCTTGCACTTATTCCTGGGTTTTTAATTGTTGGCGGTGCAATTTATTGGTTTAAATCGCGTGCGAATAAAGTTGAACCTGAAGAACCTATTTTTGATACACCAATGTCAAAGGTACCAGACCCTATCGTAAACGATACCTTAGATGATGATTTAAGCGATGGGTTAGATGACGTTCTGGCAGATAATACAGTAGACGATGATTTAAGTTCAGGTTTAGAACAAGGTTTAGACGACCCATTTGATGATGTGCTTGATCAAAGCTTTGACGATGCATTAGACGATGATGTTGTTGCACTTGATGATGATCTAGACGATACACTGGGTGAGCCTGAAGACTTGCTCTACGAAGATGAAGAGCCTGCGCTTGAAGAAACTAACTCGCTGCTAGATCAAGACGAGCTTGACGGTCTACTTGGTGATGCGCTTGATGATGATTTGCTAGATGAAAGTGATTCAGATGATCTCGTGCCAGATTTAAATAATCATAGTGCAGATGACGAATCAGCAGATGCTGACGATATTGATGCGATTCTAGCGCAAGATTTTGACACAGGCGCTGATAGCGATGATGTGGCGATTGACGAAATAGCAGAAAGCGATAGTGAAATTGAACTAGATATTCCAGAAGAGCAAGAGCCGCTCAGTCAGGAAGAGCCTGATGTAGCTGATGTCGATGCTATTATGGATGAGCTAAGTAATGATGAGCTAGAGTCTGAAGTTACAGAAAGCGAAGAAGAGAAAGAACCTGAAATCCAATTAGATATGGATGATATTGATGCGATGATCAATGAGGTTGAGGCTGATGATACTGACCTAACCAATCTTGATGCATTAATCGAAGAGGCTAACTCAGACGCAGAGCGTCTAGCTGCGCAACAAGCCGCTGCAGAAGCTATTGCAAATACAGACACATCAGATGAACTTGAAGATTCGCTCGATTCAGATGACATTCCTGTTGACACATTAGAGGAACAAGCAGCGGAAGTTGATACAAGTGATGTTGATGATATTGACGCATTGTTAGATGAAGCTGCGCAGTCGACAGAAGCTATTGAGTCAGGTGATGATATTGATGCCTTATTAGAGCAGACAGCTGAAAGTGATAATGGTTCAGCACTCGATGACATCGATGAGCTAATTGAACAAAGCGTAGAACCGGAGTCTGAATTAGATGCGGTAGAGTCAAATGATACTGAAATTGATGTTGATGATGTAAACGGTGAAGCAGCTGCCCTTGAAGACGAAATCACTGCTGAAGAATTAGACGAGCCAGTTGAAGAGCCACTAGATGAATCGTTAGATGATTCACTCGAAGAGTCGTTAGGTAACTCCCTCGAAGAGTCATTGGATGACACACTTGCATCAAGTGAACAGACGCTAGATGAATTAGATGAACTTGATGCGATTGAGCCAGAAGCGGAAGAATTAGAAGCGCATGAATCTGATGAAGCGTCTAGTGATGCTGATATCGCGGAAATTGATGTTGATGATGTACACGATGAAGTGGTTGCACTTGAAAACGAAATCATTGCTGAAGAGTTAGACGAGCCAGTAGATGACTCACTCGAAGAGTCGTTAGATAACTCCCTCGAAGAGTCATTGGATGACTCGCTTGCATCAAGTGAAGAGACGCTAGATGAATTAGATGAACTTGATGCGATTGAGCCAGAAGCGGAAGAATTAGAAGCGCATGAATCTGATGAAGCGTCTAGTGATGCTGATATCGCTGAAATTGATGTTGATGATGTAAACGTTGATGCAGCTGCCCTTGAAGATGAAATCACCTCTGAAGAGATAGACGAGCCAGTAGAAGAATCTCTTGAAGAGTCACTTGAAGAGTCGTTGGATGACACATTTACATCAAGTGAAGAGACGCTAGAGCAATTAGATGAACTTGATGCGATTGAGCCAGAAGCGCTTGAACTTGATGAAGCGTCTAGTGAAGCTGATATCGCTGAAATTGATGTTGACGACATTAATGTTGAAGCTGCCCTTGAAGACGAAATCATCTCTGAAGAATTAGACGAGCCAGTAGAAGAATCAGTTGAAGAGTCGTTAGATGATTCACCTGTATCTAATGAAGAGGCGCTAGATGAGCTTGATGCAATTGAGCCACAAATAACCGCCTCAGAAGATATTGAGGCACTTGAATCTGATTTAACGGATATTGATGCTAACAACTTCGAAAATTTAACTGAGCAAACGGCTGAGCATGATTTATCGATGCTTGATGAATCTGCATCTGACTTGCAAACAGCAGATGAAGCGTTACTCGATGCACTTGATGGTGACGATGCATTATTAGATGCGCTTGATGAACCACTTGAAATAGTTGAGCAGACTGAATCAGTAGAAAGTGATGAGGCGACGGATACGCTTGAGCCAGAGCAATTGCTTGAAGATATGGCTTTTCCTGATGGTGAATCGTTAAACGACGATGAATTAGAGAATGATCTTAATGACACGCTTGATATTGGCATCGACGACAGCATTTTATCTGAAGAAAATGTTGATTTTGGTGATGATCCATTAGCAATTGATGTCGATCTTGGTGCGGAAGATGAGCGTCTGTCTGAGCAATTTGAAAGTGACGAGCAATTACGCGCCGATACACCAAGTCAAACGCTTGATGAGTACCCAGAACTTGAACTGGATGAAGCGCTTGAAGAGCTAGATGCGCCAGCGTTTGATAACGAGCAACCGTTACCAGAAATTGAACAAGCGCAAGCAATTAATGATGAAGTCATTACAACAGAAGATTTATCAGCGACAGAATCAGAAAATGACGACTTACTTGATGATGATTTGTTAGGTAGTGACTTAGACAATAGCAATGATATGCTAATCGATGAGCTAGAGAGCACTGACTTTGACAGCTTGTTGAATGAATTAGCAGAGCCTGAGCCTATTTCTAGTGAATCTCAGAAAGATTTTGAATTAGATTTTGACTCTTTACTTGATGAAAAGTCAGAAGCCGAACCGTTTGAAGTAGAAGAGATTGATACTGCCGAATCAGATTATTTAGATATTGATGATCTGCTTGACGAAAGTGATGACTTAGACGCCGATAATGAGCCTTATCAAAATGTTGATATGGACGTTGGTTTAGGTGATTTTGAGGATTTACTGGCAGGGGAAGACTCGCTAGATGTCGATACCGAGAACCAAGGTTTTTCTGCAAAACTAGACCTTGCCCGCGCATACCTTGAAATTAACGATTCAGAAAGTGCGCTGAAAGTTATTGACGAAGTGATCAAAGACGGCCCGCCTGAAGTACAAGGCGAAGCGCTTGCATTAAAACAGCAACTGTCTTAAGTTTAATTTGAAAAAGCCCGCATAGCGGGCTTTTTTATACTTGGTATCAAGACAAGCTCTCGGTATAATTAGGGTTTTTCAAATTCATGGAATAGTGTTCATGCGAGTCGCTCTAGGCGTAGAATATGATGGTTCTCAGTACAGTGGTTGGCAGCGCCAACAACACGTAAACAGTGTACAAGAAGAGCTCGAAAACGCGCTTTCAAAGATCTGTAACGAAAAAATAGAAGTGACTTGTGCGGGTAGAACCGATGCTGGTGTACATGGAACAGGGCAGGTAGTGCATTTTGACACCACCGCTGATAGAGCCATGGTGGCGTTTACGCTCGGTGTGAATGCCAACTTACCGGATGCCATCGCAATTCGCTGGGCAAAACAAGTAAGTGAAGACTTTCATGCGCGTTATAGCGCAACAGCAAGACGCTATCGCTACATTATATATAACAGTACTTATCGACCAGGCATTTTACGTTCGGGTCTGAGTCATTATCACCACCCACTCGATGTAAAACAAATGCAATTAGCTGCGCCTTATTTATTGGGCGAGCAAGATTTTACATCGGTGCGCGCTGTGCATTGTCAATCAAAAACGCCGTTTCGAAACATAATGCATTTAAATGTTGAACGTTATAACGACTTTATTGTGATTGATATTAAAGCTAATGCGTTTGTACACCACATGGTACGAAATATTGCCGGATGTTTAATTGATATTGGCCAAGGCAAGTACCCACCAGAGTGGATGCAACAAGTATTAGCGCTTAAAGATCGCACCCAGGCATCTGCAACGGCAAAGCCTGGTGGGTTATATTTAGTGGAAGTGGATTATCCTGAGCATTTTGAAATACCTAAATCGAATCCAGGGCCGCTATTTTTACCAAATAGCTTATAAAAAACCGATTAATTAACACAATTTAGCGACATATTAGACCAGTTTTTTATACCTTAGTCGCACGATTAGTGTTTTAATTGCAAAAATTTTCTGTGTAGTTCAAAGCAGATATAGCAGTGAGAGAGATTTAAATGAGCTGGTTAGAAAAAATCTTACCAAAAACAACCAAGTCTACGGGTCGTAAAGAAATTCCTGAAGGTGTTTGGGCTAAATGTGGTGATTGTGACACGATCGTTTACAAGGCAGAACTAGAAAAACAACAACATGTTTGCCCTAAATGTGATCATCATATGCGTATCGGCGCACGTAAACGTCTTGAGCAGTTTTTAGATGACGGTGAGCGTCTAGAGCTTGGCCAAGAGTTTGAGCCAAAAGATGTTTTAAAATTTAAAGACTCAAAGAAATACTCAGACCGTATTTCAAGCGCACAAAAAGTAAGTGGCGAAAAAGACGCACTTGTTGCGATGACTGGCCGCTTAAAGGGTGTACCTGTTGCTGCTGTGGCATTTGAATTCTCATTTATGGGTGGTTCAATGGCATCGGTTGTTGGTGCGCGCTTTGTTGAGGCAGTTAACAAATGTTTAGAGCATAAAATGCCTCTAATTTGTTTTTCTGCATCAGGTGGTGCACGTATGCAAGAAGCCCTTATGTCACTAATGCAAATGGCAAAAACCAGTGCTGCACTGGATAAAATGAGCGAGCAAGGCTTGCCGTTTATTTCAGTACTAACAGACCCAACTATGGGTGGTGTTTCTGCATCATTAGCAATGCTAGGTGATATTAATATTGCTGAGCCGAAAGCGCTAATTGGTTTTGCTGGTCCGCGTGTAATTGAGCAAACAGTACGTGAAACGTTACCAGAAGGTTTTCAGCGCTCTGAATTCCTGTTAGAGCACGGCGCAATTGATATGATTGTTGACCGTCGTGAAATGCGTGACACCATTGCACGTCTAGTTGCGAAATATATGCACTTGCCGTCAACTGAACAAGAGCATAGAATTGCATAATCTAAACTGATTTAGCAACTTATTGCACTATGACACATGTTGTACCAAGCCAATCATCGAGTCTAGATGATTGGCTTTGTTATTTAGAAAGTATTCATCCTTCAAACATTGATATGGGTTTAACGCGCGTTCGCCAGGTAGGTGAAAAGCTCGGCTACACCGCACTTCATAATGTTATTTTAATCGCAGGTACCAATGGTAAAGGCACAACTGCACGTTGTTTAGAAGCCTTACTACTATCTCAAGGTTATTCAGTTGGCACTTATGCATCACCCCATTTAATTCGTTATAACGAACGTGTACGTATTAATGGTTCGGAATTACCAGACCAAGACCACGTAGATGCATTTCATGCGCTAGAGCAAGGGCGTGGTGAAATTAGTCTGACTTATTTTGAATTTGGTACACTGGCGGCACTTGAAGTATTTAAGCAAAAACAGCCAGATTACATTTTATTAGAAGTAGGTTTAGGCGGGCGCTTAGACGCAACTAACATTGTAGAGCCTATCGCTTCTGTTATTACAACGATCGATTTGGACCATAAAGAATACTTAGGTGATACACGTGAGTTGGTTGGTCGCGAAAAAGCAGGTATTTTCAGAGCTAATGCGCCAGCGATTGTTGGTGATTTGGCTATCCCAAGCTCTATTTGGCAATATGCTGAAGAGCTCGGGACACAGGTAACTGCGGCACAGCAAAACTATTCGTTTGCACTGACAACTGATTTACTAACGTACCAAAATGGCGATTTAACCTTGTCTTTACCGGTACCGAATATTCCGGCGCAAAATGTGGCAACGGCGATTGCAACGCTTTACACATTAGGTTTGCTGCCAAATGAAAACACCATTTGTGATGTATTGGCTAACCTTACGGTTGAAGGACGTTTTCAATGCTTGAGCGAACAGCCGCTGGTGTATGCAGATGTAGCACATAACCCTGAATCGGCACGATACTTAGCATCGAAATTAGCGACATTTCAAGCACAGGGAAAAACGATTATTGCACTTGCCGGTATGCTGCAAGATAAAGACCAAAAAGCGGTGTTCAATGCGGTTAAGTCAAATATTGATCAATGGCATTTAGCCAATCTAACGTGCTTTAGAGGCGATAAAGCCGATAATTTATTACAGCAATTACACAGTGAAGTGGACACGCCAAACGCAACAATTCATGACAGCGTGGCAAGCGGCTTGCAAACGGTTTTAGCAAATATGACCGAAGATCAGTTGCTAATTGTATTTGGCTCATTCTACACTGTGGCTGATGCAATCGCGTTTTGGCAAAATAAGGAGTAAAGGTGAATAGTCAATTTATCAATCGCTTAGTGGGTACGGTTATTGTTGTAACAGCGGCGATTGTATTTATTCCTAATATATTAGATGGCGAAAAAGTACAAAAACGCGAAACGTTTAAAGATATACCTGAACGCCCAGAGTTTAAAGCTATCGATTTAGATCCAGAACCAGATCAAGTACTTGCACGCGAGTCATTGCCAAGTACGCCAGTGATTGAAGAAGCCGCAATAGATGAAGGCGAAAATTCGCCATTCAATAGTGATTTGGTCGAACAAGCGCAAAATGAAGCCGAGTTTACGGAAGAAAAGAAAGTTGCAACGGTTGATTTAGGTGAAACACCAACGGTGAACGACACTAAGGTTGAACCGAAAGTTGCGGTTCAACGACCTGAAAAAAGCAATCTTGAGGATTTCGCTTGGGTGATTCAATTAGGTAGTTTTTCTCATAAAGCGAACGTTGAATCGTTACTTGCGAAGCTTAAAGGTGCGGGCTTTACCGCGTTTACAAAACCGATTAAAACCCCATCAGGCACACTAACAAAAGTGTTTGTAGGGCCTGAGTTAGATAAGCAAAAGTTAGAATCACAATTACCCCAATTGAAAAAATTAACCAAGCTGAATGGCCGAGTGACACAATTTGAAATCACAAATTGAGCTGGCAATTAGGCGTAAGCTTATATAAAATGCGCGCGAAACATAAAAGGGCAGGTTAATATGATCTGGGTAGATTACACCATTTTGGGTATCATCGGACTTTCATCCTTAGTAAGTTTGATGCGCGGCTTTGTTAAAGAAGCAATGTCGCTTGCTGTATGGATCGCTGCCTTTTTTATCTCAAGCATGTTTTATGAACATCTCGCCGTCTTCCTTGCTGACACTATCTCCGAACCCCTAGTACGTAATGGCGCTGCAATCGCAATCTTGTTTTTCTCTACCTTGATTGTTGGCTGTTTAGTGAATTATGTACTTGGAGAACTAGTTCAGCGCACAGGTTTATCAGGTACAGACCGAATTATTGGTTTAGTGTTTGGCGCATTGCGTGGCGTGCTCATAATTAGTGCACTATTATTTTTTCTCGATGCTTTCACCAGTGCCCCAAGTAAAGACTGGTGGAGTAGTTCAAGTTTAATTCCAGAGTTTAGCTTTATTATCGAATGGTTTTTTGAATACCTCGAAGATAATTCAAGCTTCTTAACTCAATAACCCCTTATCAGGCGAGGATTTTTCTCATGTGTGGTATCGTTGGTATCGTCGGAACTACCCCGGTAAATCAAACTCTTTATGACGGTTTAACCGTTTTACAACACCGTGGTCAGGATGCGGCGGGTATTATTACCATTGACAATAACACCTTTAGCTTACGTAAAGACAATGGCCTAGTGAAAGATGTATTTCACACACGCCATATGAAGCGTTTACAAGGCGATATGGGTATTGGTCATGTTCGTTACCCAACGGCAGGTTCCTCAAGCTCAGCTGAAGCACAGCCGTTCTACGTAAACTCGCCATTCGGTATTGCGCTTGCGCACAATGGCAACTTAACCAATGCAGAAGCGTTAAAAGAAGATTTATTTAAAACAGCAATGCGTCACGTAAATACGACGTCAGATTCTGAAATTTTACTTAACATCTTAGCGCATGAACTTGCCAAACCGAATAAACTTGAGCTATCGCCTGAAGACGTATTCACTGCGGTAACAACGGTAAATAACAAAGTTGTTGGTGGTTACGCGTCAATTGCGATGATTATTGGCCACGGTATGATTGCATTTCGTGATGCTAACGGTATTCGCCCGCTTGTATTTGGTAAACGCGAAACTGAGCAAGGTGTTGAGTACATGTTTGCATCAGAAAGTGTTGCTCTTGATGCGTGTGGTTTTGAATTTATTCGTGATGTTGCGCCAGGCGAAGCCATTTTTGTATCAAAAGACGGCCAGCTACATTCACAACACTGTGCACAAAATGCTGCATACAGCCCATGTATTTTTGAATTTGTATACTTCGCACGTCCAGATTCGACAATCGATAAAATCTCGGTTTACGCTGCACGCGTAAACATGGGTACCAAACTAGGCGAAAAAGTAAAACGCGAATGGGCTGACAAAGAAATTGACGTTGTTATTCCAATTCCTGAAACTTCGTGTGATATCGCGTTAGAAATGGCAAACGTACTTGACCTTCCTTATCGTCAGGGCTTCGTTAAAAACCGTTACATTGGCCGTACTTTCATTATGCCTGGTCAAGAACTACGTAAAAAATCGGTTCGCCGCAAGCTAAATGCCATCGCACAAGAGTTTAAAGGCAAAAACGTATTACTTGTAGATGACTCAATTGTACGTGGTACAACATCGGCACAGATTGTTGAAATGGCACGCGAAGCAGGTGCTAAGAATGTTTATTTTGCATCAGCGGCACCGGAAATTCGTTTCCCGAACGTATATGGTGTTGATATGCCATCAGCGCAAGAACTGATTGCACATGGCCGCGAAGTTGAAGATATCAATGCAAGCATTGGTGCAGATGGCCTAATTTATCAATCGCTGCCTGATCTTATTAGTGCAGTAAGCAAAGAAAACCCTGAAATCAGCAACTTCGAAACATCAGTGTTCGATGGTAACTATGTTACAGGTGATATTGACCAAGCTTACTTAAATCGTATCGATGCACTACGTAATGATGCGGCTAAATCTGGTCGCGAATCTGCGATGTCATCGGGTTTAGAGCTTCATAACCAAGATGCGAGTGAATAATTTCTAAGAAGTTAATCGATAAAAAAGGAGCTTAAAGCTCCTTTTTGTTTTATTAACTATATAGTTTGCTGGAAATAGGAATTAATCGGTTTTAGCCTGATGTAAACATAGGGCCAAAACCTGATGTCCACATAATTGCGGTTGCCGCAAGAATTATCACCAGTAACACTAAACCGCAGGTCACTACTGAACTTGCGTAAATAAAGCCTCGCTCTTCAGGAATGTGCATTAAAATAGGTACACCGGTATACAGTAAGTACACTGAGTAAGCGACTGCGCCACAACCCACAATCACGATAAACCATAGCTCTGGATATACCGCAGCTAGCGCCGACATGAAAATAGGTGTTGAAGTGTAAGCGGCAAGCTCAAGTGTTTGTGTATAACTTGGCTCTGCGCCAAACGTAATTGCCATCCAATGTGCTAGGTAGGCAAGTGTAAATACGCCGGCAATCAGGGCGAAGTACATTGATATCGCAAGTAGCATTGCGCTTGATTCAGTTAAGAAAATCCGGTCGCCTACGCCAACACTCCAGCCTAAGTAAACCGATGAAAAATACCCCATAATGCTTGGTACTAAAGCAATCAGTAAAATATGTGACATGCTGTACCCAAAGCTTTCGTGGCGAGCATCAATTGTTTGCCATTCTTCTTTTGGGTGAGCATATAAGCCCCAAAGATGATTTAATATCATAGTGTGTTCCTTGTATTACCCTACACGGATTGGCTAATGTGGTTTTTGACTTCAAATTCATCACTTAGCGTTTGTTGTTTTTTTAAACAAGCTCACTACTACTTATTGGTTATTGTTAATAAAATGTCAAGAAATATAATTTAAGGTTGCTTTTGAAATCTGATAAAGATCAATCTAAGCAAAGGCGGTGCAAGAAGAATCAAGACTTAGTTTAAGTTGTTATGATAAAATTAATTATTATTCATTTTTGTCTAACATAGATATGAGTCTAGCGAAATATCAGGAACTACTTGCGCCCATTTATCAGTTTTTACAGTGTGAAACTCCCGATGAATGGATCACTGAAGCCAAAAAAGCAGAAAACTTACCGGTTTTATTACTCGATCATTTAATTTGTGAATTAAAAGCTGGGCAAACGGCTATGTGGTTAATTCGTAAATATGCCGCAGACAAAAAAAGTGGCGAAGCCTTACTTGAATGGTTTCAGCCATACGAGAAGTTTGTCTATAAAAAAGAAGGTTCGCTTGAATCCTTGGCTGAACATTACAAATTAAGTAAAGAAATTGTGCCAAAGAGTGACTCTAACTTTGGTCAAGACTTAATTGATAAAATGGTATTGCTAATTAAAGAAGAGCTTCATCATTTTTACCAAGTATTAGAGATAATGGCTGCTCGTGGTATTGATTATGAAAATATTACGGCAAGCCGTTACGCTAAAGGCATGATGACTCATGTACGTACTCACGAGCCTGCGATTTTGGTAGATAAACTGATTTGTGGCGCATACATTGAGGCACGTTCTTGCGAGCGTTTTGCTAAGCTTGCACCACACTTAGATGATGAATTGTCTAAGTTCTATATTTCATTGCTTCGCTCAGAAGCGCGTCATTATGAAGACTATCTGGCCCTTGCAGAGCAAGTTGCCGGAGAAGATATTTCCGATCGCGTAAAGTTTTTCGGTGAAATAGAAGCTGAACTTATTTCATCACCGGATGATGATTTTAAATTTCACAGTGGAAAACCAAAAGAGCGCAGTTAGCGCTCTTTTTGATTGTGTTACATTTTACAAAGGCTCACTAATCAGTTTAATACCTTGTTGTGATGCCTCGATATACCATAAGTCAGTATACCAATCGCCAAGTACATAGCGCGTTTTATTATTATCATACTTATGCACATTAGGGCGGTGAGTGTGGCCGTGGATCATCTGGCTGACGTTAAATTTGGTAAAGGTGTCACGTACAGCTTGCTCGTTAACATCCATAATGGCCTGTGACTTCATTTTTTTTGATTGTTTGCTGTGAGCACGAATTTTAGCCGCTTTTTTTTGGCGAAAACTGAGTGGTAAATTAAGCATTAATGTTTGCCACCACCAAGAGCGACTCTTTTTACGAAACTTTTGGTATTCGATATCGTCAGTGCAAAGCTCATCGCCATGGCAAACTAGCGTTGGCGTGCCGTATAAATTAATGATTGTTTGCTCAGGCAGCAATGTCATACCGCAGGCTTTGGCGTAGCGCTTTTTAATTAAAAAGTCGCGATTACCGTGAGTGAAATAGAGTTTAACCCCTGCCTGACTCAATTTGTTTAATTCATTGGCAACTTTTTGGTTGAGTGCTGTATGATTGTCATCGCCAATCCACGCTTCAAAAAAGTCACCCAAAATATACAGGGCATCTACCGATTTTGCGTTCTGCTTTAAGTTATCTATAAAGTTAAAAAAGCCTTGATTGATCAAGGAGGTGTCGTCGCTTAAGTGCAGATCTGCAATAAAGTAGGTTTTATTCATAGTAGGTAAGAATTTGCCCCAGTTACCCGAGGCAAATATGCTTATTAAGCGTCGATAGTTGCGCTTTCAATCACAACTGAATCAAGCGGTACGTCTTGGTGGAAACCATAGCTACCTGTTGGTACTGCTTTGATTTTCTCTACGATGTCCATGCCTTCAACAATCTCGCCAAATACACAGTAACCCCAACCTTGCGATGTTTCGCTAGTGAAGTTTAAGAAGTCATTGTTGTTAACATTAATGAAAAACTGTGCTGTCGCTGAGTGTGGATCTGGCGTACGCGCCATTGCAACCGTGCCTACTTTGTTTTCTAGGCCGTTATTTGCTTCGTTTTCAATTGGTGCTTGAACGTCTTTTTGTTCCATATCAGCAGTGAAACCACCACCTTGAACCATAAAGCCGTCAATAACACGGTGAAAGATAGTACCGTCGTAAAAACCCGATTTTACGTAGTTAATAAAGTTTTCTACTGTTTTCGGTGCTTTTTCTGCATTTAAAGCGATTTTGATGTCGCCAAAATTGGTTTTAATAGTAACCATGTTTATTCCAACTGTTAGTTTTTAATAAGTGTCAGGCTATTTTATAAAATATCTGGTAATAGAACAAAGAAAGATTTATCCGTAAACCACAACCATGTTAAAATGCCGCTTTAGTATGCGCAAACATAGAGGAAATTATAAATGTTGCAGATTTACAACACACTTACACGACAAAAAGAAGCCTTTAAACCACTTGTAGCTGGCAAAGTAGGCATGTATGTGTGTGGTATCACCATTTATGATTACTGTCACGTTGGTCACGCACGCACATACGTGTCGTTTGATGTGATGAATCGTTTTCTTCGCCACAGTGGCTTTGATGTTACTTATGTACGTAATATCACAGACGTTGATGATAAAATTATTAAACGTGCAAACGAAAATGGTGAAGCAATTGATGCGCTAACCGTACGTATGACCAAAGCGATGCACGAAGATTTTGATGCGCTGAATATGTTGCCCGCTGATATCGAGCCAACAGTAACCGGTCATATGGATGAAATCATTGAGATGATTGAACGTTTGATTGAAAAAAAGCATGCCTATGTAGCAAGCAATGGTGATGTGCTTTTCGATGTATCAACCTTTGAGCAGTACGGTTCACTGTCGCAGCAAGATTTAGATATGTTGCAAGCAGGTGCGCGCGTAGACGTTGCTGAAGGCAAAGACGATCCACTTGATTTTGTTCTTTGGAAAAAAGCCAAAGTAGACGAACCATCATGGTCAAGTCCGTGGGGTGAAGGCCGCCCAGGTTGGCATATTGAGTGTTCAGCAATGAGCAACAAGCATTTAGGCGCGCATTTTGATATTCACGGTGGTGGTTCAGATTTACAATTCCCTCACCATGAAAATGAAATTGCCCAGTCATGCTGCGCTACCGGTGAAAAGTATGTGAATACGTGGATCCACACTGGCATGGTACAAGTAAATAAAGAAAAAATGTCTAAGTCGTTAGGCAACTTCTTTACACTGCGTGATGTACTGAAAGAGTATGACCGTGAATCGGTACGCTTTTTCTTAATTAACGGTCATTATCGTAGTCAGCTAAATTACTCAACCGAGAATTTAGAACAAGCGCGTGCAGCAATGGAGCGTATCTATACTGCACTTCGTGGTGTTGAGGTGGTCGAAACTTCACTTGAAAATGACTATGTAGCACGCTTTAACACTGCGATGAATGATGATTTCAATACGCCTGAAGCACTACCTGTTATTTTTGAACTGGCAAAAGAAATTAACCGTTTAAAAGATGAAGATGCGAACCAAGCTGGTCAACTTGCATTTATTCTTAAAACACTCGGTGAAATTCTAGGTATCGCACAGCAAAATCCTGAAAGCTTTTTGCAAGGCGAACAAGCTGATGATGAAGTAGCAGAAATTGAAGCGCTGATTTTACAGCGTAATCAAGCACGTGCTGACAAAAACTGGGCACTAGCAGATGAAGCCCGTGATAAGCTAACCGCTATGGGTGTTGTGCTAGAGGATAGCGCAGGTAAAACAACGTGGCGTAAAGCTTAACGATTTAAGCTATTAATAATAAAAAAGGTTGCCACGGCAACCTTTTTTATTAGAGTGAACTCTAAACTCTAGCTGTGATATGTCTCACATGCTTCAAGCGTGTTAGCAATTAAGCTTGCCACTGTCATTGGGCCAACACCACCTGGTACAGGGGTAATAAAGCTCGCGTTTTCAGCGGCAACATTATATGCCACATCACCCACTAATTGACCTGACTCTAAACGGTTAATACCTACATCAATAACAATGGCACCTTTTTTAATCCACTCACCAGGAATAAATTCAGCTTTACCCACAGCCACAACAACTAAGTCAGCACGGCGAACATGTTCTTCAAGGTTTTTAGTAAACTTATGACAAACCGTTGTTGTACAACCAGCAAGTAACAGTTCTAACGCCATTGGGCGACCTACAATATTAGATGCACCAACAACCACTGCGTCCATACCTTTGTATTTAACACCAGTTGAATCAAGCAATGTGATAATACCTTTAGGTGTACACGGACGAAGCGCAGGCATACGCTGTGCTAATCGACCTACGTTATAAGGGTGGAAGCCATCAACATCTTTATGTGGTGTAATTCTTTCTAAGATTTGCTCTGCATCTAAACCTTCAGGTAACGGTAGCTGTACTAAAATACCGTCAACTTCTGAATCATTGTTTAGCTGTTCTACTAAGTCGAGTAGTTGCTGTTGTGTTGCATCACCAGGTAAATCGAACGACTTAGACACAAAACCCACTTCTTCACATGCTTTACGTTTTGAGCCAACATAAACTTGACTGGCAGGATCTTGACCTACTAACACAACCGCTAGGCCGGGGGCGCGTAGTCCTTGTGCTTTACGTTCTGCTACACGTTCTGCAACAGATGTTCTAACTTGTTTTGCAATTGCTTTGCCGTCAATGATGTTTGCTGACATTAAAAAACCTACATATAAGATACTAAAGTGTGGAGTGGGGCGCATTTTCTCATGAATTTAAACAATAGCCAACAGGTGTTAGCGGACAAATGTCCGATATGTTTGATTATCTTTTATGCGTTAAAGTCATGCTTTTAACAAAATGTGAACACTTAGGGTTAAATTTAACCAGTTGAACAGTTTTTTCAAAAAAAAGGTTTGACGGGGCAAGGTCAAATCACTATTATGCACCCCGTTGTTTACGAGCACTCACATGAATGTTCAAAACAGTCGGCGTTTAGCGCAGCTTGGTAGCGCACTTGGTTTGGGTCCAAGGGGTCGCAGGTTCAAATCCTGCAACGCCGACCACTTTTTTATAAAGGGTTTCTGCACGTTAGGTGTGGTTCGAAATGCGCCCGTAGCTCAGCCGGATAGAGCAACGGCCTTCTAAGCCGTCGGTCGAAGGTTCGAATCCTTCCGGGTGCGCCATTTTATAAAAGTAAACAACACACGGCATAAAGTAGTGGCGGCTGTAGCTCAGTTGGTAGAGCCCTGGATTGTGATTCCGGTTGTCGCGAGTTCAAGTCTCGTCAGTCGCCCCATCTTACTTTAGTTCTGTTTCGGCGTTTAGCGCAGCTTGGTAGCGCACTTGGTTTGGGTCCAAGGGGTCGCAGGTTCAAATCCTGCAACGCCGACCATTTTTACAGTACACACATCTTATAGTCGGCGTTTAGCGCAGCTTGGTAGCGCACTTGGTTTGGGTCCAAGGGGTCGCAGGTTCAAATCCTGCAACGCCGACCACTTTATCTCCCTCAAAAATCTTTCATCTTGCTTCAAAATTAATCGAAATTATCCGTGTTTTTATCCATTTTCATTAATTTCACTAGGATGCTCGACTATCTCAATTATTGCGTTATAATGCCGCGTCTAAAGTTTAACTTGAAACGCTTCATACCAATCTGATAAGCAAATTTGATGGTTTGATTATCAGATTGGTATTAGGGTTATTCCACAGTGAGCAATAAAGCGATACACACTCTTTTTTGCACATGTCACTGGGTAAAGGAAGGCGTAAAAAACGCCATATTTAAAAGATTGAGGTAAAACATGCAAGTTTCTGTTGAGACTACTCAAGGCCTAGAGCGCCGCATTACAATCACTGTTCCAGCTGAGAACATTGATACAGAAGTTAAAAAACGCTTACAACAACTTTCAAAAACACAGCGTATCGATGGTTTCCGTCCAGGCAAGGTTCCTGTGTCAATCATCAATAAGCGTTACGGTGCAGCAGTACGTCAAGAAGTTGCGGGTGACCTTATGCAACGTCAGTACATTGATGCAGTAATCGCTGAGAAACTAAACCCAGCTGGCGCGCCTTCATTTGAGCCAAAAACGCTTGAAGCTGGTAAAGACCTAGAATTCTCTGCAACTTTTGAGGTTTACCCAGAAGTTGAAATCAAAGATTTAGAAAAAATCTCAGTAGAGAAGCCAGTTGCAGAAGTAACTGACGCAGATCTTGAAAACATGCTTGTAACACTTCGCAAGCAGCACGCTACTTGGGTTGAAACTGAAGAAGCAACTGCAGCAGAAAGCCGTGTAACAATCGATTTCGTAGGTACTATCGACGGTGAAGAGTTTGAAGGCGGTAAAGCTGAAAACTTCCCACTAGAACTTGGTCAAGGTCGTATGATCCCAGGTTTCGAAGACGGTATCGTTGGTAAGAAAGCGGGCGAAGAAGTTGTTGTTGACGTAACGTTCCCTGAAGAATACCACGCAGAAAACCTTAAAGGTAAGCCTGCTCAGTTCACTATCACTGTAAACAAAGTTGAAGTTCAAGAACTTCCTGAACTTACAGATGAGTTCGCAGTAACGTTCGGTGTTGCAGAAGGCGGTTTAGACGCACTTAAAGAAGAAGTGAAGAAAAACATGAGCCGTGAACTTGACCAAGCTGTTAAAGCACAGGTTAAAGATCAGGTAATCAAAGGTCTTCTTGAAACTAACGAAATCGAAGCGCCTAAAGCACTTATCGGTCAAGAAATCGACGTACTTCGTCAGCAAGCGGCACAACGTTTTGGCGGCGACGCTAAAAACATGCCTGAGCTTCCAGCTGAGTTATTCCAAGAGCAAGCAGCGACTCGCGTAAAGACTGGCTTACTTTTAGGTGAAGTAATCAAGTCAAATGAGATCACAGCAGACGACGCTAAAGTTGAAGAGCTTATCGCTACTATGGCGTCAGCATACGAAGATCCAACTGAAGTTGTTGAGTACTACAAGTCAAACGAGCAACTTATGCAACAGATGCGTAATGTAGCGCTTGAAGAAGCTGCAATTGATTCAGTACTTGCAAAAGCAACTGTTTCAGAAGTAGCAAAAGGCTTTGACGACATCATGAATCCACAAGCTGCGCAATAAGTCATTGACTTAAACGTTAGCTAACGATTAAATGGCTCGTGTATCTCTGCAAAATTTGCAGTTTGTACCGGGCCATTTTTATTGCCGGTAATCTGATAATCAGTTGGAATGTTAATTCCGCATAGTTTCAGCGTCATATGTTAACAAAATTACGTTTGGACTTTGTTAACACAAAAGGAAAGTATTAATAATGTTAAATAACCCAGTCGATCCTTTAAATGCATTAGTGCCAATGGTAGTTGAGCAAACTGCTAAAGGTGAGCGCTCATACGACATCTATTCGCGATTATTAAAAGAACGTGTTATCTTTCTAACAGGTCAAGTTGAAGACAATATGGCTAACTTAATTGTGGCTCAATTATTGTTTTTAGAATCAGAAAACCCTGAAAAAGACATTTTTATTTATATTAACTCGCCAGGTGGCTCGGTTACTGCGGGTATGGCAATTTACGATACCATGAAGTTTATCAAGCCAAATATCAGTACGGTATGTATGGGTCAAGCGGCAAGCATGGGCGCATTTTTGTTATCTGGTGGTACTAAAGGCAAACGTTTCTGCTTACCAAATTCTCGTGTGATGATTCACCAACCACTGGGTGGCTTCCAAGGTCAGGCATCTGATTTTGAAATTCATGCTAAAGAAATTTTATCAATCAAAGATAAACTAAATAGATTAATGGCCGAGCACACTGGACAGCCGTTAGAAGTTGTATCGAATGATACAGATCGTGACAACTTTATGAGTGCTCAGCAAGCAGTTGACTACGGCTTAGTTGACGGCATACTTTCACAGCGAGATTAATTTAGCGTTGCTAATAAACCTTTGCCATAATGGTAAAGAAGCTCGTTGTAAACAAACGCCTTTTATTTAGGTAAAATAAAAGGTCGGGAAGAATATTAAGAGGTAGCTTAATGTCTGAAAATCGGAGTGACGGCGATAAGAGCGGAAAATTACTCTACTGCTCATTTTGTGGTAAAAGCCAGCACGAAGTTCGTAAACTTATCGCAGGACCATCTGTGTATATCTGTGATGAGTGTGTTGAACTGTGTAATGACATTATTCGTGAAGAAATAAAAGATATTGCGCCAGCACAAGCTAGCCAAGATCGCTTACCAACACCAAAAGAAATTCGCAGCAACTTAGATGACTATGTAATTGGTCAAGAGCATGCGAAGAAAGTACTTTCGGTTGCAGTATACAATCACTACAAACGTTTACGTCATTTAACTGGCAAAAACCCTGTAGAGCTAGGTAAAAGTAATATTTTGCTTATCGGTCCAACAGGTAGTGGTAAAACATTGCTTGCTGAAACCATGGCTAAGCTACTTGATGTACCATTTACGATGGCAGATGCAACTACGTTAACTGAAGCAGGTTACGTGGGTGAAGATGTAGAAAACATCATTCAAAAGCTGTTACAGAAATGCGATTACGATGTTGAAAAAGCGCAGCGTGGTATTGTTTATATTGATGAGATTGACAAAATTTCACGTAAAGCAGACAACCCATCGATTACTCGTGATGTATCTGGTGAAGGTGTGCAGCAAGCATTACTTAAGCTAATTGAAGGTACGGTTGCGTCAGTTCCGCCACAAGGTGGCCGTAAGCATCCACAGCAAGAGTTTCTACAAGTAGATACTTCTAAAATCTTATTTATCTGTGGCGGTGCATTTGCTGGCCTCGATAAAGTGATTGAAGCGCGTGGTAGTAAAAATACCGGTATCGGCTTTGGTGTCGATGTAAAATCAAGCGACTCAAAACGTTCACTTACGGAAGCGTTCCAAGACGTTGAACCAGAAGACTTGGTTAAATATGGTCTTATTCCTGAGTTTATTGGTCGTCTACCTGTTGTTGCAACGCTAGGCGAGCTTGACGAGGCTGCACTTGTGCAAATCTTAAACGAGCCGAAAAACGCATTAACCAAGCAATATGGTTCATTGTTTGAAATGGAAAATGTTGAGCTAGAATTCCGCGAAGACGCACTTAAAGCGATTGCGCATAAAGCAATGGAGCGCAAAACAGGTGCACGTGGCCTACGTTCAATTGTTGAAGGTGTACTGCTTGATACTATGTACGAGTTACCATCAATGGATGAAGTATCAAAAGTCGTAATCGATGAAACAGTAATCAAAGGTGAGTCAGACCCAATTCTGATTTACGAGAATGCAACGCCTGATAAAGCAGTATCAGAATAGTTGTTTGATTATTGAACGAAAAAGGGGCCAAATGGCTCCTTTTTTTATAAAAGCATTGATCTCTTGATTAACTATCCCCATATTCACAAATAATCTAAAAATTTATAATTTGCTGACTAAACTGAATACAGTTTAAAAAAGCTAAAGTTACCAGTTTTACGCAAGGAACAAGTATGACCCTTGAACGTACCGATACGATTGAAATTCCAGTTCTCGCACTACGCGATGTAGTTGTGTACCCACACATGGTTATTCCGCTCTTTGTTGGCCGTGAAAAGTCAATAAAATGCTTAGAAGCCGCAATGGATAACGATAAGCAAGTGTTGCTTGTTGCACAAAAAGACTCAAATATTGATGAGCCAGAAGCGTCAGATATTTACGAAGTAGGCACAGTTGCTACTATTTTACAGTTATTGAAACTGCCAGACGGTACGGTAAAAGTACTTGTTGAAGGTACGCAACGTGCTGCAGTAAAAGAATTTGTAAGCACTGATGAGTTTTTTGTTGCGACTGCTGAGTTTTTAGAATCAACTGAAATCCCAGAAGCTGAGCAAGATGTATTTATGCGCAGCGCTGTAAGCCAGTTTGAAGGCTACGTTAAGCTAAATAAAAAGATTGCGCCAGAAGTATTAAGCTCAGTGCAAGGTATTGAAGAAACAGCGCGCCTAGCTGATACCATGGCTGCACATATGCCGCTTAAAGTTTCTGAAAAGCAAAAAGCGCTCGAATATGCTGATGTTAAAGAGCGTTTAGAGTTTTTAATGGCGCTGATGGAAGGCGAAATTGACTTATTGCAAGTTGAGAAGAAGATTCGTTCACGCGTTAAAAAGCAAATGGAAAAAAGCCAGCGTGAGTATTACCTCAATGAGCAGATGAAAGCGATTCAAAAAGAATTAGGTGACATGGATGATGTACCTGATGAGTTTGAAGGCTTAACCAAAAAAATTGAAGAAGCCGCAATGCCGGCAGAAGCGGAAGAAAAGACCAAGTCTGAGCTAAACAAGTTGAAGATGATGTCACCAATGTCTGCTGAGGCGACAGTGGTACGCACTTATATCGATACTATGATAGGTGTACCTTGGAAAAAACGCTCTAAGGTGAAAAAAGATCTTGCGAAAGCGGAAGAGATTTTAGATGCCGATCACTATGGTCTTGATAAAGTGAAAGAGCGCATTATTGAGTATCTCGCAGTTCAACACCGCACCAATAAGCTAAAAGGCCCAATTTTATGTCTAGTAGGTCCTCCTGGTGTTGGTAAAACGTCACTAGGTCAATCGATTGCTCGATCAACAGGCCGTAAGTACGTGCGTATGGCGCTAGGTGGTGTGCGTGATGAAGCTGAAATTCGCGGTCACCGTCGTACTTACATCGGCTCTATGCCGGGTAAAATCGTACAGAATATGTCGAAAGTAGGCGTTAAAAATCCGCTATTCCTATTAGATGAAATCGATAAGATGTCATCTGATATGCGTGGTGATCCGTCATCAGCATTATTGGAAGTACTTGATCCTGAACAAAATACGAGCTTTAACGACCATTACTTAGAAGTTGACTACGACTTAAGCGATGTAATGTTTGTGGCAACGTCAAACAGCTTCAATATTCCAGGTCCGTTACTGGACCGTATGGAAGTTATTCGTCTTTCTGGTTACACCGAAGATGAAAAGCTGAATATCTCGATTCGTCATTTAATTCCAAAGCAAATTAAGCGCAATGGATTAAAAGAGTCTGAAATATCAATTGAAGACAGCGCAATTATCGGCATTATTCGTTACTACACCCGTGAAGCGGGTGTGCGTAGCTTAGAGCGCGAAATTTCAAAACTTTGTCGTAAGGCAGTTAAGAACATCTTACTTGATAAGTCGCTGAAACAAGTCGTAATCAATGAAGACAACTTTGAAGACTATCTCGGCGTTAAGCGTCATGATTACGGCAAAGCGGAAGACAGTAATAAAGTTGGCCAGGTAACCGGTCTTGCATGGACTGAAGTAGGCGGTGACTTGCTGACTATCGAATGTGCGTCAATGGCGGGCAAAGGCAAGCTTAACTACACAGGTTCACTTGGCGATGTTATGCAAGAGTCGATTCAAGCGGCAATGACAGTAGTACGTAGCCGTGCTGAAGCGCTGCGCATTAATGAAGATTTCTACGAAAAACGCGATATTCACGTTCACGTACCAGAAGGTGCGACACCAAAAGATGGCCCAAGTGCAGGTATTGCAATGGTGACAGGACTTGTATCGAGCTTAACGGGCAATCCAGTGCGCTCAGAAGTGGCGATGACAGGTGAAATAACCTTACGCGGTGAAGTATTGCCAATTGGCGGCTTAAAAGAAAAACTGTTAGCGGCACACCGTGGTGGCATTAAGACCGTGATTATTCCAAAAGAGAATGAGCGTGATTTAAAAGAGATCCCAGAAAACGTAATGGAAGGGCTTTCTATCCACCCTGTTAAGCGAATTGAAGAGGTACTTGAACTCGCTTTAGCCGAGCCAATTGCTAGTTTTTCAATCGAAACGGCAAAAAATTAAAAAAATTCATCAAAAACCGTCGAAAAGGGCTTTTCAAATAAAATGTCTGTGCTAATTTAAGCACTGTAATTTTGCTAGCCCTTTAAATACGGTGATTAGCGCGAATTTTTATTGTTAATTTAACGCATTATTTTGGTGCATTAACTTAGCCTTTGTGTGGTCTTATACCACGATTAAATAATAACAATGGAAGGGGATGATATAGTGAACAAGTCTCAACTAGTTGATCAAATCGCAACAGATGCAGATATTTCTAAAGCAGCGGCAGGCCGTGCGTTAGATTCATTTATCGAATCAGTAACAGGTGCACTAAAAGACGGTGATTCTGTTGCATTAGTAGGTTTTGGTACTTTCTCTGTACGTGAGCGTGCTGCTCGTACAGGCCGTAACCCGCAAACTGGTGAATCAATTGAGATTGCTGCAGCAAATATTCCATCTTTTAAAGCGGGTAAAGCGTTAAAAGACGCAGTAAACTAATTGACTGTAGAAGGCTAAACTTGCCAATTTCAAAATAACCTTTGAAACAGCAATTTTAATCTTCAAGTAAAAAGGCGCATCTGCTAAGATGCGCTTTTTACATATATAGCGTCCTGTAATTTCAGTCTGAAATTGACACTGAAACAGAAAAAAGAGAAAAACAATGCTAGAGAGAATTAGAGAAGGCTCACAAGGTGCTACGGCAAAAGTCATTTTAACCTTAGTGATTTTATCATTTGCTCTTGCCGGTATTGGTAGTTATTTAGGTCAACCTACGGAAACGCCTGTTGCAACTGTCAATGGCAAGGAAATTAGCCAGATGAGCTTCGCTCGTGCTTACGAGAATGAACGCAGTCGTCTAGAGCAGCAATTTGGTGAATATTTTTCACAAATCGCGTCAGACCCTGCATATGTTGCACGTATGCGTGAAAACGTAATGCAACGCCTAGTGCAACAAGAACTACAAATGCAACTTGCACAAGAACTAGGCCTGCGTGTAAGCGACGAAGCAATCAAAAAAGAAATCCGCAATATTCCTGCATTTCAAGTTGCTGGTCAGTTTAATAATGATCGTTACCTTCAAGTAATTCGCCAAATGAACTATCAGCCTGATGGTTTCCGCGATTACTTACGTAAAGAAATGACGCTAAACCAATTAGCGACAGCGTTAATTGCAACTGACTTCACGTTAGATAACGAGCTTGCGAGCGCAGTAAAACTGCAGAACCAATTACGTGATATTGAAACTGTGACGTTAAGCGCGGCAAACTTCAAAGCAGACGTAACGGTTTCAGAAGACGAAATTAAAGAATACTATCAGCTTAATCAAAACCAGTTTATGGCACCTGAAATGGTGGCATTAGAGTACATTGAGTTAAAAGGTTCAGAGCTACCACTTGAAGAAGCGGTAACGGACGCCGAAGTTGCGGCTAATTACGAAGAAAATAAGGCACTATACATGGAGCCTGAGCGTCGTCGTGTTGCACATATTCTTGTTGAGAACTTAGAAGACGATGCAGCTGCACAAGCACAAGCGGAAGAAATTTTAGCTGAATTACAAAACGGTGCAGATTTTGCAAAGCTAGCTGAAGAAAAGTCAGATGACTTAGTCAGCGCAGAGCTAGGTGGTGATCTTGATTGGATCGACCGCGATATGATGGACCCTGAGTTTGAAACAGCAGCGTTCGCGCTTGAAAGCGTAGGCGATATTTCTGAAATCATTAAAACAGAATTCGGTTACCACATCATTAAACTAACGGATTACGAGCCAGAGCAAGTAAAAGAACTTGCTGAGGTATCTGCAGATATTAAGGCGCAGTTAGAACTTGATAAACGTTTAAATCAATTTTACGAAGTACAAACACGTGTTGCTGATCTGGCATTTGAAGTTGCAGACAGCTTAGCAGATGCAGCAGAAGTTGCAGGTGTTGAAGTTAAGAGCACTGAGTTATTCTCACGTAATAACGCACCAGCGCCACTTAACAACCCTAATGTGTTAAACACAGCATTTTCGGTAGAGATTTTAGAAGATGGTGTTAACTCTGAGCTGATTGAAATTGCTGATGAACACATTGTATTCATTCGTGCAAAAGAGCATAAAGCGGCAGCGGTAAAACCACTTGAAGAAGTAACCGCGGGTATTCAATTAACACTTGAGAACCAAAAAGCGAGCGAACTTGCAAAATCTAAAGCACAAGAGTTATTCGCAAGCCTACAAGCAGGTACTGCACTTAGCGAAATCGCAACACAAGCAAATGCTGAAGTAGTTGCGACTGAGGCGGTAACACGTCAGTCATTTGCACCATCATATGAAGTAGTTCAAGCTGCATTTAAAATGCCAACACCTAGTGATGCGCAAAGCGCAGAGCTAGTGACGCTAGGTAACGGTGATGTTAGCTTAGTTGTGTTAAATAAAGTGTATGATGCACCAGCGGCAGAAATTAACGACCAACTACGTGATGGCATTGCTCGCCAGCAAATGAATAAACACTATGAGAGCTTTATCGAAGCGTTAAAAGACGATGCTGAAGTGAAAACAGCAGCAGTTGAAACGCAAGAGCCAAACTTATAATGTTTCGCAATTAAAAAAAGCGCCTAAGGGCGCTTTTTTTATGTCTTTAATTAATGCTTCTTTAGTTACTCCGAGCTTTGCTTAGTTAGCAAGCATGCGTTCAGCCAACTTAGTTTGTGGCTTGGCAAAGACTTGGTGTGTTTCGCCATACTCAACCACCTTGCCTTTATGAAGCAGTAATAAGCTGTCACTCATATGCTTAACTAAGCTTAAGTGGTTAGTGATAAGAATATAGCTTAATCCTGTTTCGCGTTGTAATCGCAACAAAAGGTTTACCGTTTGCGCCCGTACTGAAGGATCGAGTGAGGACAGTGCTTCATCTAACACTAATATCTTAGGATCGAGAATAATTGCCCGAGCAAGCGCCACACGCTGGATTTGGCCGCCAGAGAACATATGCGCGTAGTAGTTGCGGTGTTCGGCAAGTAAACCTACATTCAAAAGCGTTTGGTTAATGCGTTCTCTGCGCTGCTGTTTATCTAAGTCGGTATTTAGCACTAAAATTTCGCCCAAGATACTGCCAATAGTATTGCTTGGGTTTAAGCTTTTCATCGGATCTTGGAAGATCAGGCGAATATCTTTACTGTTTTCTATACGTTTTCCGCCATCTTCAATGATTTGGCCATCTAGTAGAATTTGTCCTGAGCTTGCGGTATCAGCGCCCGCTAAAATTTTACCTAACGTACTTTTACCTGAGCCTGTTTCACCAATGATGGCGAGCGTTTCACCTTTTCCTAAGCAAAACGATACATCAGAGACAGCATTAAACTGCTTACTTCTAAAAAGCCCAGCGCGCACATTAAATTTTTTGTGCAATGCTTGTACCTTAAGGATCGGTTCCATCAGCACTTTTCCTTGTCTTGATTAAGCGGAAAGTGACAGGCATAGGTGTGACCATGGCTATCTGACACTGGGGGTGTTGCCACACATTCTCGCTGAGCTTGCGGGCAGCGCGGTCCAAGTCTGCAGCCTATAGGAAGGTGCTGCAAGGTCGGGATTGTGCCTTTGAGCGCGTACAGCGGTGCTTTATGGGCTAGGCTTTGGTTATATTCAGGCAAACTTTTAAGTAACGCTTGTGTGTAAGGGTGTTTTGGCTTGGTAAATAATGTTTTAGTACGTCCAGCCTCTACCATTTGTCCGCAATATAAAACGTGTAAGCCATGAGTCCAATCACTTAGCTCAGATAATTCGTGACTGATCATCAAAATAGACATGCTTTTCAGCTGATTTAAACTGCGTAACAAACGAAAAATTTGTGCGCGTGTTGTGCTCTCAAGTGCTGTTGTCGGCTCATCGGCAATCAGTAACTTTGGCGAGCGTGCAATTGCCATCGCAATCATCACTTTTTGACAAATACCTTCCGAAAGCTCATGGGGATAGCTGTCAAATACGTGTTCATGCTCTTTAATGCCCACTTTGTGTAGTAATGCCTTTGCGCGTTTTTTTAACAATAAGCGCTTTTGAAAAAAGTGACCGTTAATTTTATCGCGCGGAATACTTTCAATCAGTTGATCGTAAATTTTTGCAGTGGGATCTAAACAGCTACTAGGTTCTTGGTAGATCATCGCGATTTCATTGCCGATTAACTGGCGACGTTTTTCACCACTTAATCGCATTAAATCGATTCCACGCCAATGCATGCGGTCGGCTGTGATTCGCCAGCGAGCATTTAACACGCCCATTAATGCTTTTGCGATTAAACTTTTGCCCGAGCCAGATTCTCCAACCAGGGCATGCACTTCACCTTCTTTTAGGCTAATGCTAACGCGGTCCACCGCGCGGATCACCGTTTCACCGGTATCTAACTCTATTGTTAAGTTACGAATATCAAGCAATTGCATTTAGCTGGCCTTACGTTTTTGCAGTGCTTGGCGCAAACCATCACCAACTAGGTTAGTAGATAAAATAGTAATAAATAGCAAGAAGCCGGGAAGGGCTACTGTCCATGGTGCAAGGTAAATTAAACTCAAGTTTTCCGCCAAAATAGCACCCCATTCTGCAGTAGGTGGCTGAGCGCCTAATTGCAAAAAGCCTAGTGCTGCGATATCCAGTATGGCAGTCGATAACGACATGGTAAAAATTAATACAATTTGTTCGTATATATTGGGCAAAATACCTTTTAATAGAATGCGCCATTTGCTTGCACCATCAAGGCGGTGGGCAATCACATAGTCTTTGCTTATTTCTTGGCTAACAATATTTCGGATTGAATGAATGTATTGTGGTAACAGTGACAGAATAATTGCCCACACTGTATTCATTAAACCAGGCCCAAGAATTGCAACAATAATAATTGCCAATAATAAACTTGGGATCGCCAGTGTTACATCAAGTAGGTGGTTTAAAACCGAAGAACGCCAGCCTTTAGTTAGTGCTGCTAAAATGCCTAAAATGACACCAAAAAGAGTTGTTAATAATGCCGTGATGATGGCAAGACCAAAGGTCATAGTGGCACCGTTCATTAAGCGTGAAAGCAAATCGCGCCCTAGGCCATCGGTTCCAAGCAAAAAGTTTACGCTACCTTGGTCATCCCAAGACGGCGGTAAAATAAGCGAGTTATTATGCTGCTCGTTGATACCGTAAGGTGCAATAAGCGGCGCAAACATGGCAAGTACCGTTAAAAATAAAAATACCCACAGTCCTAATAATGCAAGGTGATTCGACTTAAAGTTACGCCACAAATGGCGTAATGGTGACTTGTTTGAGTCTTCGGTAAATAACTTAAACTTTGCCATGACTTTGATTTCTCGAAACTGGGTCTAATAGGTTGTGTAAAATGTCTGCCGCAATATTCGCGATAATCACAAATAACGATACGGTTAATAAGCCACCTGAAATCGCTGGGTAATCACGCTGATAAATACTATTAATCAGCCATTGTCCAACACCTGGCCATGAGAAAATAACCTCAGTGATCATCGCAAGCGTAATCAGCGTACTAAACTGCAAACCAATTTGTTTAATAATGGGTAGTAGGGCATTTTTCAGCGCATGGCGTGTGATAATTTCATATCGAGTCAACCCTTTAGCGCGTGCAGTTTTAATATACGGTTTATCTAATACGGTGAGTGTAGAGTCTTTGGTAAAGCGTGTGAGTACGCTGGTTGGGTAGGTTGCGAGCACTAACGTTGGTAGTGTTAAGTGTTTAAACGCATCAATAAATGCCTGTTGTTTATAATCGATATCGCTAAGGGCAATATCAATCAAAATAAACCCAGTCGTATCAGGAATTTCATACAGTAAGCCGACGCGGCCACTCATTGGCAGCCAACCTAGCTGTAAGCAAAACACCATAATTAAAATAAGCGCCAGCCAGAATATAGGGGTCGAAATGCCTATCAGTGCAAATGAGTTAATAGTGTAGTCGGGTAGTCGTTTGTGATACGCCGCCGACAAAATCCCCGCCGGAACACCAATAATAATCGACACAATAAGGGCATAAAATGCAAGCTCTATCGTTGCAGGGAAAAGCTCTTTAATATGGTCAAACACCGGCTGTCCAGAAGAAAAAGACGTACCCCAATCTCCATGGAAAATATTAGAAATAAACTTTGCATACTGTGCAATATAACCTTTATCTAGGGCATATTTTTGGCTCAGCGCATCGCGTTCCATTGGTGTGGGTGTTTGCACACCACTTAAATTTGAAATCGCTTCACCTGGAAACAAATACGCCAATGAAAACGTAAATGTGCTTAATAACAGCAGCATAAAGAAAAATAGCGTTAGCCTTCTTGCAAGGTAGTCGCGTAACATCATTGTGCTTTCCTCGCATTAGCGAGCGAAATACCACCAAATGGCGGTACTTCAACACCTGTAATGTGTGTTGATTTAGCTTGCAGGCGCAGCCCATGGGCAATTGGCAGTAAAGGTAATTCTTGAGCAACCATTTGTTGCGCAGCAAAGTAAATTTCTTTTCTTGCCTCAATATCTTCTGTGTCGTGAGCTTTTGTTAGCAGTAAATCAAACTCAGCGTTACACCAATTTGAAGGATTCTTACCACTAAACACTGATGCGCAGCTTAAAATTGGGTTTAAAAAGTTATCGGGTTCTGGCGAATCAGCTGCCCAGCCAATTAAAACCGAATCGTGTTGATGCAGGGTTAATCGCTCAAGAAACGTGTTCCACTCGTACTCAATAATATTCACTTTTATGCCAATTTGCTTTAATTCGCTTTGAATAAGCTCGGCCATTTTACGGGCGTTAGGATTATAAATACGGCTTACTGGCATCGCCCACAGATCCATGGTGAAGCCATCTTTATAACCTGCTGTTTCAAGTAATGATTTTGCTAGCTCTAAGTTATAGCTAGGGTAGTTTGGTTGGGCTTGGTAGGCCCAAGATTCTGGCGGCAAAATAGATTGTGCCATATCCGCGTTATTGAAATAGACCGCTTGCAGTATTTTCTGTTTGTCGATGGCGTGTGAAATTGCTCGACGCACTTCAACTTTGTCAAATGGTGCTTTTTGCGTATTAAAGGCCAAATAGCCCACATTTAAATTTGCCAGCTTTTCAACGGCGATGTCTTCACGATTATTTAAAACTTCGATGTGTGCGCTACTTGGGTGAGCTGCAATATCACACTCGCCAGTAAGTGCCTTAGCGATGCGTGTGTTGGAGTCTGATGTAATATCAAATACCAATTGTTCAATCGCCACATCACTTTTCCAGTAATCTTCATTGCGATAAAAGCGCACAAAGGCATCGCGTTTAAAACGTTTATATTTATAAGGGCCTGTGCCGATAGGTAAGCGGTCGATATCTTCCAAAGACTCATTTTTACTTAGCATATCGGCATATTCTTTTGATAACACAATGGCAAAATCGGTGGCCATGTTGGATAAAAAGCTGCTATCTGGGCTGAACAACTCGAATGTAACTTGGTACTCGCCTGTTTTTGTCACTGAGCGAAATGACTGATCTAAACCAATACTTTGGAAATACGGGTAATTACCACCGCCGACAAAATGGTAAGGGTTATAAACATCAAATAAGCGGGTAAATGTAAACACCACATCGTCTGCGTTAAGTGAGCGGCTTGGTGTAAAGTAATCGGTTTGATGAAAGGCCACATCCTGGCGCAAATTAAACACCACTTTTATGCCACCATCTTGCAATGACCAACTGGTTGCTAATTCTGGTATAAATTCACCACTGGTTGGGTCGATTGATAGCAAACGGTTATAGAGTTGATGAGAGATAATGTCGATGGTTGACCCTGTGGTGGTCAACTGTGGATTAAATGCCACCGGGTTTGCTTCAGAGCAGTACACTAAGCCATTAATGGTCTTTTGCTCTTCAAAGGTGCACGCAGCAAGCAAGGTGCATGCGAGAATAGCCGACACCTTTGAGCAGTTAGTACGAAGTAATTCGAGTAATTTTGGCAAGTTACTTCTTTTTTTATCCGTTTGTGTTGTTGTGTTACAACGTTCGCGCATTGGCATCTAATAAATTGTATTTTTTTAAGTAGCCTCGCAGCTGATGGTAGGTTAACCCTAAGCTATCGGCCGTTTTTCTTTGATTATATTGGCAATACTTCAATGCGTCATTAATTAAATCAATTTCGTACTGATTTGATAATGTTTTTAAGTCACATGGAAAGTTAAATTCTGGCTTGCTGGTTACTGGCTCGTCCACAACTGGTGGCGCAACAGCGTTAGTTGGCTCAGTTGGGGCGACGCTGACACGGTCGTTTGTTTTGACTTTTTGCTTTGGTCTAAATGGGCTAATAAATGGGTCGAGTATAATTTCATGTACAGGCACATGCGGGTTGGCAGCGCGATAAACACTTCGTTCAACCGCATTTTTAAGTTCACGAATATTGCCTGGCCAGTGGTAATCAAGCAAAGTTTCTTGTGCTTTTCGTGTAAAACCGCTGAATAACTCCCATTCAAGATCTCGCGCCATATTAATTGCAAAGTTTTCAGCAAGTAGCAAAATATCTTCTTTACGCTCTCTTAAAGGCGGCAGTGTAATCACATCAAAAGCCAAGCGGTCGAGTAAGTCGCTGCGAAACTCGCCTTGCTCAGCAAGACTGGGTAAATCCTCATTGGTTGCGCAAACTAAACGCGTATTAACGCGTACAGTGGATTTACCGCCAACACGCTCAAACTCACCATACTCAATGACACGTAATAATTTTTCTTGAATAAGGCCTGAGGTATTGGCTAATTCATCTAAAAACAGTGTGCCACCATCAGCTCGCTCAAAACGCCCTTCATGGCGTTTGCCTGCGCCGGTAAATGCGCCCGACTCATGTCCGAATAATTCACTTTCTAGCAGGTTTTCGTTTAGTGCCGCACAATTAAGCTTTACATAATTTTGGTCCCAACGGCTTGAGAGGAAATGTAAACGTGCAGCAATCAGTTCTTTACCTGTTCCGCGCTCCCCAATTATGAGTACGGGCTTATTAAGCTGTGCTACTTGCGATACATGCTCTAATACTTCTAAAAAGCTGTTAGACTGACCTAAAAGATTGTCCTGTTGATTAGTGCGACTCATTTTTGCTAACTCTTAGTCAAATTTACTAACATCTAGTGTATTTTAATTCCGGATGTGTTTAAAGTATTTTGTATTTCAAAATATTTCATTTTAAAATCAGTGCTTTAGATTTATTTAAAAGTTGGCAAGCATCTTGATACAGTAAAAGCGGTCAGTCATAAATTTTAAAATTGAGGAAAGTATTATGGGAATTTTTTCACGCTTTGCAGATATTGTGAATTCAAATATCAATGCTTTGTTAGATAAAGCAGAAGATCCAGAAAAAATGGTTCGTCTGATTATTCAAGAAATGGAAGACACGCTTGTAGAAGTGCGTTCTACCTCGGCAAAAACCATTGCCGAAAAGAAAGAACTAGTACGTCGTGTTGAAAAACTTGAGCAGGAAGCTGCAGATTGGCAAGCGAAAGCTGAGTTAGCACTAAACAAAGAGCGCGAAGATCTAGCGCGTTCAGCACTTGTTGAAAAGAAAAAATCAACCGAAGCGGCAACCGCGGTAGCGCATGAGCTTGCGCAAGTTGAAGAGCACATTGAAAAATTGCAGCAAGAAGTTGCAGCATTGCAAGACAAACTAGCTGATGCAAAAGCACGTCAAAAAGCAATTATTCTTCGTCAACGTTCTGCTGAGTCGCGTTTAGGTGTTAAAAAAGCGCTTGATTCATCTAAAGTGGAAGATGCACTAAATCGTTTTGAGCATTACGAGAACAAAATTGATGGCCTTGAGTCGCAAATTGAATCGTATGAAATGGGTAAGAAAACATTGTCTGATGAGATCGCCAGTCTTCAAGATGAAGAGAAAATCGATGATGAACTAGCAGCTCTTAAGAAAAGCATGGCTAAAAAAGATAAGTAATAATTAAAGCTTGGGAGAGCAGGAGGGCACTATGAGTGGGTTTGAAGCAATAGCAGTTCCAACAATCTTGTTTATGATTTTTGTTGCACCATTATGGCTAATTTTACATTACCGCAGCAAAAAGCAAGTGAGCCAAGGTTTAAGTGAACATGAACATCGTCAGCTAATTGAACTGGCAAACAAAGCAGAAAAAATGGCCGACCGCGTTAAAACGCTAGAGTCTATTTTAGACGCGGAGGCACCTGAGTGGAGGGCTAAGGTATGAGTAGACGTAAAGGCGAATTATATCGTGACCCAAAACGTGGCAAAGTAGCTGGTGTTTGTGCAGGGTTAAGCGACTACTTTAATATGGAGCTATGGCTGGTAAGAATTATTTTTATTTCAGCAGTACTTTTGCTCGGTGGCCCATTCTTTATTGTTGCTTATATTGCATGCTGGTTTATTTTGGAGGTAAAGCCAGAAACTTTACCTAATCAAAATAAAACAGAAACGGTTAATACTGAAAAACCGATCGAAGTTAAGTCAAAAGTGTGGCAAGCAGGTGAACCACCACGTCGCGCGCTTCACGACTTAAAAGAACAGTTTGATCGCATTGATGGTCGCTTACAAGCGATGGAAAAGTATGTTACTTCACCGGAGTTTACTGTAAGCCGTGAAATCAACAAACTGTAGCGATAAGACAACGTACTTAAACGGATAAGTTTCCCCATTGGCAAACTTATCCGTTTTGTTTGTTAAGGAGAAAGTTATCAACCAATCGGAAAAGTTACAAAAACTGCGTGCCAAAGCACAAAAACTAGTAAAACGCGGTTTAGACCAACATATAAAGCTTGCCGTAACAGGACTGAGTAAAAGTGGTAAAACCGCTTTTATTACATCGTTTATTCATCATTTAACGCAACCCAAAAGTAAGCTGCCATTTTTTTCATTACAACAGCAAGAGCGTTTTATTGCCGGCAAACTCGTAGGCCAAGATGATTTAAGCGTTGCTAGCTTTGACTATGGTAACGCGTTAAATCAGTTGCAATTGGGTAAATGGCCTGCATCAACTAACCGATTAAACACCTTACGCTTAAACATTAAATATAAGCCGAATAGTGGTTTACGCGCCCATCTAACCGATGTTAGCACCCTAACAATCGATATTTTTGACTATCCTGGCGAATGGCTACTTGATTTGCCTATGCTTGATGAGTCGTTTCTGGCATGGAATAACCGTCAGTTTGCATTGCTTAAAGAGCAGCCGCGAGCAGCTTATAGTGAGACCTTTGTAAATAAATTATCGCAATTTGATTGGGCCCAAGAGGTCGACTTCGACCAACTTAAACAGTTCGCATATGAATATCGAGATTTATTGCTGATGTTTAAAAATCAGTGTCAATTAACGCAGTTACAGCCTGGCCGTTTAATTATGCCTGGTGAGTTGGAAGATGCACCAATTACTCATTTTTTCCCAATCCCTGAGATTGATGAACAAACACTGTTAAGCGCTCCTGAAAACAGTTATTTAGCAACCCTTAAAACACGTTATGAGCAATATAAAAAAGACGTTGTTAAGACCTTTTACAGTAACTTTTTTGGCGGCTTTGACAGGCAAATTATTTTGGTTGATTTATTAGGTGCGCTAGATAAAGGACGCGATGCACTGGTAGAGCAAAGTGATGTCCTTAAGTCGCTATTAAAGCATTTTGACTATGGCAAAAATAACTTTTTAAGCCGCTTGTTTTCACCCAAAATCGATAAAATTTTGTTTGCTGCAAATAAAGTTGACCATTTGAGTGTTGAGCACCATAAAGACTTAGCGTTACTACTTAACAATTTAGTGCTTGATGCGCAAAATGAATTGAATTACCAAGGCGTCATGGTAGAAACCATGGCGATGAGTTCAGTGAAAGCAACCAAGCAGGTACAAGTAAATGAAAGCGGGGAAATACTTAATTGTATTTATGGTAAATCAATCGAAAGTGAGCAGTTGCTAACGTATTTGCCAGCGCAACCGCCAATGCGTTTGCTTTCACCCGAACAGTGGCCAAAAAATGGCTTTAACTTTCCAAGCTTTTACCCGATGTTAAACGCGCAGCATCAGCTTGAGCATGTCAGGTTAGACCATGTAATAGAGTATTTAATTGGAGATAAGGTGCTATGAGTGAGTTGCAACAAGGCCGAGTTATCAAAGAATGCGACCCGCAAAACGATAGCCAATTGGATTCATTATTCGAACAAAGTGAGCAATTGCAGCAAGGTAAAGTTGTTGCCCAATCTCACATTGAACTAGAAATGGCTGAAACACCACTTGAAACCGAATTAGATTCGTTAGCAAAGCCTACTAAGCCTAACTGGCTGGCGCGCATTTTTGTCTTATCGCTGTTGACATTAGTGTTATCTGAAGTCATTTTTACGATTATTGAGGCGATTAGCACGTCACCGTTTTTAGCCGCTGTGTACGGCGTGGCGGTGTCAACGGCTTTGGCTTTAGTTGGTAAAGTCGCATTTCGTGAATTCCGTTTATTACGAAAATTAAAAAATACAAAAATTCAGCAGCATGATGCCGCTAGATTAATGCAATCTGTACAAATTGGCGAAGCGGAAAGATTTCTAACCAAAATCAACGGTCACCTTAGTAACGACAAGTTAGCGCAGGTGCTCTCTAAGCTCGACGCCCATCACACAGATCAAGAGGTGATGTCTCTGTATGCTAGTACCGTTTTGGTCGAGCAGGATGAAAAAGCACAGAATATTATTAAAAAATACGCTTCTACCTCAGGTGTGATGGTGGCGATATCGCCTATCGCATTAGTCGATATGGCGGTGGTGCTATGGCGTAGCACTAAAATGATTGAAGATATTACCCAAGTGTATGGTTTGCCGTTAGGGTATGTCAGTCGCATAAAGTTGTATCGTATGACACTAAAGCAAATGCTGTTTGCGGGCAGTGCTGAGCTTATCAGCGATTTTGCTACGACCGCATTAAGCGCTGAACTCGCTGGCAAGTTATCTGCACGCGCCGCGCAAGGTGTGAGTGTGAGTATCTTTACGGCACGTATCGGCTACAAAGCAATGGAATTAAGTCGTCCGCTACCAGGCTTACCAAATAAGAAAAACTTGTTAACATCATGCGTTAAACTCGCCATAGAAAGTGTAAAAGGTAAAGAGAGCGGACAGAGTGGAAAATAAACTTTACGCATTTTCAGTCTTTTGTATACAATTTTAGCCGTCTAACAATCTAGCGTGCTTGTTGTTTTTTCAGTTGTGCATTACTTATGTAGTTAATAATTATGACAACAATTTAAGCAAGTAGTATGAAATCACAACTTTCGGATAACAGTTTATGTATCCATGGCGGAAAGCAACACGAACACGCCCATGGTCCTCTTAGCACGCCTATTTACCAATCTTCTACCTTTGTTTTTGATAACGCAGCGCAAGGCGCTGCGCGTTTTGCGGGCGATGAAGCAGGCTATATTTATTCTCGCCTTGGCAATCCAACAACCCGAGAGCTAGAACTTAAAATCGCGGCGTTAGAAGAAATGGAAGATGGCGCTGCCACGGCTACTGGCATGGGCGCTGTATCAGCATCTGTTCTGAGCTTTTTAGCGCAAGGTGATCACTTGATTGCCTCAAAAGCGGTGTATGGTTGCACCTTTGCTTTGTTTTCTCATATGTTACCTAAGTTTGGTATTGAAGTGACATTTGTTGATATGGAAGACCATAACGCAGTTGAGAATGCACTTAAACCGAATACAAAAATGATCTTCGCTGAAACGCCAATTAACCCCAATCTTGTGGTTATAGACCTAGCGTTTATTGGTGACTTTGCCAAGCGCCATAATTTAGTTTCGGTAATCGATAACACCTTTATGACGCCGTTACTGCAAAAACCAAAGCACTTTGGTATCGATATTGTGCTGCACAGTGCAACTAAATACTTAAATGGTCATGGCGATGTGGTTGCGGGTCTAGTGTGCGGTAGTAAAGAGCATATCGAAACCATTAAGCTCACTGTGTTAAAAGATATTGGTGCAACCATTAGTCCGCACGATGCGTGGTTAATTATTCGCGGTATGAAAACACTCAGCGTTCGTATGGAAAGACACTGCAATAACGCGCAAAAAGTCGCTGAATTTTTAGCGCAGCACGAAAAAATCGAACAAGTATATTACCCTGGCCTAAAATCTCATCCCGGTAACAAGTTTATTGGCACGCAAATGAAAGCGGCCGGCGGTGTAATTGCGTTTGAGCTAAAAGGCACACTTGAAATGGGTGCGCAATTTATTAACGCAACGAAATTGTGCACGTTAGCAGTAAGCTTAGGTGATGCTGAAACGCTGATCCAACATCCGGCATCGATGACACACTCTCCTTATACACCTGAAGAACGCTTAGCAGCCGGGATATCAGATGGGTTAGTGCGTATTTCTGTTGGCCTTGAAGAAGCTGACGATATTATTGACGATTTAGCACAAGCATTAGCGCAAATTTAATGTTCTCTATTTGGCTAAGTTGAAGAGGCGTTTAGTCTCTTTTTTTGTTTCTAAGTAACTAGTAAAAACTAAAAACTGTTTCTGTTAACATTTATATCCTTGTGAAAACAATGGTGTGTAGTTTAATGTTTACACTAAGATTTGTTTTTATCTCCTGATTAATGGGTTTGGTTTTAATTGTTTACTGTTGTGTAATTTTAAGTTTACATTTTTAGGCTTTATGGCAAGTATCAAAACTGCCGCAGTCATTACCTTTTGAGTAACTTTGTCATAACATCTAGAACATCTAAATTCAGCGTGTAATGTCACCGTTTTGCGTTTGAATGTTGTGCTTAAGCAAGTACGTCACTTGCTGATGAAGAGATGAAATTTATGGGCAAAAGTAGTAGTTATATTTCTAAACAGCCAGATGATAATGGGTTTATTAATTGGTCTGATGAAGAAAATCAAATTTGGTCAGAACTGATCGCACGTCAATTAGAATGTATAAAAAATAAAGCGTGTGATGAGTATATGCACGGCTTAGATAAAATAAACCTGCCGTTAGACCGCATTCCACAACTAGAAGAAGTGAGCAAAGTGCTGCGCGAATCGACCGGTTGGGAATGTGCGCCAGTACCTGCATTGATTGATTTTGACGAGTTTTTCCGTTTGCTGGCAAATAAAAAATTCCCGGTAGCGACCTTTATTCGCTCACGTGAAGAGTTCGATTATTTGCAAGAGCCCGATATCTTTCACGAGATCTTTGGCCACTGCGCGATGTTAACGCATCCAGCATTTGCAGAGTTCACACATAAATATGGTCAGCTTGGCTTAGCGGCTGAGAAAAAAGACCGCGTATATTTAGCGCGTTTATATTGGTTTACCGTCGAGTTTGGCTTAATGCAAACGAAAGATGGTTTACGCATTTATGGCGGTGGTATTTTATCAAGCCCAGGGGAAACCCAATATGTGTACTCAGATGTACCACAAATCAAGCCGCTTGAACCACTCGATGTATTACGCACACCGTACCGTATCGATATTATGCAACCTTTGTATTACACCATTAATGCAATTGAAGATTTATTTGATATTTCACAGCTCGATATGATGTCGCTTGTAGAAAAAGCAAAAGAGCTAGGGCTCCATGAGCCACTATTTCCACCTAAACAAAAGAAAGCAAGTTAGAAAAGGGTTTATTATGTCTGAATTAAGTGCTCAAAAATGTGAAGCGTGTCGTGCTGACGCACCAAAAGTTTCAGATGAAGAGCTAGCCGTATTAGTTAAGCAAATTCCAGATTGGACACCAATTGTGGTTGACGGCATTATGCAATTAGAGCGTGTATTCAAGTTCAAGAACTTTAAACTCGCATTGGAATTCACCAACAAGTTAGGTGCAATGGCGGAAGATGAAGGTCACCACCCTGGTATCTTAACTGAGTGGGGCAAAGTTACAGTGACTTGGTGGAGCCACTCAATTAAGGGTCTTCATAAAAATGACTTTATTTGTGCCGCTAAAACAGATGCACTACTAGAAGACTAATTACTTCTAAACAATAAAAAAGAGCGTTAATTAGCGCTCTTTTTTGTGTTTTTAGTTTATACGTTTAACGCATTATTCGCTTACTGAGCGAAGTAGGGCGTTGATACCTACTTTTTCACGTGTTTGCTGATCAACTTTTTTCACGATAATTGCAGCGTATAAGCTGTGTGAGCCGTCTTTTGATGGCAGTGAACCTGGAACAACTACGGCACCAGCCGGTACGCGGCCATAATGAGTTTCGCCTGTTTCACGGTCATAAATACGTGTGCTTTGGCTAATGTATACGCCCATTGAGATTACCGCGCCTTCTTCAACAACAACGCCTTCTACAATTTCAGAACGAGCGCCAATAAAGCAGTTATCTTCAATAATTGTTGGGTTTGCTTGTAGTGGCTCTAGTACACCACCAATACCAACACCACCTGATAAGTGTACGTTTTTACCGATTTGTGCACATGAACCTACGGTTGCCCATGTATCAACCATTGTGCCTTCATCAACGTAAGCGCCAATGTTCACATAAGAAGGCATTAACACTACATTTTTGCCTACGAAGCTGCCTTGACGCGCCACCGCGTTTGGTACTACGCGCATGCCTTCTTGCTTAAACTGCTCAGGCGTGTAGTCAGTGAATTTAAGCGGTACTTTGTCGTAAAACTGGTTTACACCATCGCTCATTGGTGCGTTGTCACGAATTCTAAATGATAATAACACCGCTTTTTTCAGCCATTGGTGCACAACCCATTCACCTGAGATTTTTTCAGCCACACGTGCTTTACCTGAATCTAACAAAGCGAGGGATTCGTTAATAGCGTTGAAAACCTCATCAGAAACTGATGCCGGTGAAATATTATCGCGATTTTCCCATGCTTGCTCGATGGTTAATTTCAATTGTTCCATAGTGTGCCTTTAATCGTTTTCGGAATTGAATTTTTCAAGAAGGCGGTTTTTTAAATCGCCACATTCTTGTTCATTTAATGCGTTATAGTCAGCGTTAGATACCACAAAGAAATCTTCAGCACGTTCGCCTATGGTCGTGATGCGTGCGGCGTGTATATGTAACGCTAAACTTGAAAATACATCGGTTATTTTGGTTAATAAGCCTGGAATGTCAACCACTTGAATTTCTACAAGAGTGCGGTCTTTACGCCCATGTGGTGACACAATTACTCGGGGCTTAATATTAAAGCCTTTAAAGCGCTTTTTACGGTTCTTTTTGACTCGAACTTTCTTATTTGGTTCGTCAATAACTTGTTGAATTGACTTTTTGATTGAACTGGCGCGACTTTGGCTCGTTACCGGCTCACCGTTTTGTTCTAAAATAACAAAATTATCAACTGCATAGCCGTCTTTGGTATTCATTATTTGCGCGTGTAATATGTTGGCTTTTTTAGCGCCCAACACCGCTACCAAACGCGCAACTAAATTGGCTTGATCTGGACAGTAAACAAATACTTGGCTACCGCCATTAATAGGCTGACCAGAAAGCAGCACCAACCCTTTACTAGGATCTTTTGACGCCAAGATATGTTCGCATTGCCATGCAATCATTTGCGTTGAAAAACGCGTGAAATAATCGGGCTTAAAACGTAGCCACAATGCATCAATTTGACCTTCTGCAAAACCTAAATTAAGTAAGCGTTGTTTTGCCTGTGCTTTTTTATCGCGAATTTGGTCACGTAAATCCATTGGGTTTTCAAGACCTCGGCGCAGCGCACGTTGTGTGTGGGTATAAAGATCGCGAAGCAGTGTGCTTTTCCAATCATTCCACAAGTTATCGTTGGTGGCGCGAATATCCGCAAGCGTTAAGCAATAAAGGTAATCGAGTTGCTTTTCATTTTTAACACGAGCCGCAAATTCAGCAATCACGTCAGGGTCGTTAATGTCTTTGCGCTGTGCGGTTACCGACATAAGTAAATGGTTTTCCACAAGCCACGCAATAAACTTACCCTCAAAGGTCGTTAAGCCGTGTAATTTGGCAAACTCTCTGGCATCCACCGCACCAAGCTCTGAATGATCACCACCGCGACCTTTGGCAATATCGTGGAAAATACCCGCTAAATACAATAGCTCTGGTTTTTCCATGCGTACCACAATTTCACGACACAGCGGAAACGTATTGGCGCACTCTGGCTGGAAATAATGATACAAATTTTGAATTAAACGATGGGTGTGTTCATCTACCGTATAAGCATGGAATAAATCAAACTGCATTTGCCCGACAATATTACGCCAATTCGGTAAATACGCCGATAAAATGCCGTGTTTATGCATTAACGTAAACGCACGCCCCATGCCATTAGGGTGCGAAATAAGTTTAAGCAGCATAGTGCGACACAGCGAATAATCTTGTAGGTCGCCTAATAAGCGGCGCCTTACTTGGCGCAGTAAACGAATAGTGCTCGGGTAAATATGGGTAATTTGTGGGTTGTTGGCAATGTGCCAAAACAGCTCAATAATTTTTTCACGGTGAAAAAACACTTGTGGGTCTTTCACCCGAATTTGATGGCCGATTTGTTCAAAGTCTGCGTTAATACTGGTTACTTTATAGTTTACATGGCCTGTTAAAATGCTTTGTTCGAAGTAGGATAACAGCATTTGATTAAGTTCACGCACACGCCCCATAATGCGAAACAGACGCTTCATCATGCGCTCAACGGCGGCACGTCCATCGTCGCCAAAACCGAGCAGCTTTGCTGCTACTGGTTGATGATCAAAGAGTAACCGGTTTTCCATGCGCCCAGCCGCCAGGTGCAGTGCAAAGCGAATATTCCACAGGTTTACAATACATTCTTGCAATTCTTGATGCTCTTCAAACGTTAAGTAACCGTGTTCTACTAGTTCTTCGAGCGTTTGTGAGCGGAAATGCTTTTTTGCGACCCAAATAATGGTTTGTACATCGCGTAATCCGCCCGGGTTTTCTTTTAAATTAGGCTCTAGGTTATATGCTGTTCCATGACATTTTTTATGCCTTATTTCTTGTTCATCGCGTTTCGCGATAAAAAAGGTATCCGACTTCCATGCTGACGTTTCAACTAACTTTTTTTGTAAATGAGCAAAATTATCAGGATCACCACAAATCAACCGAGATTCAAGCAAGCTGGTGGCAAAATTAACATCGTTTTTTTTATGTTCTATGGTTTGCTTGATAGTACGAACGCTATGACCAATATCGAGGCGCAGATCCCATAAAAAAGTGACAAATTGAGCAATGGTTTCTTGCGTTTCTTTGTTAGGTTCTTTGTTTACCAGTAACAAAAAGTCGATATCGGAAAAAGGGTGCAGTTCACCGCGGCCATAACCGCCGATGGCAATTAAATCGCCGTGTTCGCGTAATTGATAGTGATCATAAAGCTGGCTTAAAATCGCGTCGACAAGTGCCGCGCGGGCTTTCACTAAGCGCTCAACAGGCTGATGTGAAAATTGCTCTTCGAGCCAAAGGTAGAACTGTTCTAGAAGGTGTTTGTAATCATCAAGTTGCTCGCATTTTGCGAGCAACTGGGTAAATTTTTTTGTTATTGCCATTGATGGCCTTCTTATTCGCTGTGTTCGATCACTCTCGGAAGCTCATCATCTGATCGTAGCGTAAGAATTTCAACTCCGTTTTTAGTCACAAGGAGCGTGTGTTCCCATTGTGCCGACAGTGAGCGGTCTTTTGTTACCACAGTCCACTCATCTTTTAGCAGCTTACATTGACGTTTACCAACGTTTACCATAGGTTCAATAGTAAAGCACATGCCTTCTTGCAGTACTTCACCTGTGCCCGGTTTGCCGTAGTGCATTACTTGTGGCTCTTCGTGGAATTCAGCGCCAATACCATGACCACAGTATTCACGTACAATTGAATAATTAAAGCCTTCAGCGTATTTTTGAATTGCGGCGCCGATGTCACCTAAGCGAACACCTGGTTTTACCATTTCGATAGCAAGGTATAAGCTTTTTTGCGTAATTTCACACAAACGTTTTGCTTGAATTGACGGTTGACCAACGTAAAACATTTTAGAAGTATCACCGTGGTAACCATCTTTAATTACCGTAATATCAATATTGATAATGTCGCCTTCCTTTAGCGCTTTATCGTTTGGAATACCGTGACAAATTACGTGATTTACTGAGGTACAAATTGACTTTGGAAAACCATGATAATTTAGTGGAGCAGGGATCGCATCTTGCTCGTTTACAATGTAATCGTGGCAAATCTGATTTAACTCTTCTGTGGTCACGCCAACCTTAACGTGAGGCTCAATCATTTCTAACACTTCAGCTGCTAAGCGTCCTGCAACTCGCATTTTTTCGATTTCAGCTGGGGTTTTAATCACTGCACTCATTTAGGCTCCAAAATTCTTTAAATTGTGGTCAAACAAGACACTTTTTAGCTAAGTTGTTTGACTGAAAATTACTCATAAAATTTGAGTTCTGTTTGTTAATATGGTATAAAGCGCGCCGTCTTTTTACAATTAAAATTTAAATTTCCTCGGGATTTTTGAGTTGATTGTAGTGAAGGCACTTAAACTTTAATTTTAACACACACACATATCGGCACATACACTTGGGTGCAGTGAGCAAAATGCAAACTGTTGGTGCTATGGGATATGTGGAGGCCTAACCCAAAATTACAGAGGAATATTAAAATGGCAAACGTTTCTATGCGCGATATGCTACAAGCTGGCGTACACTTCGGTCACCAAGCACGTTACTGGAACCCTAAGATGAAGCCGTTCATCTTTGGTGCACGTAACAAAGTACATATCATCAACTTAGAGAAAACTGTACCTTTATTCAACGAAGCAATGTCTTTCCTTAAAGGCGTAGCATCAAACAAAGGTAAAATCCTTTTCGTTGGTACTAAGCGCGCTGCAAGCGAAGCAGTTAAAGAAGCTGCACTACGTTCTGACCAGTTCTACGTAAACCACCGTTGGTTAGGTGGTATGCTAACTAACTGGAAAACAGTTCGTCAGTCAATCAAGCGTCTTAAAGACCTTGAAACTCAAAGCCAAGACGGTACTTTCGAGAAATTAACTAAGAAAGAAGCGTTAATGCTTACTCGTGAAATGGAAAAGCTTGAAAAGAGCCTTGGCGGTATCAAGAACATGGGCGGTCTTCCAGACGCTATCTTCGTTATCGACGCTGATCACGAGCACATTGCTATTAAAGAAGCAAACAACCTAGGCATCCCAGTAGTATCTGTTGTTGATACTAACTCAAACCCAGATGGTGTTGATTTCATCATCCCTGGTAACGACGATGCTATCCGTGCTATCCAGCTTTACACTAACGCTGTAGCTGACGTGGCTGTTGAAGGCCGTGAAAGCAACATCGCTGTTCAAGCTGAAAAAGACGACTTCGTAGAAGCTGAGTAATAGCGCTTACCAAGCTTTCATGAAACGATCATAGAAAGCTTGGTATTCTGATGATTAGGGGGAGCTTGCTCCCGCTTATTTTAAATAGATTTTGGATTTGAGGACATACTAATGGCTGTAACTGCTGCCCTAGTTAAAGAATTACGCGAGCGCACTGGCGCTGGCATGATGGATTGTAAAAAAGCACTAACTGAAACTAACGGTGACATCGATCTAGCGATCGAGAACATGCGTAAGAGCGGTGCTGCTAAAGCTGCTAAAAAAGCGGGTAACATCGCTGCAGAAGGTACAATCCTTATCAAGCAAGCTGCTGGTTTCACTGCACTTCTAGAAGTTAACTGTCAAACTGACTTCGTTGCTAAAGATGAAAACTTCCTAGGTTTTGCTAACACTGTTCTTGATGCTGCTGCTGAAGCAAAAACTGACATCGAAACACTTAAAGCACAATTCGAAGAAACACGTGTTGCTCTAGTTGCTAAAATCGGTGAAAACATTAACGTTCGTCGCGTTGAGTACATCGATGGTGACAAAGCTGCTGCATACCGTCACGGCGACCGTATCGGTGTTGTTGTAACTGGTGAAGCTGACGAAGAAACACTTAAGCACGTTGCTATGCACGTTGCTGCTTCTAAGCCTGAGTTCCTAAACCCAGAAGACGTACCTGCTGAGGTTGTAGAGAAAGAAAAAGCGGTTCAAGTTGAAATCGCAATGAACGAAGGTAAGCCAGCAGAAATCGCTGAGAAGATGGTTGTTGGTCGTATGAAGAAGTTCACTGGTGAGATCTCTCTTACTGGTCAAGCATTCATCATGGAGCCTAAGAAAACAGTTGGCGAATTCCTTAAAGAGAAAGGCGCGACTATCTCTGGTTTCACTCGCCTAGAAGTAGGTGAAGGTATCGAGAAGAAAGAAGAAGACTTCGCTGCTGAAGTAGCTGCACAAATCGCAGCAGCTAAAGGCGAGTAATCGACTTTTTTCACTTAGCAAAATAGCTTTTGCTTTTGCGCTAAGAGATAAAATTATTTAGAATAACCGCGCTATCATTAGCGCGGTTATTTTTTGCAACTTTTTCAGCCAGGATTACTATGAACACAAATCGTAAGCCAGTTTTTAGACGAGTTTTACTTAAATTAAGCGGTGAAGCTTTAATGGGCCAAGAAGGCTTTGGTATCGACCCATCAATTCTTGACCGTATGGCACAAGAAATAAAAGAACTTGTAGAGTTAGGCGTTGAGGTAGGTGTAGTAATCGGTGGCGGTAACTTCCTGCGTGGCGGTACACTTGCTGAAAACGGTATGAACCGTGTTGTTGGTGACCACATGGGTATGCTTGCAACAGTGATGAATGGCCTTGCGATGCGTGATGCACTGCACCGTGCCTATGTAAATGCACGTTTAATGTCTGCGATTCCGCTTAACGGTGTATGTGACGCGTATAACTGGGCTGAAGCAATTAGCTTACTAAAAACCGGTCGTGTTGTTATTTTCTCTGCGGGTACCGGTAACCCATTCTTCACTACAGATTCTGCTGCGTGTTTACGCGGTATTGAAATTGAAGCTGACACAGTATTAAAAGCAACTAAAGTTGACGGCGTATACAGCGATGATCCGGTGAAAAATCCTGAAGCAACGCTTTACCCAACATTGACTTACAACGAAGTAATCGAAAAAGAATTAAAGGTGATGGACCTAGCGGCATTTACCCTAGCTCGTGACCATAATATGCCAATCAGTGTATTTAACATGAATAAACCAGGCGCGTTAAAACGTGTTATCCTTGGTGAAGATGAAGGTACGCTGATTACACATAAATCAGCAGAATAAGCTATTAGTTAGGAAGATTAACGTGATTAAAGAAATCCAACAGCATGCTGCAGAACGTATGCAAAAAAGTGTTGACGCGCTTGGCTCACAATTATCAAAAATTCGCACAGGCCGCGCACACCCAAGCCTTTTAGATGGTATTCAAGTATCTTACTACGGTGCTGATACACCACTTAACCAAGTGGGTAACGTAACAATTGAAGACAACCGTACACTTGCTATCACTGTGTTTGATAAAACACTTACGCAAGCAGTTGAAAAAGCAATTATGGCGTCAGATTTAGGTTTAAACCCTATGTCTGCAGGTACGGTTATTCGCGTACCATTACCACCGCTTACAGAAGAGCGTCGTAAAGATCTTATTAAGATCGTACGTGGTGAAGTTGAAGGCGGTCGCGTTGCAATTCGTAACATTCGCCGTGATGCTAACTCAGACGTAAAAGCACTCCTTAAAGATAAAGAAATTTCAGAAGATGAAGCGCGTCAAAGTGATGACGAAGTTCAGAAGCTAACAGATAAATACATCAAAGAAATGGATGCTATTTTAGCTGCTAAAGAAGCGGAATTAATGGAAATCTAAATCAATTTTTGAGCGCTTTTGCGCTCAATCATTGAACAACTAAATTATTAGTTTTAAAGCGCTGTCTAGGGTATACTAGACGGCGCTTTTTACTTTAGGAAACGACACTTAATGACAATCACTAAGGATGCTATTACCCAACAAAGCTTACCGCGTCATGTTGCTATTATTATGGATGGCAATGGGCGTTGGGCACAAGCTAAGGGTAAGCCTCGTGTGTTTGGTCATAAAAAGGGCGTCGAATCGGTGCGTGGTGCGGTAAAGTTTTGTCGCCAACTAAATATCGAATCATTAACGCTTTTTGCATTTAGCAGTGAAAACTGGCGACGTCCGGAACAAGAAGTCAGCACCTTAATGGAGCTTTTCATGTTTGTGTTGACCAACGAAGTAAAAAAACTCGATAAAAATAACGTCAAGTTGAAAGTAATTGGTGATATTAGTCGTTTCTCTGAGAAGCTACAAAAAAGCGTAGCAAAAGCAGAGAAAATGACCATGAATAACACTGGCTTAACACTTAATATCGCAGCTAACTATGGCGGACAATGGGACATAGCAAATGCTGCGAAACAACTGGCAAAACAGGTTGAGAATGGTGAAATAGCCGCTGATGATATTGATGAAACTAAACTGTCACAGTACATTAGTATGCAAGAACAAGCGCCACTTGATTTGTTAATTCGCACAGGAGGCGACTTACGCATAAGCAACTTTTTATTATGGCAAGCTGCTTACGCTGAACTTTATTTTACTGATACACTTTGGCCAGATTTTAATGAACAGGCATTTGCAGATGCAATTGCGTGTTATGTTTCACGAGAGCGTCGCTTTGGTTGTACTGGCGAACAAATAAAAGAACTACTCGCTCAATCGTGATTTTTATAGGGTAATTTGATTTGTTAATAAAACGCATACTGACTTCTTTAGTGCTAGCGCCAGCTGCACTTGCACTAGTTTTTTTTACACCACTTGAATTGTTTAGCTTAATTGCCGGATTGATTGTATTGCTCTCAGCGTGGGAGTGGTCGGCATTTATGGGGCTTAAAAAGTTCGCTTCTCGCATCAGCTATGTTGCTGGCATGGCAGTTATTCTATTTATTGCAAACATGTACTGGCCGATTGAAAGCTTATGGCAAAATGGCCAACTTGTAGGCTCGGCTAATTATGTGTTTACGCTTGCTGTTGCATGGTGGCTTGTTGCCTGCGCACTGGTATGGACCTATCCTAGAACCGCAAAAGCATGGCACGCAGGTTTAATGATGCGCGCAATTGCAGGTTTACTTACCTTGTTACCTATGTGGTTAGCGCTTAATGTGCTTCGCAGCAGCGAATATGCAACAAACGCGACACAAGGCTCAGTTCTGATTATGGTTGTACTGGGTATTGTGTGGAGTGCTGATATTGGCGCTTACTTCTCAGGTAAAAATCTTGGCAAACATAAATTAATGCCATTAGTTAGCCCAAATAAAACCATTGAGGGGCTAGTTGGCGGTCTTATTTGTTCTGCGATTTTTGTTTTAGCATTTTGCTATTTTACTAAGGTGCCAAGCGATAAATGGTTTATTTACGCTGCAATGGCCGCTGTTGTTGCCCTGTTCTCGGCAGTAGGTGACTTATTAGAAAGCATGTTCAAGCGTGAAGTTGGTTTGAAAGACAGCGGCTCATGTTTGCCTGGCCACGGCGGTATTTTAGATCGGATAGATAGTTTGACTGCTGCGGCACCGCTTTTCGCTGCATTTTATGCGTGGACCTTGGTGGTGTAATGCAACGTATTACCGTTCTTGGCTCTACAGGTTCGATTGGCACTAGCACCTTAGACGTCATCGCAAGAAACGTAGATGCTTATCAGGTGTTTGCGCTGGTTGCTGGTCGAAATTGGCGCTTAATGGCAAAGCAATGCACGCAGTTTTTACCACAATACGCTGTAATGCAATGCCCTGATGCAGCAAAGCAACTTGAGGCTGAAATTACGCGTTTGGGAATTTCAACCAAAGTGCTGAGTGGTCAACAAGCGGCAGCTGATGTGGCCAGTGACGATAACGTTGATGCGGTAATGGCTGCTATTGTTGGCGCAGCGGGGCTATTGCCAACACTTGCAGCGATTAACGCCGGTAAGCGCGTGTTACTAGCAAATAAAGAGTCACTTGTCATGTCAGGTGAGCTTTTTATTAATGCAGTTAAGCAATCAGGCGCGACGTTATTGCCTATTGATAGTGAACACAATGCGATTTTTCAGGCGATGCCAGCAGGTGTGCAAGAGCATTGTTACAGCGCAAATATAAAGCAGCATGGTGTCAGCAAAATTTTGTTAACTGGCTCAGGCGGCCCATTTAGAACGCGCGATTTAAGCACCTTTGCCAATGTTTCAGTTGATGAAGCTGTCGCCCATCCAAATTGGGATATGGGTCAGAAAATATCAGTTGATTCAGCCACAATGATGAATAAGGGCTTAGAGTTTATTGAAGCAAAGTGGCTATTTAACGCTGAGCCAAGTGATATTCAAGTAATTATCCATCCACAAAGTATTATCCACTCAATGGTGCAATACACCGATGGTTCGGTATTGGCACAAATGGGCAATCCTGATATGCGTACGCCAATCGCACACGCTTTAGCGTTTCCAAAGCGCATTGAAGCTGGTGTTGAACCACTGGATTTCACTAATATGCTTGATTTTAGTTTTAACGCACCAGACTTTGAGCGTTACCCAAATTTAAAGCTGGCAATAGATGCTTGTTCAGAAGGGCAGTACGCAACAACCACAATCAATGCTGCGAATGAAGTGTCTGTGGCCGCATTTCTGGCAAAGAAAATCAGCTTTTTAGACATTTATAAAATCAATGCTCAGGTACTCGATAAAATCGCAAAGAGTCATAAACAGCTAAAAATTAATGACCTAGATGTTATTTTGCAGCTTGATAGCGAAGCGCGTCATTATGCAACGAATATAATTGCAGGGAGTTGTTAATGGAATTTTTGTGGAACTTACTGTCTTTTATATTAGTCATCGGCATTATTGTTGTCGTTCATGAATATGGTCACTTTTGGGTGGCAAGACGCTGTGGTGTTAAAGTGCTGCGTTTTTCAATTGGTTTTGGCAAACCTTTGTTTAAATGGCACGACAAACTCGGCACCGAATACGTTGTAGCTGCGATCCCATTAGGGGGTTACGTGAAAATGCTCGATGAACGTGTTGAAGAGGTTGCCAGCGATGAACGTCATTTAGCGTTCAATAACAAATCAGTTTACCAACGCATTGCGGTGGTTGCGGCAGGACCAATGGCGAATTTTATTTTCGCCATTATTGTATCTGCCATTATGTTTATGGTTGGTGTGCGCTCACTTCTGCCAGTGATTGGCGAGGTGGTGCCTGGCAGCTTAGCAGAGCAAGCAAGGTTGCAAGCAGGACAACAGATTACCGCGATAAACGACAAAGACGTATATGGCTGGCGTGAAACCTTATTGGTTTTGATGGAAAATATTGGCGAACAGCAAGTACGCGTTAGTGTAAAAGACGATGATTTAGGTTACCAACAAACGTATCTCGATTTATCTAATTGGCAGTTAAAAGACGACGGAAACCCCATTGTTGATATTGGTATTAAACCATTCAGACCTGCAGAGACTATGCGCCTTGGTCATGTGCAAAAAGGCAGTCCTGCTGAATTTTCTGGGCTTCAAGTCGATGATGAAATTCATTTAGTTAATGGTGAAGCAATGCCATCGTGGCATGCATTTGTCACTCGAATTCAGCGCTCGCCAAATACACCATTATTGCTTACTATAAGCCGCGGCAATGACAAGCTAAATATTGAGGTTACTCCAGGTAGCAAAAAAAGTGAGCAAGGGCTTAATCAAGGCTACTTAGGTGTGATACCCTTTGTTGAAAATTGGCCATCGTGGATGATTTCAACACAACAATACGGTGTATTTGATGCCATTGTTTTGGGTGTTGATAAAACAATTCAACTAATCAATGTCAGTTTTGCAACAGTAGTTAATTTGATAACAGGACAAGTCTCTGTTGCGAATCTAAGTGGTCCAGTGGGAGTGGCAATTGGCGCTGGAGCCAGTACCAGTAGTGGTATTATGCCGTTATTGGAGTTCTTAGTATTTGTTAGTGTAAGTATTGGTTTTTTCAATTTGTTGCCGCTACCAATTTTAGATGGCGGTCATTTAATGTATTACATCATTGAACTTATCCGAAAAAAGCCAGTCTCTGAAAAGACACAAGAATTAGGTTTTAGGATTGGTGCGCTAATCCTTATATTGTTAACTTGCCTTGCGCTGTTTAACGATTTTACGCGGTTATAAAGGAAATCAAATAATAACATGGCTATAAGAAAACAATTGGCTGTAATAAGTTTATTGGGAGCGAGTTTTACTGCTCTCGGCCAACAAGACTCCTTTATTGTAGAAGATTTAAGAGTTGAAGGATTGCAGCGTGTTGCACTAGGTGCAGCATTAACGCATATTCCAATTAACATTGGTGATAACCTCGACAGTTACACAATTTCAAAAACAATCAAAGCGCTTTACGGCTCAGGCCACTTTGACAACATCAAAGTGGTACGTGATGGTGATGCGGTTATCTTTCAAGTAACCGAAAGACCAACCATCAGCATTATCGAGTTCGAAGGCAACAAAGATATTAAAGATGAGCAGCTTAACGACAGTTTAGAGCAACAGGGGATCCGTAAAGGTGAACCACTTGATATGGTTGTTGTAGACGGCCTTGAAAAAGGTCTTGTTGAGTTTTTCCACGGTATTGGTAAATACAACGCTGAGATTGAAGTATCAGTGTCACGCTTGCCACGTAACCGTGTAAAGCTAAAGCTTGAATTTAAAGAAGGCGATGCTGCGTCGATTCGTCAAATTAACATCGTAGGTAACGAGTTATTTTCTGACGAAGAACTTCTCGCATTGGCTGAATCGCGTCAAGATTTGCCTTGGTATATGTTTATGTCAAATGACAGATACCAAAAGCAAACGGTACAAGGCGACTTAGAGAAAGTACGTAGTTACTACTTAGACCGCGGCTATTTGAAATTCAATATTGATTCAACGCAAGTTTCAGTAAGCCCTGATAAAGAATCAGTATACGTTACAGTAAACGTTACCGAAGGTGAGCAGTTTACTGTTAAAGAATTCGACTTTATGGGTGACTTGCTCGGCCGTGAAGAGTTAATTCGTGCGGTTATTCCACTTAAAACGGGCAAACTATACAACGGCTCCGTGGTTACTGCATCGGAAGAGTTTATCAAAAACTACCTTGCACGTTTTGGTTATGCCAATGCTGAAGTACGTACTATTCCTGATATTGACGAAGAAAATAAAGAAGTAAAATTAACGTTATCAGTGGATCCAGGTAAGCGTATTTATGTGCGTCGTATTAACATCGGTGGTAATGAAATTACGTCGGATGAAGTAATTCGTCGTGAAATTACCCAGTTAGAAGGTGCGTGGCTATCAAATAACACGCTTGAGCGCTCTAAATTACAAGTACAGCGCTTAATGTACATGGAAAACGTTGAGTTTGATGTATCGCCGGTACCGGGTAAAGATGACCAAGTTGATGTTGATTTTACTGTTAAAGAGCAATCAGCTGGTAGCTTTAACGCAGGTCTTGCATACGGCTCATACAACAAGTTGCAATTTAATATCGGTGTAAGCGAGTCGAACTTCTTAGGCACGGGTGACCAAGTTGCCTTTAACGTAAGTACGGCGAAAGGTTCTCAAAACGTAAGCTTGTCACATACCGACCCGTATTTTACGAAAGACGGTATCAGTTTAGGTAACTCAATTTTCTTCTCAAACTTTGATGCAAGTAAATACAGCCTAATCAACTATAAGAGTAAACGTTATGGTATTGGTTCAAATATCGGTATTCCGGTAAATGCCAACAACCGACTTAACTTTGGTGCGACGGTTTCTAAAGAAACTTTATCGGAACTATCAGAGTACGAACAAACATATGTGATGCGCGAGACCTTTAAGGACTCTGAAAACCCAGATGCTCCTTTTGAGTTTTTGAAATTTGAGTTAAGCGCGGGGTGGTCACGTGTAACGCTTAACCGCGGTATGTTCCCAACGGCAGGTTCTAAACAAAGCTTAACGTTTAAAGCAACGACGCCTAATTCAGATCTTAACTACTTTAAGATCAACTATGACTCGCGTTTCTACTGGCCACTAAGCACTAACCACAAGTGGGCGTTTTCAGCGAAAGCTGGATTTGGTTACGGTAATGGTTACGGTACTACCAATGGTTATGATCAGATTTTACCAGTGCAGGAATTCTTCCGTATTTCTGAAATGGATTTACGCGGCTTTGAGCGTAATACGATTTTACCAAGAGCGATCGTAGTTTCGCCTGATAGAATTCCTGGTACGCCAAGCCCTGACGGCTTGCAAAGCAATATTTTCGGTGATCCAAAGTTCAATAATATAAGACCCCAAGGGCGTATTGGTGGTAACGTAAAAGCCGTGGCCGGTCTTGAAATGATTGTACCTACGCCGTTTCTTGATGACGAAAACAGCAGTTCGGTACGTACCAGCTTATTTGTTGATGCAGCCAACGTTTGGGATACAGAGTTCGATATTGATCGTTACTCTAACTTAACGACAGATCAACGTGCGTTACTTGAAGATTATTCAGACCCAAGTCGTTTCCGTGCATCAGCAGGTTTATCTATCCAGTGGATTTCGCCTATGGGCCCTATGGTAATTAGTTTTGCCTACCCACTGAAAAAAGAAGATGATGATAAGACTAAAGGCATCAGCTTCAACATTAGTAACACATTCTAAAAGGAATAAATTCGTGAATAAAATGATTAAAACAACCGCCATGACTTTGTTAGCTACTTTTCTAATGGGTGCTTCTGCAAGTTCATTCGCTCACAAAGTTGCTGTTGTAAATGTACAACAAGTATTTAGTGGTTCTCCGCAGGCGTCTGCGATTAAAGCAACGCTAGAAGAAGAGTTCCGCGAGCGCAGACAAGCACTTGAAAAGCTACAAGGCGATATTCGTTTTGAAGTTGAAAAATATCAGCGTGAAAACGCAACAATGAGCAAAGCGCAAAAAGAAGCAAGCCAAAAGAAGATTCAAGAGCTACAAAAAGCATTGCAAGAGCAAGGTCAGCCACTTCAGCAAGAAATGCAAATGCGTCAAGCACAGGAAACTAAAAAGCTAGAGACTGTGATTTTTGATGCTATCGCTGCAGAAGGTAAAGCAGGTAAGTATGACGAAGTAAAACCAGCGGGTTCACTTCTTTACTTCAACGAAAAATCAGTGGATAACATCACCTCTAAAGTAGCAGAGCGTGTAGCAAAGGCTAAATAATAAAGCTTATGAAATTACAGCAAATCGCTGAGATTTTAAATGCTGAGCTGGTCGGTGACGACTCGCTCAGCATTTCTCGTATAGCAACCCTAGAAAATGCGACCGGCAACGAGATTGGTTTTCTCGCTAACAAAAAGTACCGCAGCAAACTTGCCAGTACTCAAGCAGGAGCGGTGATTTTGTCACCGCAAGATGCAGATTATTTTACTGGTAATAAAATTATTGTTGCGAATCCGTACTTAGCCTACGCGCTGTTAGCGCAAGCGATGGATACCACGCCAGAACCTGCGACTAATGTTCACCCCTCGGCAATCATTGACCTAACGGCAAAGCTTGATAAATCGGTATCGATTGGCGCTAATGTGGTGGTTGAAGAAGGGGTTGAAATCGCTGCTGGCAGTTCAATTGGTGCTGGTAGCTTTATTGGTAAGGGTGCTAAAATAGGGACCAATACGAAAATTTGGGCTAATGTAACGATTTATCATCAAGTTGAAATTGGTAATTCGTGTTTAGTTCATGCTAATACCGTAATCGGTGCCGATGGATTTGGCTACGCCAATGAGAAAGGTCAGTGGGTGAAAATCCCGCAGCTTGGTACTGTTGTTATTGGCGATAATGTTGAAATTGGCGCAAGTACAACCATCGACCGTGGCGCTATTGATGATACTATCATCGAGCGCAACGTGATTATCGATAACCAAGTACAAATCGCGCATAATGTCGTGGTTAAAGAAGGCACCGCGATTGCTGGATGTAGCGTTATTGCAGGCAGTACGACCATTGGCAAGTACTGCCAAATTGGTGGCTTGTCAGGTATCGCAGGACATATTGAAATTGCCGATGGTGTTGTTTTAACGGGTATGTCAATGGTAATCAGTGGCATTGACAAACCGGGTGTTTATTCTTCGGGTGTACCGCACAGTGAGAATAAAGACTGGCGTCGTAATATGGCACAGTTACGACAGCTTTCAGCAATTAATAAGCGATTAAAGGCAGTGGAAAAATCATTGCCGGAGCGTGACGAGTAGTCTTCGTCACGTGCTAAATTATCGCGCAGTATAAATACGGGCGCGAAGAGATTAGTTAGGTTAAGGAAACACATTTTGGCAGAACAACTAAACAGCTTTGATATTCAAGAAATCCTAAAGCTATTACCGCATCGTTACCCAATGTTATTGGTTGATAAAGTCGTTGACTTTGAGCCGGGCAAAACGCTTCACGCGATTAAAAATGTCACAGCAAATGAGCCAATTTTCACAGGCCACTTCCCTGAGCAGCCAATTTTCCCTGGCGTAATGATTTTAGAAGCATTAGCACAAGCAACAGGTTTATTAGGTTTTAAAACAACGGAAAACCGTGGCGACAATGAGCTATATTTATTTGCAGCCATTGATAACGCACGCTTTAAACAACCTGTGTTACCAGGTGACACAATGCACTTACACGTTGAATTCTTAAAAGAACGCCGCAACATGTGGAAGTTCTACGGTGAAGCGAGAGTTGACGGCAAAGTAGTGTGTTCAGCTGAGTTAATGTGTGCAAGAAGAGAGTTATAATACGTGATCCATCCTACTGCAATTATTGAGCCGGGCGCTCAACTTGGCAACAACGTAAAAGTTGGTCCTTACAGCTACATCGGTAACGACGTGGTGATTGGTGATGATTGTATCATCGAATCACACGTAGTGATAAAAGGGCCGTCAACAATTGGGTCTGGTAATCATATTTTCCAGTTCGCTTCAGTGGGTGAAGCGTGCCAAGACAAAAAGTACAAGGATGAACCAACCAAGCTGATCATTGGTGACAACAACGTGATCCGCGAATGTGCTACAATCCACCGTGGTACCATTCAGGATGAAGGCATCACCAAGATTGGCTCAAATAACTTATTTATGGCGTATACACACGTTGCCCATGACTGCGTGATAGGCAATAACTGTATTTTCGCTAATAACGCAAGTGCCGCTGGTCACGTACATATCGGTGACTGGGTAATTTTGGCCGGCAACTCAGGTATTCATCAGTTTTGTCATATCGGTTCACATGCGTTTATTGGTATGTATTCTGGTGTTAACCAAGATGTACCGCCGTTTGTAACAACTATCGGCACACCAGCACGTCCTGTGGCAATCAACACTGAAGGTCTAAAACGTCGAGGCTTTGAGTCAGACGAAATTATGGCATTACGTCGCGCATACAAGCAGTTATACCGCAAAGGTAATAAACTGGATGCGGCACTTGTTGAAATGGAAAAAGAAGCCGAGCAGTTTAAAGCAGTGCAAAACATGATTGATTTTGCCAAAAGCTCAAATCGAGGGTTAATTCGTTAATGATCTCGAATGAGCCACTTCGAATTGCACTTATCGCCGGGGAACACTCCGGCGATATTTTAGGTGCAGGTTTAATTAAAGCACTAAAACAACATTACCCAAATGCCACATTTGAGGGAATTGGCGGTCCGCGTATGCTGGCTGAAGGATTCAAAACCCATTTTCAAATGGAAGAACTCGCCGTGATGGGCGTTTTTGAAGTACTGCCTAAGTTATTTCGTCTACTCAGCATTAAAAAGCAAATTGTACAGCGTTTTATCGATAATCCGCCGGATATTTTTATTGGCATTGATGCTCCCGACTTTAACTTGCGCGTTGAAAAGCCGTTAAAGGCTGCTGGTATTAAAACCGTGCATTATGTCAGCCCATCGGTATGGGCATGGCGTGAAAAACGTGTTTTTAAAGTAGCAGAGGCCACTAATTTAGTGCTTGCATTATTACCATTTGAAAAAGCGTTTTACGATAAGCACAATATTCCATGTGCGTTTGTCGGCCATACTTTGGCGGATGAGTTGCCGCTCGAAGATGAACAAACTGCTAGTAGAGCACTGTTTGATTTGTCAGCTACAGATAAAGTCTTGGCAGTGCTGCCGGGCAGCCGAGGTTCCGAAGTCACGTTGTTAAGTGAACCCTATATTCAAGCGGTGTTGTTACTTAAAGCAGAGATACCAAAGTTAAAAGTGTTGGTGCCTTTAGTTAATGAAAAACGCAAAGAGGAGTTTTTAGCTGTCGCAACAAAGCTCAATGCGGCAGATATATTTACCCTTGTTGATGGCAAGTCGCGTGAAGTAATGACCGCTGCTGATGCGGTGTTATTGGCGTCGGGTACGGCAGCACTTGAATGCATGTTGCTTAAACGCCCAATGGTGGTTGGCTACAAGCTTAAAGCCCTGACATATCACTTAGTGACACGCTTATTTAAATTTAACATTGAGCACTTTTCACTGCCTAATTTATTGGCGGGCAAGCAGTTGGTGCCTGAGTTATTACAAAATGATTTAACCCCTGAAAACTTGGCTGCAACCTTAAAACCATTGCTAGAAGAAGATCAATCAGCATTAAAACAAACGTTTTATGAAATGCATAAGTCATTAAGGCTCGACGCCAGTAAACAAGCGGCGCTCGCTGTAAGTAATGTAATAGAGAACAAACATGACTGAGATTATTCGTCCAAATACGCAACTTATTGCAGGTGTTGATGAAGTAGGGCGTGGTCCGCTTGTGGGCGATGTGGTAACCGCTGCGGTTATTTTAGATCCATCAAAGCCAATCTCGGGTCTCGCCGATTCAAAAAAGCTAACCGAAAAAAAACGTTTGGCACTTTACGAAGAAATTATTGAAAAGGCGCTGTGCTTTAATATTGCCCGCGCCAGCGTAGCAGAAATTGACGAGCTTAATATTTTGCATGCTACCATGCTTGCGATGAAGCGCGCGGTGGAAGGGCTTAATATTCCTGCCGAGTTTGTCTTTATTGATGGCAATCGTTTACCCGATATCACTGTACCTGCACAAGCCGTTGTTAAAGGTGATAGCTTAGTTGCCGAAATTAGCGCGGCATCAATCCTTGCCAAAGTGACCCGTGATAACGAAATGAAAGCTCTCGATACTGAGTACCCAAATTATGGCTTTGCCGGTCATAAAGGTTACCCAACCAAAGCGCATTTAGAAGCACTTGCACTTCACGGTGTTACGCCGCATCATAGACAAAGCTTTAAGCCCGTAAAAACAATAATAGAACAGACCAACAATTGCTAATTAATGCTTGGTCAATCAAGTTAGGCAGATAATGCAAGACCCTAAATTTATACACTTACGTGTTCACAGTGATTATTCAATGGTGGACGGCTTAGCAAAAACTAAGCCTATCGTCGGTAAAATTGCAGAGCTGAATATGCCTGCATTTGCCATTACTGATCAAATGAACTTGTGCGGTTTAGTGCGCTTTTACGGTGCTGCGCATGGTGCTGGTATTAAACCCATTGTTGGCGCTGATCTGTGGTTACACAGTCCTGAATTTCCCGATGAGCCTTGTCGTTTGGTCGTACTTGCTAAAAATAATGCGGGCTATAAGAACCTTACACTGCTTATTTCCAAAGGCTATCAACGCGGCCACCTTATGCAACGTCCTATGGTTGATAGAGAGTGGCTTATTGAGCATAAAGAAGGCCTTATATTACTCTCAGGCGCTAAAGACGGTGATTTAGGTAAAGCCTTATTAAAAGGCAATAATGATTTAACCAAATCCATTGGTAACTTTTATTTAGAACACTTTAAAGATCATTACTATATTGAGCTAACGCGAACCGAACGTGAGCAAGAAGAAGATTATTTGCATAGTGCGGTGGCGTATGCCCAATACTCAGGTTTGCCGGTTGTTGCCACCAACGAAGTTGTGTTTCTCAATAAAGAAGACTTTGAAGCCCATGAAATTCGCGTTGCTATCCACGATGGTTTTACCCTTGACGATAAACGCCGTCCAAAACGCTTTTCAGAGCAGCAATATTTAAAAACCGAAGAGCAAATGTGTGGGTTGTTCTCGGATATTCCAGAAGCACTGGAAAACTCGGTAGAAATTGCCAAACGTTGTAATGTTACCATTCAACTTGGCACTTACTTCTTACCGGATTACCCAACGGGCTCTTTGTCGATTGAAGACTTCTTAGTAAAAGTATCGGAAGATGGTCTGGAAGAACGTTTGCAGTTCTTATTCCCTGATGAAGAAGATCGCAAAGTCAAACGCGTCGAATATGATGACCGCTTAAGAATTGAACTTGACGTAATTAACCAAATGGGTTTCCCAGGTTACTTCTTGATCGTAATGGAATTCATCCAGTGGAGTAAAGATAACATTATTCCTGTGGGTCCAGGCCGTGGTTCGGGTGCTGGTTCATTAGTTGCTTATGCGCTCAAGATCACCGATCTTGATCCACTGCAATTTGACTTACTTTTCGAACGTTTCTTGAATCCAGAACGTGTATCCATGCCCGATTTCGACGTCGATTTCTGTATGGACCGACGCGATGAAGTAATCGACCACGTTGCTAAACTCTATGGCCGTGATGCGGTATCGCAGATCATTACTTTTGGTACGATGGCGGCAAAAGCGGTAATACGCGATGTAGGCCGTGTGCTTGGTCACCCTTATGGTTTTGTTGACCGTATTTCAAAATTAGTACCGGGCGATCCGGGCATGACATTGGCAAAAGCCTTTGATGTTGAACCGCGTTTACCAGAAGCCTACGACACAGACGATGAAGTAAAAGAACTTATCGATATGTGCCGTATTTTAGAAGGCTGTACACGTAATGCAGGTAAACACGCCGGTGGTGTTGTTATTTCTCCGACAACCATTACCGACTTCGCCGCACTTTACTGTGATGATGAAGGTAAATTCCCGGTTACCCAATTTGATAAAAATGATGTAGAAACAGCGGGTCTGGTTAAGTTCGACTTTTTAGGGTTACGTACTTTAACCATTTTGCAGTGGGCTATTGATATGGCCAATGAGCGCTTAACGCGCGAGCAAAAAGAACATATCGATATCGCTGCTATTCCGCTAAATGATCCACCGAGCTTTGAATTATTACTGCGCGCAGAAACAACAGCAGTATTCCAGCTTGAATCTCGCGGTATGAAAGACCTTATCCGTCGTTTAAAGCCTGACTGCTTTGAAGACATGATCGCACTGGTTGCACTTTTCCGCCCAGGTCCGTTGCAATCAGGCATGGTAGATAACTTTATCGACCGTAAGCACGGTCGAGAAGAAGTATCTTACCCCGATGCACAATATCAGCACGAAAGCTTGCAACCTATCTTAGAGCCAACCTACGGCATTATTCTATACCAAGAACAGGTAATGCAGATTGCTCAGGTACTGGCAGGGTATAGCCTTGGTGGCGCTGACTTACTGCGTCGTGCCATGGGTAAGAAAAAGCCTGAAGAAATGGCCAAGCAGCGTTCAACCTTTGAGGATGGCGCAAAGCAAAATGGCGTAGACGGCGAACTTGCAATGAAGATCTTCGACCTCGTAGAAAAATTCGCAGGTTACGGCTTTAACAAATCGCACTCGGCAGCATACGCACTGGTATCTTATCAAACGCTGTGGATGAAAACCCATTATCCAGCAGAGTTTATGGCGGCAGTTATGTCAGCCGATATGGATAACACCGATAAGATTGTTACCCTTGTTGATGAATGTGAGAATATGAAACTCACATTATTACCGCCTGATGTGAACTCGGGTCTATATAAATTTACGGTAAATAATCAAGGCGAAATTGTTTACGGTATTGGGGCGATTAAAGGTGTAGGTGAAGGCCCAGTAGACGCAATTTTAGAAGCGCGAGAAGCTGGCGGCCCATTTAAAGATTTATTCGATTTCTGTGCGCGCGTCGATATTAAGCGTTTAAATAAACGTGTGATTGAAAAGCTAATTATGTCCGGCGCGATGGATAAATTGGGTCCGGAGCAAACACAAAGTGCACGCTCTGTTTTAATAGCCAGCTTACCTGATGCGCTTAAATCGGCCGATCAACACAATAAAGCAGAAGCACTAGGCCAAAGCGATTTGTTTGGTTTGCTAGCTACTGAGCCCGAAGAAGTTGCCGCAGCATTTGTGCAAGCACCTAAATTTACCGACAACGAATGGTTAGAAGGTGAACGCGAAACACTGGGGCTTTACTTGACCGGTCACCCAATTAATCAATATCGTGCAGAACTTAAAAATTATGTGTCGGGTCGACTTGTCGATTTACAACCGACGGAACGTGATGTAACGTCTACAGCGGCAGGTTTAGTGATTAATGCACGCACCTTAATTAATAAAAAAGGAAAGCGTTGGGGGCTACTGACACTGGATGATAAAAGTGCCCGAATTGATATTCGTTTATTTCCTGAACAGTTCGAAACTTACCAAGAACTGCTGCAAATGAACAATATCTTGGTGATATCTGGTGTGGTCAGCTTTGATAACTTCTCGGGTGGTATTACAATGACCGCTCGCGAAGTTGCAAGTATTGAATCTGTTCGAGAAAAGCGGGTTAAAAACATAAAAATGACGGTGAAAATGCAGGAAGTGAGTGATAACTTCTTGTCTCGATTAGAGCATACCATCACCCCGTATAAATTTGGTACTTGCCCAATAAGAATTCAATATGAACGCCCAGATGCAACAACTGAGCTTTCATTAGGAACACAGTGGTGTGTTACACCCAGTGACGAGTTACTTGCTAATCTCTCACGCTTAGTAGCACAGAATATTGAACTAGAATTTAATTAGGTAGTTTAGAGCATGAGTCTCAATTATCTTGATTTTGAACTTCCAATTGCAGAGTTGGAAGCAAAAATTGAAGAACTTAAAAACGTAGGTCGCGGTGGTGAACTGGACCTGAGTCTAGAAGAAGAAGTTTCACGCCTTAAAGATAAGAGCGTAGAGCTGACCAATAAAATTTTCTCTGATCTCGGTCCATGGCAGGTTTCACAGCTTGCTCGTCACCCGTTACGTCCGTATACCAAAGATTATATCGAGCGTATTTTTACCGAATTCGACGAATTAGCAGGCGACCGTGCATTTGCTAACGATCCGGCTATTGTAGGCGGTATTGCGCGTTTAGATGGCGAACCAGTAATGGTTATCGGTCAACAAAAAGGCCGCGATACAGCAGAGAAAATTAAGCGTAACTTTGGTATGCCAAAGCCAGAAGGCTACCGTAAAGCGTTACGTTTAATGGAAATGGCTGAGCGTTTTAATATGCCAATCATCACGTTTATCGACACGCCAGGAGCATACCCGGGTGTTGGTGCTGAAGAACGTGGTCAAAGTGAAGCGATTGCGAAAAACCTTAAAGTGATGGCAGGCCTAAAAGTGCCGGTGATATGTACGGTAATTGGTGAAGGTGGTTCAGGTGGTGCATTAGCAATTGGCGTGGGTGATCGTGTTAATATGCTTCAGTACAGCACATACTCAGTAATTTCACCGGAAGGTTGTGCGTCAATTCTTTGGAAAAGCGCAGAGAAAGCCCCGCTTGCTGCAGAAGCTATGGGTGTAAGCGCCGATCGTGTTAAGAGCTTAGACTTAATTAACTCGATTGTTGAAGAGCCACTAGGCGGAGCACATCGCAATTATGATGCAATGGCGAAATCGCTTAAAGCACAAATTAAACGTGACTTAGGTGATTTGAAAGCTTTATCATTGGAAGAAATGTTAGAGCAGCGCTATGAGCGTTTAATGTCTTTTGGTTACTGCTAATTAAAAGATTTTGGAAAAAGCCGCATTTTGCGGCTTTTTTTTTTATGAAAGATATTTATTCCACTTTTAAATATGAGGTTAACAACACCGAAAAAACGCGCTTTACAGTTGCGCTTTCAGGCGGTGTTGACTCAGTTGTATTATTACATTTAGCGAAGCGCTTTCGCGATGAGTTCACACACACTGAAATCGACGCTGTGCATGTCAATCATGGGTTAAGTGATAATGCCGATATGTGGCAGGCGTTTTGTGCCGATTTATGTCAAAAATGGCAAATCCCGTTTAAGGCGTACCGAGTAAGCGTGAAAAAAGCTAGTCGTGAAAGCTTAGAGGCGGTGGCGCGCACGGTACGTTACAACGCACTAAAAGCGCACTTGCATAGCGATTCAGAATTATTACTTGGACAGCACCTTGACGACCAAGTCGAAACGTTTTTTATTCGTTTAAAACGCGGAGCAGGGCTGCTGGGTTTAGGTGCGATGAAGCAACGCACCCACATTGAAAGTGGGTTACCTGTATTTCGCCCGTTATTAGGTATTATGCGTAAAGAAATCGTTGAGTACGCAAAGGTTCATCAACTTTCGCATATCAATGATGAATCAAATCACGATGACCGTTTTGACCGAAATTTCTTACGCAATAAAATCCTTCCTGAACTAAATGTACGCTTTAAGGGCTTTAGCAATACCGTCGCTCGTGTCGTGAATTTACTGCAATCTCAGCAACAATTACTGGATGAATACATTGCTGATGATGCGGAAAAGTGTGTTTTTCATCAGCGTTTCCTGCTCACTGAGGTAATTGGTTTTTCTCGCGCGCGCATTGATAATTTAATACGCTACTGGCTACAGCAAAATAACCTAGTTTCGCCATCTCAAAAAGTGCTAGACCAAGTTTACCAGCAAGCATTTAACGCGAAAATAGATGCGCAAGTGAGCATTGAATGTCGTCGTTTTGCGATTAAACGCTACCAAGATACTTTGTTTATCGTGTTACCTCAGGCGGCGCCTGAAAACCAGGATAACATTGGGCTAAGCTCTGTGATTATCGGTAACCAAGAGTTTAGTGCAGAAAAAAGAGCTCAAGGTGTGCGTGCGCCATTTATGGATGAACACGTTAATTTGCGTTTTGATATTGGCGCTGAAAAGTTTACCTTACAACACCGAAACTGCACCAAATCGGTTAGCACATGGCTAAAAGAGGCTGGTATACCACCTTGGCAACGCTCATTGGTTGCAGGAATTTACTATAATAATCAACTTGTTCAAGTGATTGGCTTGGGCATATCAAAACATGCATACGCCGAAAATGGCCTATGTTGGCAACAAAAGGAAGCAAATGAAAACTAGTCAAGCAGTTGGTTTTTCACTTATCGGGCAAGCTTATATCGGCTTAATTGTATTTGCAGTGGTGTTGGCGGTTAGCCTTATTTTTTCGTTTAATCTCACTGTGGTGCTCTATGGCGCTATTTTTGGTGCGATTACTGCTGCGTTGCTGCTGTGCTATTGGTTAGGAAAAGGCGGAAGTTTCTTTTTATTAGCGGTAATGTGTCCACTTATTTGTATTATCGTGACGCCAATTACCAGTTTTTTGGAAATAGCCAATGTGCTCGGGGCTTTTTTTGTTGGTTTGTGTTTACTGCTTACCGGTTATCGTCTAAAAAAAGGAAGCTAATGCTTCCTTTTTTCTTTCTGGCCACGCATTAGTTAGTTTTGCAACAATCCCGTCCGTCTTTTTTTGCTGCGTAAAGCGCTCTATCTGCGCGTTCAAAAATACTGTTAGGAATATCTTTTGCCTTACTTAATGAAAAACCAATGCTGGTGGTTACTGAATGGGTTTTCAGTAGTTGGTGACTGTGCACGCGTTTTTTAATGCGATTAGCTAAGATATGACTTACGTCAAAGTTGTCGTCATCAATTAAAATGGCAAATTCATCACCACCAAATCTAAATACGGTGTCGGTGCCTCTTACGCAGTCTGTCAGAATATTGGCAAAATCGATCAATACTTGATCGCCCACTTGGTGCCCATGTTGATCGTTTACTTGCTTAAAGTTATCTAAATCTAACAACATTAAGCCAAAGCTGCGGTGATGACGGCGGCTTCGCTCAAGTTTGCGATATAGACAATCATCAAACATGCTGCGGTTATTTAGCCCGGTTAATGCATCTTTGGTAGCCAGTTTTTTCACGCGTGAAAACAACAGTGCATTGCGCAGAGGGTAGACAAGTGCGGTATGTAATCTTGCTAATTTCTGCTTTGCGTATTGTGGTAGATTTTGGCAAAAGTAAATAAGCTGGCCAAGACGTTCGCCATCAGCCATCAGATCAAAGGCGTGGTTTTCACCTTCAATTTTACTGCCAGTCATTTCAATTACCCCTTCGGTACTATGAAATTGTAGGCCTGCAAATTGCACTACGCGTGATGCTTCAACCGAAAAGATGTTTAATAATTTTGTAAGCTCAAGTGTTTTTTGAAGTTGCGTTACTAACGCATGGGTATGGCTTATGTCATTCTGTTCAGAATAGATCTGGCCATACGGCAAATAATCGCCGTTGCTGTCTGTTTGACGCGTTAAAACATGTACGTTTTCCACTTAACTACCCTCATACTACCGCAAAATATTAAGTACATGGATATTTAAGCAAAATCTAAGCCATTTTTATTAAGTGGCAGAAAAACAGACACTTGCTATATTTAATTGATTAGAGAGATTCGCTTCTAATGAATTCGTCATTTTTTCGACATAACGCTTATTACGATAGCAGAGGTGATGTTTGCAGCATACGTTTGGTGTTTACTTCTATATATTGATTGCCGCTGTGGTTCTGATTTGGCTGTTTAAACGCTTTAATTTGCCACCCATTTTGGCTTATTTAGCGGTGGGCATCCTTGCCGGTAAAGACGGCTTTGCGTGGCTTGAACAAAGTGAACAAATGCACTTTATTGCCGAACTTGGCATCGTTTTTTTGCTGTTTAGCTTAGGGTTAGAGTTTTCAATTCCTCGTTTACTGGCTATGCGCCACATTGTTTTTGGCGTTGGCGTAATGCAAGTCGTAATAACTACCTTAGTGGTTATGGTGCTATTGTGGGTATTTGGAATTTCGATGATAGCGGCGTTTAGCATTGGTAGTTTAGTTGCCTTGTCGTCAACTGCTATTGTGGTAAAACAAGTCAGTGGTTCGCCATTATTGCGCTCAAGGCCTGGTCAGCTGGCAATTGGCGTTTTGCTGTTTCAAGATATCGCTGTAGTGCCTTTACTAATCGCATTACCGCTTTTGGCAAATGGCTCAGAGTCGTTTTGGACCACCATTTTAACGGCGTTGGCAAAAGGCGGTGTGGTTATTGCGCTATTGATGGCCGTTGGTAAATGGGTACTACCGAGAGTTTTTAGTGAAATAGCGCAAACGCGCAGTGATGAGTTATTTGTGTTGACCACCATATTGGTTGCACTTATTGCTGCAGCGTTAACGTCTGCTTTTGGCTTATCCATGGCGCTAGGCGCTTTTCTAGCAGGCATGATGTTAGGCGAAAGTGAATATAAGCATCAACTAGAAGCTGATATCCGCCCATTTAGAGATATTTTAATGGGGTTATTCTTTATCACTATCGGCATGCAGCTTGATATGGCTTTTGTTGTGACTAACTTGCAATGGATTGCACTTGGGTTATTTGGCTTGCTGACACTGAAAGTGGCGATTACGTATTTTGTGACGAAAATGGCAGGCGAAAACCATGAAAATGCGTTGGCAAGTGCACTTATGTTATGCCAAATGGGGGAATTTAGCTTTGTCTTAATATCACTCGCATTAAAATACGCTTTGTTAAATTCGGCGAATGCATCCTTGCTGTTGTCGGTTGGTGTATTAAGTATGGCGATAACGCCTTATTTGGTGGATAACGGTGCTTTGCTGTCGTATAAAATTCTCAACAAAGTTGCCCCTAATTTACTGACAAAAAATAGTCAAAGTTATGACAACGGTGATGCCCAGTTCGACGAGTTTAGTCAACATGTTGTGATTTGTGGCTATGGCCGTGTAGGGCAAATTATCGCGCGTTTTTTAAAAACGGAAGCTATACCGTTTGTTGCGATTGATAGTGATACAGTGCGCGTTAAAGAGGCGCAGGCCGCTGGAGAAAACATCTATTTTGGTCAGGCAAAGCAAAAAGAGGTGCTAAAAGGTGCCAATATTGCAAAAAGCCGCTTAGTGATTATTACCTTCGCCGATAAAGACAGTGCATTTGCAATTATTAACAGTATTAAGCAGCTTGCGCCCAAGGTTAAAATTTTAGTGCGCATGCGCGATGATAGGTATTTATCAGAGCTTAAAGATAAAGGCGTTACAGAAGTGGTGCCGGAAAAACTAGAGGCCAGCCTTATGTTGGTATCACATGTACTGTTTTTAACCGGGGTGCCCATGCGCCGTATTTTAAGGCGTGTGCAAGCAGAGCGTAGCAATCGCTATGGCTTACTGCACGGTTATTTCCCAGGTGATAGTACGCCATTATCACCCGATTCCTCTGATCACCTTGAATTTTTGCATGCAATCGCGATTACCGAAGATGCCTATGCACGAGGATTATCTTTAGGTGATTTAAACTTAACTAAACGGCGAGTCGATGTAACTGGACTTCGTCGTGATGGTAATGAATTAAGTTTTCCGCCAAGTGATACTGTATTAAAAGCGCAGGATATTTTAATTGTGCGCGGCAAACCGCGCCGTGTTGAACGTGCTGAGCGTTTTATACTAGAAGGGCGCTAGCCCGTTTATAGTAAACTTACTGCATATTGGTGAACTCTAAAAACGCCATTATTTCATCTAATTGTGCCAAACCATCTTGGTAGCCAATATCAATCAAATGCTGGGTGTATTCCTTTTCAAAGAGTAAATAACTCACCAGTGACGATTCTGAATGCTTTTTTACACCAATACTGCGCAGTAGCATTTTTATTGGCACAGGCATAGTGTCGTAGTACTGCGTTGCAATGGCATTAAAGTTTTGCGAGGGGTTTATCACAAAGTGCGCGATGCGCTTAAGTTCTTTATGTTTATCGCGCGCAGGAATAAGGGACAACGTGCGGTTAATACGTTCTAGCCGTTCAATGTCTGCACGTAAGGTATCGGAGAAAATGGTATCAAGCAAATGGCCGGCAATCGTTGAAATACCGGGGTAGTGTGGCTGAAAACCAAAATATTTATTATCGATAGGTTGCTCAACACCAATTACAAAGACTTTTTCCGCGCCTAAATGAATTGCAGGGCTCAGCGGCGCATGTTGGTGCACCGAGCCATCGCCAAAGTAGCCTTGACGAATTTTGGTGCTCGGGAAAACCATTGGAATGGCACTGGATGCCATTAAATGTTCAATATTAATTGTGGTTTTTTCACCACGCCTTTTAGCTCTGCGCCAAGAGTTGGTATGTTTAGCTTGGAAAAACGCGACGGAATCACCGCTCGAATAACTCGAAGCGGTAATCGATAGTGCTTCTAAATAGTCGTTTCGAATATTATTGTCGATGCGTTTTAAATCGAGTACTGAGCGCAATAATTCTCGTAGTGGTTGGTTATTGAGCAAGCTCGCGGGTGGGTGGTTTTCATAATCCGACTGAAAACTACGTAACATATTAATAAAAATATGACCAAATACCGATGAAAAGTTGGTGTGATAAACCTGCTCGGTGCGAAAATTTTTCCACACATGTTCTAACTTTTTAACGGCTAGCTGATAGCACGAAGCGTAACAACCGAGCGCTGTCGCATTAATTGCGCCGGCAGATGTACCATTTATGATGGAAAATGGTGTTACTTGATTACGTGGCAGGTTTTTCGCAATCGCTTTTAAAATGCCTACTTGATAAGCCGCTCGTGCGCCACCACCTGTAAGTAGTAATGCAATTTTTGTTTTATGTTTTGAACTATTCCCGCTACTATTCATCAGATACTTTGTATTCTCCCTTTATTGTTAATTTAGAGCACTTTAGATCTAAAATAAATATTTGAACAGTGAAAAATATGACAACGAATTCTCAAAATAAATTACCTTACATTGTCGGACTCACTCTGGTAGCAATCGTGATTGCGGTAGCAGCCATGCAATTAATGAAAGACGACAAACCAGTAGAGCCGGGTGAACGGCAAGTAATTGACTTGCCACAACCCACTGAGCCTGTAGAGACAGAGCAAGAAACACAAGTTGTGACCAACGACCCTGTAATTGAACCAGTTGTTGAGCAAGTGGTTGTGACTAAAGAGCCTGAAGTTGAAGAGCCAGTAACGCCAGAAGTGACACGTGTGTTACCTTCGCTTGATGATAGCGATTCAGTTGTACGAGAGTCGCTAGCAGATGTTGTATCAGTAAACTTGTTAAAACTTGTTGTTAGCGATGATTTAATTCGCCGCGCGGTGGTTTACACCGAAAACTTAGCGGACGGTAAGCTTGCTAAAAAGCATCAAGTGTTTGTTGCGCCAAAACAAGCATTTAGCGTAAACGACGGTGCAATTATTACCGTAAATCCAGAGAGTTTTGAGCGCTACGATCCGTATGTCAGCTTATTTACTAAGCTTTCGGAAAAACAAATTATCGCATTAATTGATGAGTACAAGCCGCTGATCCAAGATGCTTATGACGAGATTGGTTTATCGGATTATGAATTTGAACAGCGCCTTGCACTGGCGATTCAGCATTTACTTGATACTCCAGCTGTTCCACTAGATACGCCGCTTACAAGTCAGTCTGTAACATATAAATATGCGGTACCTGAGTATGAAGCCTTATCTGATGCACAAAAACAGCTACTGCGTTTAGGTCCAGATAATATGGCACAGGTGAAAACCAAGTTATCGCGTTTGTTAAAACAGCTTTAAGGTTAATTGTTGCGCAGTTGATTAGCATACACAAAGTTTTGCTTGAACTTCATCCGAAAAATAGTGATAATCCCTGCGCGCAGTTGAGCAAAACCCTTTGTTTAACTGAGTTATTATGGTGATCTTATTGGTCCTCCCGCAATAATAGCGCGTGAATCTGGTCAGGCCCGGAAGGGAGCAGCCACAGCGTGTGACTTATGTGCCGGGATGTGGCTGGTAAGATTGCCACCCAACTTCATTAATTTGCTGATGTTTGAAGTGTAAGTCTGCAAAATTGTAGTAAAACCCCGCATAAAAATTGAAATATAACTCTGCATAGCCTACTTTTAAATTGTCCCACATATTTGGTGATGGATATGATCAGGCGTAAACTAAAGCACTCCAGAGTCAAAAACCTCTACAAGTTTGCAAGTCAAAAGAATAAAGCTACTTGCTTAGTTGAGCCATCTTTAGAATTCGACACATGCTTTCACTTTGAATACTCTCGCGAAATAAAAAGCTTTGAAGCACAACCGTGAGGCTTTGAATATGAGTTTGACGGCAGAATTTGCCGTTACACGCCGGATTTTTTGCTAGCGCATCATGAGAAACCGCAAAAATATATTGAAGTGAAGCCTTACAGTAGAATTGCGAACTCTGAATTTAGAGCACGTTTTGCGCAAAAACAGTTGGTTGCCAAAGAACAAATAGGCATTGAACTGATATTAGTCACTGACAAGCAAATTCGTGTTTATCCTACTTTAGACAACTTAAAATTGCTTCATCGTTATTCGGGATTTCAGTCGTTAACCGAGCTTCAGCTTTCTATCATTCAGCTACTCAACCAATGGCGAAAACTCACTATTCAAGATTTGGTGAGGACCCTAAATGCTTCCATTGGTGAGATACTTGCCTCTGTATATCGTTTATTGTCTCTAGGTAGTGTTAATTCAGACTTAAACACAGAACTTACTTTAGAGTCGGTGATTTGGGCTAATGGAGTTTGAAGACGAGTTTAGCTTTGAGGAAGCACCGCAAAAGTTAGCTAAAACTGCTAATGCGGGAGAGTCTAATCCTCAACCTCGTGATCTAGAGTCACTACCTAAGGAAGTGCAGGAAGCTACATTTGCTCGACTTAAATATGTTAAGTGGCTTAAACAGCGTTTAATTGGAGGTTGGACACAAAAAAATTTAGCGCCATTACTTTATCGTCGTTTGCAAAAATTTGATATTGAGTATTGATAACACATTATGAAAACGTTTTTTGCTCACTATCGTATCCAAACTAAATTGCAGTTGGCGGTTGTAATAAGCCTTATTCTGGTACTGATCCCGTTATTACTGGTACTGGATGTCTCGCTGAAACAAAGTGCCCTGGTTATATTAATTACTTTGTGTGCGACATGGTTTATTAGCGGTTTACTCACGCAATCGGTCAGCTCTGGGTTTCAAGCCCTTGAAACTGGGTTGTTAAATTTCAAAAATGGTGAATTTTCTAGCCTACTTGCATACGATGCGCCAGATGAATTAGGCCGCCTTTGCCACATTTACAATCACACGGCAGAGCATTTACGCCAAGAAAAGCAGTGGATTTATCAGCGGGAATTAATGTTGGATAAAGTACTGCAATCTTCCCCCCAAGCTTTGGTGCTGATTGATAGTAATGATTATGTGGTGTTTAGTAACCACAGTGCTAATCGATTATTTAATAGTGAGCAAAAACTTGAAGGCTTGCAGCGTGAAGAGCTCTACAACGCCGCTAATGAGCAAATAAAACAAGCAATGGAAGCGGGCAGAGATGACTTGTTCCATTTACAGCACGAAAAAGATGAAAGTGAAACATGGCATCTGTCTACAGGGCAATTTCTATTAAATAATCACCAACACCGTTTGTATATTTTTAAACAGCTTACGCGCGAATTGAGTCGTCAAGAAGTAGCGGTATGGAAGAAAGTGATACGTATTATTAGCCATGAATTAAGTAACTCGTTAGGGCCAATGTCATCGATGTTACACAGTGGCAAGTTGTTATCGCAAAATGTGGATGAACCGCGATTGGAGCGTGTGTTCTCAACATTGCAGGAGCGGATCAGTCACCTCAATGAGTTTGTCCAAGGGTATGGTAAGTTTGCCAAGCTAACGCTGCCTAAATTGGAGTTGCTTGATTGGCAAAGTGTGCTGAATAATGTGCAGCAGCAATATGCCTTTAAACTTGACGGGCACGAGCCAAAGCACCGATGTTTTGCTGATCATATTCAACTTGAACAATTGTTGATTAACTTACTAAAAAACGCTCATGAATCCGGTTCGAAACCGCAATAAATTGCGGTTAGTATTGAAAATAAACAAAGCGGCACCGTTATCAGCGTGACCGATGCGGGCCCCGGCATGAGCGAAGCAGTTATGGCAAGTGCATTGATCCCATTTTACTCAACGAAAGCCAGCGGCAGTGGTTTAGGTTTGGCGCTGTGTCGTGAAATTGCCGAAGCTCATCATAGTCAGCTTAGTTTGCATAATCGTTCAGGTGGCAAAACGGGGTTAGTGGTAAACGTATTTTTACCCCATGTAAAATAAATAGGTAGTCACTGAAAGTGTTAAATCACCTTTAATTTCCTGTTATCAAGGTGATTTATAACTTAGGCTGTTATTTGTATCAAACGCATAATCTAAACAAAATATAAACTGACCTAGGTTACAATAACTAAAACCTGTTGTTTGTCCCCAAATTATGCAGCGTGTCTCTAATCAATGGCCTCTTTTCTAAAATTTTGTTAAATTTTTATGACTGGTTTAGATAAACAGCAATAAGCACGTTAAATATTACTTCCCCAGCAGGTTACCTTTGAAATTCCCGTTCACTAAATTTAGCATTTTTGTTTTTATTTGTTGGTGTTTGCCAGCCACAGCAAAAATAATATTGCACACTGATAATGCACATGATTTAGCAAGTTTTCAAAACGGTGACATGCGCAGCTTATCGTCTGAAACAAATATCTTAGCCTTAACACAGCAAACTCATAAATTACATTTTGAGTTTGTGCCACTTAAGCGTTCGTTAAAGTTTATGGAAAAAGGCCGATCGATTTGTATTACGAATAAAATCAAAACGCATCAGCGAGCTAAGCAATTTATCTTTAGTAAACCCATTAATTTGTTTTTGGGCAGACGGCTCTATCAGTTCTCAGATTTATCATCGCGAGGTATTAACGAGCCGATTAGTTTGGCTGAATTGTTTGTGCAGTATCCACAACGACGCTTAATTGTGTCAGACCAGATTTCATACGGCGATAAATTAGATCAGCAAATTGCCAAGTTACCTGAGCAAAACAAGATTGTGCGACGCGGTGCTTCTCATGTGCAAGGCATACTGGATATGTTTAGCGAAAGACGCGGTGAATACTCGCTTTTTTATCCACTCGAAATGAGTGCGAGGCAATGGCAAGAATCAACGGTAAGTTATACGGTTGCGGGCATTGAACCTTATCTTTTAGGGCGTTTAATGTGTGTAAACAACCCGGCAACAAGGCAATTTATTAAAAAAGTGAATAAGCAAATTGATACGTTAAATCAAGATGGGGCGTTATTGCGTGCTCATCTTAAATACTATCATAGTGATTTTCATCAAGACGTCACACGCTTTTTAACTGCTGAGTTTTCAGCCGCGCACTAGTTAACCAAAATACGGGTTAAGTCGCTTGCTCTTGGCATTTTTGCTTAAAGTCTTTTTGTACAATTTCAAGCGCTTGCAGTACGGTTTTAGCATCAAGCTCATGTTGTTCTAGCAGCATTATTAAATCCACCGCTAATTGAACGTGTTTAGGCGCGTTGGCTAGGGTATTGCTTTCAGTCATCACTTTTACCGCGTTTTGCAACGGCAGCGGTTGCAAACTCAATCGCGTCTCTTACGCGCTGTTCCATTTCTAAGCGTTCACTTTGCGATGAATAAAACGCCATATCCACTTCAAAGCGAATGTATCGTGATGGCAATTGATTTAATGCAGTACAACAAAAATCAGCCAATGTGTCGTTGTCATACTTAGCTTCAATTTTTTGCTTTTCAATTTCGTCGATTAATAATTTTTCGTAATAATTATGAATATCGTCATGTAATTTCATGCTATTCCTTAAGATTACTTAATGTAACTGTTCTTAGTATTGCTTATATCTTAGGAATCGTCTATCCATTTGTCATGCTTAAATAAAGTTGTTTATGAACATTTACTAGGTTGTCAACATTTCGCTGGTAACCGCCACCTGACGCCGTAAAAATAGGAAGATCATTGGATGTACAAAATGAGATCACGCTTTGTTCGCGCTGTTTTACGCCCGCTAAACTGACGTTGAAATAGCCTAGCTCGTCGCCGCTATAAATATCGGCTCCGGCATTGTAGAGCACGATATCAGGTTGCTCTACAAGCAATGTAAGTAAGCATTGCTGTAACATCGTTTGGTATTCTTGGTCATTAGCGTGTTTATTGAGCGTAAAATCGTAATCTGAATGTTGCTTTTTGGCTGGGAAGTTTTGCTCACAGTGCAATGAAATTGTGACGATATCGTCCATCGCTTGTGCGCATACCGCTGAACCATCACCTTGGTGTACATCAAGGTCGAGAATAACAACTTTGCTTACCAGGTTGTTATCAAGTAAATGGCGCGCGGCAATTACCAAATCATTAAAAATGCAAAAGCCACTGCCAAAACTGGGGAAGCTATGGTGATACCCGCCGCTTATTTGACTTGCGATTTGTGTTTCAAGCGCAAGCTTTGCTCCTTGAATTGATGCGCCAATTGAATAAAGCGTGCGTTCAACAAGGTGTGGCGACCACGGAAATCCCATTTTACGTATCGCTTTTGGCTCAAGGGTGCCTGTTACAAACTGCTGTACAAAAATAGGGCAGTGTACTTTGCTAATATCATCTACACTTGCTTTTTCGGGCGTGATAAAGCGAAATCGCTCAGCCAATTCATGCTTAATAAACTGGTAGAGCAATTGGTATTTTTCAATCGGAAAGCGATGGTTGTCGGGCAGTGATAAAGATGAGTAACTAGGGTGATAGAAAATCGGTATCGTCATTATCGGTTTGATTTCTCTGCTAGTTGAATTTTTTCCTCGACGGCTGTAATGGCCTTGCGGCAACGGCCCAATCTGCCATGCAGTACAAGGATTTCGTTATTTAACTCTCTGGCACGCTCAGCACTGCAGTTTATTTTTTCGTTTTGTCTAAGTTCAATCATTTCTTGTAAGCGACGCTCAAACTCATGATTCTGAGATAGTTCACGATACAACTCTTGCGATGATTGAATGATTTTTTTAACTACTTTTTTATAGCGAGTAACTGGCTTAAATTGTTGTTCTTTTTGCCAAACGCTGGTGGCTTTTAATGCAGTGATAATAGCGTCAATTTGCTGTGAAATTGACTCAAGGGCAAAACGCTGAGCATGTCTTCGCTCGCTTGAGGGCAGTGCGTCGATGTTATCAAATACTTCGGTTAGGTAATCGCTAAGCTTTACACTTTTGGTACGAAACAAGTGATGTTCAAATAAGCCATGCTGGTTTTTAACAAAGCGCTCACTTTTAAATAAATTTTGCTGGTCAAACTGTTGGCAGCTAACTTTTAAGCGTTCTACTTGATTTTTAAGTGTTTCGACTTGTGCACTTGTTTTAAGCATAGACATCTAAAATTAATTTAATCGCTAACACAATGACAACGGTATTGAACACAGGTTTAATTAACTTACTGCCGAATTTAATCGCTGAATGTGCGCCTATCCAGGCGCCTAGCATGATAAACGCGCCCATAGTTAAACCTAGCATAAAATGCACATGGCCAAGTGCCACAAAGGTGGCCAGCGATACCACATTACTGATGAAGTTCATCGAGCGTGCTAAACCGCAATTAAGCAATATACCCATTTTATACAGAAAGCTGTTTGAAGCGGTCCAAAATGTGCCCGCACCGGGCCCTGCAACACCATCATAAAAGCCCAGAATAAGCCCTTGCCAGCTTTGCTTTACTTTTAGTTGTGAGTTTTCGGGAGGTAGCTGCATATTTTCTGCGAATTGGCTTTTATTAAATAAGCTATATATTGCAACCACAATAATCACCACAGGAAGCAACACGTTAAGAAACTCTTGGGTAAGAAAATCAACAATTAATGTGCCAAGGATGGCACCTAGGGCAGTTGCACAGGCTGACACCAACCAAAAACGCGGGTTAAAAAGCTTTTTCTTATAATACGTAAAACTCGCAGTTAGTGAACCAAAACTAGCGGCTAATTTGTTGGTGCCAAGTGCTAAATGCGGTGGCAGGCCAGCGGTTAAAAGGGCAGGCACGGTTAGCATACCGCCACCACCGGCAACAGCGTCTATAAACCCAGCGGCCAATGCTGCGGAGCAGAGCACAAGCCAAGTTGTTGGCTCTAAAGCTAGTTCTATCATTAATACTCGATTTTTCGTTTGAACGGGGGCAGCGAATCCAACATGGCTTTACCGTAACGCTTGGTAACTAAGCGTCTGTCTAAAATTGTTATTTTACCACTATCAGATTCTTTACGAAGCAGTCTACCACAGCTTTGTACTAATTTCTTTGCCGCTTCGGGTACGGTGATAGACAAAAATGGATTACCACCTTTCGTTTCGATATATTCACTTTGTGCTTGCTCTATCGGCGAGGTGGGCACTGCAAATGGGATTTTGGTGATGATTAAGTTTGTCAGTAAATCGCCTGGTAGGTCTAACCCTTCTGAAAAACTTTGTGTGCCAAACAAAATTGACCCTTTTCCATTTTTAACTTTGTCGCGATGAAGCGTAAGTAACGCATCGCGAGAGGCCTCTCCTTGCAGTAATAAACTGAAACCTTTTTTTCTGATACCCTCTGCCACTTGGTTCATTTGCCAATAAGAGGCAAATAACACTAAGTTTGCCTGATCTTTTTTAATGTAATTGGGCAGAGTTTTAATTAACTCATCGCTGAATTCTTTATGATTTGGCTCTTTGCTGATTTTTGGAATAGTCAGCACAGCATTTTCTTTATAATCAAAAGGCGATTGCGCTTTGATGTACTTAACCCCTTCGATAGGCTTTAAGCCCGCTTCAAAGGCAAAATGGTCAAATGAACCAAGTGCCGATAAAGTAGCGGAGCACAGCACTGCACCTGCACATTCTTGCCACAACTTATCGTGTAAATAATAGCCGACTTGAATAGGGCAGTCAGCCAACAGATAATCAACGTGATTTTTGTATTCAAGTTGCTTAAGCCAGCGAGCATGGGGCGGATTAGATTGTTCGATGGACAAGTTCCCCCACAATTTAGCAAAGCCATCTAGGCGCGTTAAGTAATGGCCACTTTCAGATAGCAGTGGCTCGGCGACTTTTTTACTCACGTCGCCATCAGACAAATCTAAGGTAAGCGCATCATGCATTTTGGTAAGAAATTTAAGCATGTTGTTTGACGATTGCTTTAAATCTTTTACCCAATTGCTGATACCTTTTGGTAGCTGCCCTTGCTCAAAACGGTGTACATTATCTTCGTTAAATTCAAAGTAATTATCGGCAAAAAATGTTTTCACATTTTTTAAGTCTTTTGCACTTTCGTTAATGGCATCTGCAAGTTTAAAGTTGAGACCTGTTGCCCGTGTTGAGCTAATCGCATTAGCCATTTTTTGGTTAAATTTAGCTAGCTTATCTAACCACTCTAAGGTAGCGACTAAAGTACTTGATGCCGATGAAAAGTCGCGTGCTACTTGCGGCAAATGATGTGCTTCATCGATAACGTAAATACTGTCTGACGGTTCAGGTAAAATAACCCCACCACCGAGTTCTAGATCTGCCAGTAATAAAGAATGGTTTACAATAATCACATCAGCTTTAGCTAAACGGTCGCGAGCGCTATGAAAAGGGCAGTGCGCATGGCTAGCTAATTGACGCTGGCACGAGTGTTTGTCACTTTGAATTAAACGCCATACATTGTCGGAGATGACTTTAGGCCAAGTATCTCTATCACCTTGCCATGTGCCTTTTTTATAGGCGGCTTGCAGTTGTTTTAAACTCTCTTGCTCTTTTTCATTTAGAGGCGCATCGGTGGTCGCTAAAAAATTAAGCTGCGATGGATCATCAACCAGTGCGTTGTATAAACGCTCAGCGCAAACATAACGCTGACGTCCCTTTGCGAGCTCAAAGCTAATTTCAATACCTGAGTTCTTTGCAAAAAATGGCAGCTCTTTATTGATTAATTGCTCTTGTAACGCAACTGTGGCGGTTGAAATGATCAGGCTCTTTTTGTGCTGCTTTGCGTAGGGAATAGCACCGATACAATATGCTAACGATTTGCCTGTACCTGTTCCTGCTTCTATTACTGCAATGCGCTCTGTGCGGTGGTAATTTCCCGCTAAGGTTTTAGCGATTTCTGCCACTAAGTAATTTTGACTCGGACGTGAACGGTAATCAGGTAATTTGGCTGCAATATTAGTATGAATAGTACGAATGGTTTTTTTTAGGGAGTCAGCCAGCATGTTAGGTCCGAGAAAAGGCGTTTTCGCGATTTTAAAGGCGCTTGTAATTAATAACAATGCAATACAGTCATTTTTTCTTTTGTTAGACTGTCGTGATAATCAAGTTTAATAATAGTTGTAATGGTAATTGAGCGTACTTTTTCTGGGTTAATTTTAACCAAACAACAGTTTGACCGCGACGGTAAGCTGACCTTAGTGTTTTGGTTAAAGTCTAAAGAAGGCCCTGTACGCGTGGAAGTGACAGGTGAGCAGGCGGTGGTATTTTGTTTATCAGAAGATGCCAAATGGTATGCCGATGCCCTTAATCGAGAGGGGGTTGCTTTTGAGCAAAAGTCTCTGTCGCTTAAACATTTTGATCAAAGTAACGTTAGTGGCTTTTATTTTACTAGCCTAAAAGCCTTTTTCGCCGCAAAAGAAACAGCGAATGAAGTAGGTGTAATCCTGTATGAGCAGGATGTTCGCCACGCCGATCGCTATTTAATGGAGCGTTTTATTCAAGGGCAAGCATGGGCAAAAGGGCAATATAAGTTTAGCCAGGGTGTGCATTGTTTGTATCAAGCAAAACTGGCTAAAAGTGAACAAGCGAGTTTAGCCGCGCATGAATTGATTTGTGTCTCACTCGATATAGAGTGCAGTGGGTTAGGGGTGCTCTATTCGATAGGCTTTTATAATGCGAATTACCAAAAAGTGGTAATGATAGGGCAAGGTAAAAGTCACGAATGGTTGGAATGGGTTGCTGATGAAACCGCTTTACTCAAGCGCTTTGTTGCTATCACACAAGAATTAGACCCAGATGTATTTATCGGCTGGAATGTTATTGATTTTGACTTTTCGATGTTAGCTAAGCGAGCAGAAGCACTTGGTATAACGTTGTCGCTTGGGCGATTTGCAAGTCAGCTTCGAGTGACGCAATCAAAAATCAATAAACTTAATTTACCCGGCCGTATGGTACTTGATGGCATCGATATGCTGAAAAATGCAAGCTACCATTTTTCTAGCTTTCGTTTAGGGCAAGTAAGCTACGAATTACTCGGTGAAGAAAAGCTGATCCAAGGTGGCGATACGCTTGCAGAAATCGAACGCCAGTTTAAGCATGAGAAACTAGCGTTAGCCAAATACAATCTGCAAGACTGTAAGCTGGTGTGGGATATTTTTCAGAATAAATCGCTAATCGATTTTGCAATTGCAAGGTCCAAACTAACAGGGCTTGATTTAAACCGCTTAGGCGGTTCCGTCGCGGCGTTTACTAATTTATATTTGCCGCATTTACATCGCGCTGGGTATATCGCGCCTAATTTAGGTGATTCCCCAGTACAATTTGAAAGCCCAGGCGGTTATGTAATGGACTCACTTCCTGGGCTTTATCAGAATGTCTTGGTACTTGATTATAAAAGTCTTTATCCATCAATCATTCGCACTTTTAAAATTGACCCTATGGGGTTAGTTGAAGGGTTAATGGAAGATGATGCGATTGAGGGATTTAACGGCGCTCAGTTTTCGCGCACCGAACATTTTATACCTTCGCTTATCAGTGAGCTATGGCAAGCAAGAGAAGCGGCAAAAAAAGCCAAAGATGAAACTATGTCTTATGCGATAAAAATTATTATGAATAGTTTTTATGGCGTATTAGGTTCGACCGGATGTCGGTTTTATGACCCGCGCTTGTCAAGTTCGATTACCATGCGTGGTCATGAGATTATGAAAAAAACTAAGCAGTTAATAGAACAAGCCGGTTATCACGTGATCTATGGTGATACAGATTCAACCTTTGTCTCGATAGACGGAGAAGCCTCTAAAGCAAAGTGTAACGACATAGGTAAGCAATTAGTTAACAAAATAAATGACTACTGGCAGGCTGAATTGAGTAAAAAAGGGTTAGACAGCGCACTAGAGATTGAATTTGAAACTCATTATCACCCATTTTTTATGCCGACACTGCGCGGTGAAGCAACTGGGTCCAAAAAGCGCTACGCGGGTATTAACCAAGATGGAGAGTTAATATTTAAAGGTCTTGAAGCGGCACGTGGCGATTGGACTCGCCTAGCCAAAGAGTTTCAGACTGAGTTGTACCAACGACTATTTAACAATCAAGCTGTCGATGATTACATCACACAACAGGTTAGTGCCCTTAAATCAGGTGCTTTTGATGACAAACTTGTGTATCGCAAACGCTTGGGACAAGAGCTTGAAATGTATCGTCGTAATATCCCACCTCATGTTAGAGCAGTAATAGATTACCAGTTAAAACACCCCGATTTTTTCATCAAACGAGGCGACTGGGTGAATTATCTTGTAACACTTGATGGCCCCGTTTACTTAGCTGATGGTGATGTGTCAGAAGTGAATCGAATCGATTATCAACATTACTTAGATAAGCAACTTAAGCCAATTGTAGAGGCGCTTGAAAAGGCGCTAATGTTAAATTTTGCTCAATTGGTTAATGAGCAGCAAAGCCTTTTCTAAAAAGTTCAAAAAAAATGTAATTTTTTGATTACAATTAAGCTTTACGGTTTGTTTTTATTTTATTTCTTTTAAAATCAGTGTCTTGTGTTTTTGTTGCGCCTGAAATTAGTGTGTTTCTAAGTGTGTATAAATGTGATCTAACTGAAACATATAAGGCGTAAATGTTAAAACTTTATAAACACATGTTGACCGGTGTTTGCCCTTATGATTATTATTGCTCTCGGATAAATGAGTTTCGACTCAAAAAAATCAATCAACAATTTGTTAGATTGTGAATAAAAGTAAATCCACAAATGTGGTCCAGGGAGAAATCTAAATGTTAAATAATAAACTAGCGAAGGCGGTTCGTTTAGCGATCGCTTTCGGTGGTGCTAGTACTGCTGTGTTCGCAGCAAACGCTAATGCCGCTGAAGAACAAGCAGCTGAAGCTGTTGAACGTATCGAAGTAACAGGTTCTCGTATCAAGCGTACTGATATGGAGGGTGCTAACCCTGTAGTTGTAATTGACAGAGCGTCTTTAGACAATTCAGGTCAATTAAGTGTTTCTGACGTGTTAAACAGATCTACGTTTAACTCTTTTGGTTCAATCCAACCTTCATCTGGTAATACTGCACAAAGCCAAGCTACTGTAAACTTACGCGGTTTAGGTTCAAGTCGTACATTAGTACTTATCAACGGTAAGAAAATGCCAGGCTCACCTGTAATGGGTGGTGGTGCAGCTGACTTAAACACAATTCCTTTCGCTGCGGTTGAAAGAATCGAAGTTATGAGTGACGGTGCATCTGCTGTATATGGTTCAGATGCAATTGCAGGTGTTGTAAACATCATCCTTCGCGACGATTTTGAAGGCGTTCAAGTTCAAGCTCGAGCTGGTAGCCCTAGCCGTGACGGTGGCGGTGATGAGTCTTCATTCTCAATCATCACTGGTCTTTCAAATGACAAATCAAGCATTGTTTTCAGCTATGAACATGACGAACGCGATATCATTTTCGCACGCGACCGTTGGTTTACGTCTTCTACGGACGATGGCTCAGGCACTTACGGTGGTACTACTGGTTTAAGCTGGTACGGTCGTAATATCCTAGATATGACTACGTTTGAATTTAATCCAATGATTAGTGGTCAAGACTGTTCACAATACGGTGACCTATTCAGTTATCACAATGATGCGCCAGATTACCCAGATGATGATGGTTGTCATTTCGATTATACAGCTGTATCAGCAGATGCTGCGTCAACGAAACGTGATTCAGTATTCGTAGATTATGACTATGAAGTAAGTGATAACACTACTTTTAACTTCCGTTCTCTACATGCTCGTAACGAAAGCTTTGGTCGTTACGCTCCTGCAGCAGGTTGGTTTACATTCCCTATGGACATGCCAGCTGAAAATGGTTTAACAGCAGTTAATGAAGGTGACCGTGGTTACTACCGTTTCAATAATGTTGGCTCATCACGTGATACTTGGCAAGTAAGTAACATGCAAGATTGGGCTGCTTCTTTGGAAGGTCTTACAGATCTATTTGACTGGCATGTTGATGCTCACTATAACCGTTATGACATGAACGAGTGGGGCCAAGGTTACGTTCACCGTCCAAGCGTTGAGCAAGCAATTCGTGATGGTTGGGATCCTCGTGACCCAGACCAGTCAAAATACACCTCACAACTTGCTGACCTAGCTGCAAACAGTAACCGTCGCTCTGGTAGTACACTTCGCGAACTTAGCGGTGGTATGACGTTCAATGAGCTAGCTGATTTTGGTGCAGGTTCAGTTGCTCTTTATGTTGGTGCAAACTACAAAGAAACAACATATTTTGACCAAGCTGAAGCACAAAACGAAGCTAAGAACATCATTGGTACAGCAGGTGGCTCTGCATCTGGTGATCGTGAAGAGTACGCGGTATTTGCTGAATTAGTAGTACCAGTTCTTGACAGCTTAGAATTTAACTTCGCAGGTCGTTATGATGACTTTAGCGATGTAGGTTCGTCGTTTGTACCTAAAGCATCACTTCGTTATCAACCGTTTGAATCTCTTGTTGTACGTGCATCATGGGGTCAAGGTTTCCGTGCTCCGACACTTGAAGACTTATATAAAGCACCTTCAGAGTCTGCAAGCCGTGCTAAAGACGTAGTACTTTGTTCAGCAGCAGGAACTAACCGTTCAGATTGTCGCACGCAACAGCACACGACTTACTTCATTGGTGCCGAAAACCTTAAGCCTGAAGAGTCAGAAAGTGTTAACTTTGGTATTGTATATAATGTAACGGACAATGTTGACGTTTCATTCGATTACTACAATATTGACATCACTAACCAGGTTTCTTCTCTATCTACACAAGACGTATTTGATCTAGAAAACATTGGTTTACTAGGTGATCCAGAGGATCCAAGTGATAATGCGCCAGGTTACGAAGGTGCATCTGTAGACCGTGGTGGTAACCCTGCAGGTCGTTCACTTCTAGTTACAGCACCTATGGCGAATATTCCTGGTTTCTCGACAGATGGTTTTGACTTCAAAGCAAATGCACTATTCGATTTAGGTGGTGCAGGTGAAATTAAGACAAACTTCGCTTGGTCAGAAGTTCTATCTTATGAAGAGCCAGATATCATCGGTATGCCTAAGGTTAACAAGATCGGTCGTAACGGTCTTCCTGAGCGTCGTATCTCACTAGGTGCTACATGGTTATTCGAAGATCACACTCTTAATGTGAATCTTAACCATATCGCATCTCAGGCTGAAGAAACTGAAACGGACGAAACTGGCACCATCTTCACTGCAGTTGGCGAGTTAGACGATTACAACATTGTTGACTTAAACTATACATATGCAACACCTTGGAATTTAGACATTACTGCTGGTGTTAATAATGTAACAGATGAAGATCCTGTTTTAGATAGTGACTTAGGTTACGATTCAAACTTATATAGCATCGTTGGTCGTTTATACTTTGTAGGTTTCCGCTACAAATTCTAATTAGATTTAAGATGTATTAAAGCCTGCAATTGCAGGCTTTTTTTATTTGTATTGGATCGATTTAGCTAATATATAACAATAATAAAGGAGTTTTTTTGATGACTTCACATTGGAGCGAGTATTGGAAACAAGGTCATTTAACGTCATTTGGTGAAAGTTATAAAAAAACTTATACGGGAGTGTTAAAAGATCAATGGCTCCCCTTATTTTCAACTCTAAAAGACGAATTTAAATGCCTTGATATTGCAACAGGAAATGGCGGGTTAGCGATTTTAGTTGATGATTTTGCATTCGTTAATAAGATAAGAGGCAGTATAACTGCGATTGATTTTGCTAAAATTAATAACCATGCGATTGATAAAGCGCACAAGTTTAAAAACAATATTTTATTTAGAGAGTTATTTAAAGCTGAAGATGTAGACAAATTGGATGACAATTACGAGTTAATTATTTCTCAATTCGGTATCGAGTATTCTGATATTAGTGAGTCGATAATTGCATCTAAAAAGCGTCTAAGTGCTAATGGTAAGATCGGCTTAATGATGCATCATTCTAATTCTGCAATAATTCAGCGAAATGAAAGAACGCTTACGTTAGTGAGGTCAGAGGCGTTTAGAGCCTGTATGGATCATTTTATTAAGCTAATTAAATTCTCTTTTGATATAACGAGTAAAGAATCACTTAGGCTATTAAAAGTAAATAGAGATGCTGAGCATCACCGACATCAATTAAATTACTTATTAAAAGAATTATTTGAACATGATGAAATGGCTATAAAGGATACGAACTTACCTGAATATGTATCTCAGTTTATGAAAATTGGCGTAATTTCAGAGCGTCGAGTAAAAAAGCAATTTATCGAATATCTTAAGACACAGATCGAAACGTTACAGAATCGTTTGTCTGAATTGGTAGAAGCGGCCTTAGCACCAGATAAATTATCTTCACTTATTAAATACGCGAAGTTAAATGGATTGACCGCTACCGAACAAAGTGAAGTTCTGAATGAATCTGGCGAAATACTAGCTTGGTTTGTGGTCTTCGAACACAGTCATATTGAATGAAATCATAATCGTTTTGTCGAGTCTATAGAAGTAAGCTTATATAAAGAAGCATGAGTTTTATGCTTCTTTATATACTTATGCGTACTCAAACGCATATTTAGTCATTTAAAAACAGAATATCTTTATCAATTCAGCCTAGAAACCTTTCAATAACATTCTACCTAGGCGTTTTTTTTTTGAAAAAAAATTAATTGCGTTAATTGTTAATAATTTTTTACTAAAGCCAATCTGATATGGCTATAAACTCTCTTTCTTGGACGGTATAGCGCGATTAACAAAAGCTTAAATGTAAACAGTTTGTTTATTAAATTGTTGCATTAAAGCATTTGTTTATCTTAGAGCAGTATTTTACTAAGTTTGGCTGTTGACACTCTTCTATGCATTTAGCATTATTGGTGAGTTGGTGCATTTTTTATGTGCACCATTCATGATTGAGTTTTAATCAGTTTAAATTCTAAAAAAGTAACATTACTTAATTGGTTGGGAACTATGTCTGTTAAAATCAGAAAAAGTCTTGTAGCTTCAGCGTTGGTTGGCGCGGTTGCACTTACAAGCAGCAATGTGATGGCAGATCCTTTGAAAGACATTCACAATGTTGAAGGTCAGACTATTAAGGCTGCACAAAAGTCTCAGAACAAAATCGATAACGTATTCGAGCAAACAGTTGAACTGAAAGCGGAGTATGACACTACGATTAACCAAACTGAGATCCTAAAAGTTTATAATGATCACCTAGCACGTTTGGTTGCAGACCAAAATGCTGGTATCGAATCATTAAATAAACAAATCAAAGAAATCGATACAACTAAACGTAACGTTGTGCCTTTGATGTATCGCATGATCGATACGCTTGAGCAATTCATCAAAGCGGACGTTCCTTTTGACACTGAAAAGCGTTTAGACCGTGTTGAAAAGTTACGTGAGTTAATGACTAACTCATCAGTAACGACTTCTGAAAAGTACCGTCAGGTTCTTGAAGCTTACCTTACAGAGAAAGATTACAGCACTGTTGTAACTGCTACTCAAGGTGCTATCAACCTAGATGGTCGTGATATCACTGTAGACTTCGGTCGTGTTGGTCGTATCGCTTATGTAGCTCAGTCTCTAGACCTTAAGAATGCTTGGGTTTGGAACAATTCTACAAAGCAGTGGGACAAGCTAGGTGACGAATACATCAGCCCTATTACTGATCTTATTCGTATGGCGCGTAAGCAGAAAGCTTACGATATTGTTAGCCTTCCAATCTTTGGCGCGGAGTAATCACGATGAAGAAACTATTTAAAGGTTTAGCAGTTGCTACTGTTCTTTCTGTTTCTGCAGGTGGCGCGCTAAATGCACACGCAGATACAGCTGCTCTAGATAAAATTCTTGAGCAAGTTAAGCAAGACCGTATCTCGTCTGGCAAAATTAACAAGCAACGTGAGCAAGAGTTTTTATCAGCTCGTGCTGACAAGCAAGCGTTATTAAAGAAAGCTCAACGTGAACTAGCGGCTGAAGAAGCTCGCGGTGATCGTCTTAAGAAGCAATATGCACAAAACGAAGCGACACTAGCGTCTAAAGAAGCAGAATTAGAAACTGCTAAAGGTACGCTTGGTGAAATGTTCGGTGTTGTACGTCGTGCTGCATCTGAAACAATCGGTTCAATTGAAGCATCACTTGTTTCTGCTGAAAAGCCAGGACGTGAAGAAGTGCTTCGTTCTCTAGCTGCTGCTAAAGAACTACCAACTACTCGCGAACTAGAAGAGCTTTGGATTGGTCTTCAAACTGAAATGACTGAGTCTGCGAAAGTATCATCTTTCGAAACTACAGTTGCTCAGTTAGACGGTTCAGAAGTTAACGCTAAAGTTACACGTATTGGTAACTTCAACCTTATCTCTGATCAAGGTTACTTAATTTACCACCCAGAAACTAAGCAAATCCAGCCGCTAGGCCGTCAGCCTGATGGTTACGTATTGTCTTCTGCTGAAGCGCTACGTGCTACTCCAGCTGGTTCTTACACTGGTTTCTATACAGATATCACTCGTGGTTCAATTCTACGTCTAAACACGCAGAAAGCGACTCACGAAGAGCGTTTCCACCAAGGTGGTACAGTTGGTTACCTAATCGCAGTACTACTAGTTATTGGTTTCATCATCGCGATTATTCGTCTTGCTGACCTTACACTAACTACTGGTAAGATCCGTTCACAGCTTAAGAATCTTAACACACCAAACGAAAACAACCCGCTTGGTCGTATTCTTAAAGTTTACCAAGACAACAAGTCAGAAGATGTTGAAAACCTTGAGCTTAAGCTTGATGAAGCGATTCTACGTGAAACGCCACGCATCGAAGCTGGTGTTAACATCATCAAGATCTTCGCAGCTATCGCACCTCTAATGGGTCTATTAGGTACTGTTGTAGGTATGATCGAAACATTCCAGCAAATCACGTTATTCGGTACAGGTGATCCGAAGATCATGGCTGGTTCAATCTCAATGGCACTAGTAACTACTGCTCTAGGTCTAATTGCGGCACTACCGCTAATCCTAGTTCACGCTATCGTTGCAAGCCGTTCTAAGTCTGTACTACACATCCTAGATGAGCAAAGCGCTGGTATTATTGCTGCTCACGCGGAGAAGGAGAAAGCCTAATGCTAGTCCTGATGGAGATCTGGGAATCTGTCAGGGATTTTGTGGCTACAGGCGGCCAGGTACTATATGTGGTCGCAATAGCACTCTTTCTTATGTGGGTATTAATGATTGAGCGCTATTGGTTCCTGACCAGCGTGTTTCCTAAAATGAAAAAGGGAATCATCGCTAACTGGGACGCCCGCCAGGACACTACGTCTTGGTATGCACACAGAATCCGTGAAGCATGGATTTCTGAAGCGTCTGAGAAATTAGATGAGCGTATGTTGTTGATCAAAACATTAGTAGCTGTATGTCCACTTATCGGCTTATTAGGTACTGTAACGGGTATGATCGCGGTTTTCGAAACCATGGCTACTCAAGGTACTGGTAACGCACGCTTAATGGCATCAGGTATTTCAATGGCGACGATCCCAACAATGGCTGGAATGGTTGCAGCACTATCAGGTGTATTCTTTAGCACACGTCTAGAAGCGAAAGCGAAGATGGCTAAGAATAAACTTATCGATAGCTTGCCGCATCACTAGAGAGAGATTTGAATATGGCACGTAATAAACGTATTCGTGAAGAAGATGAAGCAGCGGTAGATATGACACCGATGCTCGACATCGTTTTCATCATGCTTATCTTCTTTATCGTAACAACGTCATTCGTTAAAGAAGCCGGTATTGAAGTTAACAAACCAAAAGCAGCACAAGCTACCAAGAAGAAAAATGCAAATATTTTTATTGCAATTCGTGGTAACGGTGAAGTTTGGATGGATAAGCGCCAAGTAGATGTAGAACGTGTATCTGCGAACATCGAGCGTCTATTAGCTGAACAACCTACTGAAGTCGTGATTATCCAAGCGGATAAAGAAGCGAAGCACGGTGTGGTTATGAAAGTTATGGACCAGATCAAGGCTACTGGTGACTACCTGAAGATTTCAATCGCTGGAGAAAAGTAATGATTCGTTTTCTGTTTTCACTGATTGCAGGTGGGGCAGTTACTTTCGGCTTATTTTATTTCATGGCGTTCTTGATTTCTGGCGGCGACAAACGCGCCGCCAATGACCAAGAGCAGATTGTAGTCGAAATTATGACGAATCCGCCTGAATCAAAGGTGCAGGAGAGGAAGCGTGTACCGCCTCCGCCTCCGCCGCCACCTAAGCAGCCGCCCAAACCGCAGCCGCCACAACCTGATAATTCGAGTAATAACAACTCAGGATTACAGTTTAATATGCCATCAATTGACGTTGGTGGTACGGCAGGTGGTCTAGATGGCCCAGGCGCATTTGGCCGAGATGGTGATGCTACACCAATCGTTCGAATTGAGCCTAAATATCCGCCACAAGCTGCGCGTGATGGTAAAGAAGGTTGGGTACAACTTCGCTTTACAATCGATGAAGTAGGTGGTGTAACTGATATTAAAGTTATTAACGCTGAACCAAGACGTATTTTCGACCGTGAAGCAAAACGTGCTCTACGTAAATGGAAATACAAGCCTAAGATTGTTGATGGTAAACCACAACGTCAAGCAGGCATCGAAGTTCAACTTGATTTCAAACTTGACCAAGGTAACTAGGGGGTAGTATGAAAACTTTATCTAAAGTAACAGCGCTAGCCTTATTAATGTCGCTTGGTGGTGCAGTTTATTCTGCACCAACTTTGGCTAAAGCTGATCCTGCTAAGATTGAAGAACGCAAGAAACGCAAAACCAAAGTTATGGGTGAACGTACTGGTAAAAAAGTTGTTAGAGCATTCGATGTATACAACGGCGACCAGGAAAAAGGAATCGAGGGCGATGTAGCTGGTGCGCTTCAAATGATGAAGGAAATTGATCCTTCAGACGAGTTTGATAGAGCACAAGTTAACTACTACATGGCGCAAATGAGCTACCAGCTTGAGAAGTTTGACGAGGCAATTCGTCTTGCTAAAGCGGCAGCTAAGCCAGATGTTCTTAACTTTAAAGACCAAGCAACTGTAATGAAGCTTATTGCAGACTTACAGCGTCAAGAAAAACAGTATAAAGATGCTCGTGATTCTTACTACGCTTGGATGGACTTTACGGGTGAAGAAGATGCAAAAGTTTACCTAGCTATTGCATCTATTTACTACGAAACAAAAGAGTATAAGAATATTCTTGGTCCAGCAGATCGTGCAATTGAGCTATCTAAAAAAGAGCCTATTAAAAGTGCTTACGACTTAAAAGTTGGTGCTTATGTAGAGCTTAAGCAGTTCAATAACGCGGTTAAAACAAGTGAAGAGCAAATTAAGATTTGGCCGAAAGAGTACAAACTTTGGACTCGTTTAGCTTCTTTCTACATGACAGTTGAAGACTACAAAAAAGGTCTTGCAGCTGCGAAAGTAGCAGAGCGTAACAATGCGTTAGAAACAGCTAACCATTTTAAATTCCTTGCAAGTTTGTATTCACTTAACGAAATGCCTTACCAAGCAGGTGTTACACTTGAAAAAGCGGTAAAAGCAAAGAAAGTTAAGAAAGACAAATCTACGGTTTCTACACTAGGTGCATATTTCCATAATGCTAAGCATTATAATAAAGCAGCGAAGTTCTACATTGAAGCAGCTGATTTCGATAATGACTCTGAGTTATATCGTAAAGCAGGTTCAATGTTCGTAACGAGCGAAGATTATGCACTAGCGGTTAAAAACCTTAGCAAAGCACTTGAGCTTGGCAATAAGAAGAAAGGTCAGATCCACTTAGACCTTGCAGAAGCATACCTTCAGCAAGAAAAGTATAAACTGGCTTATCAAAATGTTCGTAAAGCGGTAGATTATCCGCAAACGAAAAAATTTGCTAAGAGCTGGTCTCAGTATATTAAAGACAAAGCGATCCGTAAGGGCGTTAAAATTTAATAGCTGAACGCGCACAAAAAGCCCCAATTGGGGCTTTTTTAATGCCTAAAATTTATCGTTTATTTTCGGCAATTAAATGTTGAATCGCGCAATCGGATTAATTCACATATTCGCCAGATAAAAACACCAGCCGCATTAATTTTTGTCGAATATCGACATCGATATAACACTTATTCGTTACGACACGGCAAACAGCGCTAAATCTAATCACTACAAAGTAGCGATGGTGTTACTCTCAAAACGCCGTTTTAAATGCTAGTGAATGGTATATGTTTCTAGTTGATACGCATTAACACCACTTTGCTCTGCATAATGAAGAGCGGTAATTGTCTTTTCAAAAATAGCACCAGGTTCAATAGTAAGCTCTGGCTTTACGTTTACAGCACCAATGCTTAAGTTGCAGTGCAATAAGCCCAACTTCTCTTGCTCTAATAGCGCGTTTTGAATGCGGGAAACAATCACTTTAGTACCTTCAGTATCAAGCCCAAATAACCCCATCGCAAAGCAATGCTCGTTAAAGCGACACGTAATATCGGTGCTGCGCAGTGTTTGCTCGGTCAGAATATTACCGACTTGAATTAGTCTTGCTTTTTCAGTCTCAGAAGTGGTTCTGATGTGTGGATTAAATAATAGAATAGACAAACTATCGTTATCACGTATTAACCTATGCCATTCGCGGTTAAAAATTTCCATAAAGTATGCTTGGTTGTATAATCCAGTTTCCGTATCGCGAAATGAGGCGTTTTGAAAAGAAAAAATCATAAGCGCTCTCCAGATTACCATCTCTTTTAAGGTTAGATTAAATTGATTAAATTTACGCAATTATTACTACCAATTTGTTTCGCTTTTTTATTATTTGGTTGTGATGACGCCTCAAACAGCCGTTCAGAGGCGCAGTTAGTAACGTCTTTAAAGCAGCTTAATACTTTGCTTTACCCGTCACAGAGCGAACCTAACGACGTTTTGTGGCCTATGAGCGACCGTTATTTAACGCTAAGAGATAGTCTATTTAAACAATTATTGCGAGCATCCGAAAAACCAAGCCAAGAAGCCCAGTTGTTGGCGATAGAGCAGCGCTTTACCGAACGTTTCTTTCCTTGGCCGTATAATGCTAATCCGGTATTAAACTACTTACAGAGCGCGTCTCATGTTGAAGATGCCGACCTCGCGGACTTTATTGCCTTTAGTCAGCAAAAAATGAGCAACGCCTATCAAGACAAAGTTCGCCTCAGTCGCTTTGAGCTAACCGCGCTGTTACGCCAAATCGCTAACGCGGAACAACAACTAGACACATTCCTAGCAGCAAAAGTCGCATTGGCTGAATTTGAGAGATATTTAAAAGATTACTCACCACGCAGAAGCCCAGGCGTTGGGGCCTTACCTAATGGTAAAGATTGGTATCAAGCACGTTTAAACTACTTTACCAATGCAGCGCAAAAGCCGGCGGATGTATTAAATCGCTTGTTAACTATAAAGCAAAGTGCCAGCGATGAACCGCAGTTTGTTGTTTGCTTTACAACTCAAAAATGCGCTAATACCTCAGGCTTAGATTGGCGTACCAAATACAGTGATCGCCGCGCGGAATTTACAGCCGTTCCGTTTGGTAAAGAACAAGCGGTAATTGCAGAAGTTGATTTCGGTATTCATGCGCAGGCATGGAGTAGTGAGCATGCACTTACAGTGCTAACCAAGCAGTTAGAGATTGATGAAGAACGCGCTAATCGTGTACTAGCAAAAATATTACAAGAGCCAGCGCTTGCGATGGTAAATATCCCATTAGGCTAACGCCTAATGGGAACATGCTTTACAGCGTTGTGCTGCTGGGTCGTTATCGAGTAACTCTAATTCAATAGGCTCTTCACAGTCTGCACAATAGCCATATTGGCCAATTTCAAATTGTGCAATTGCCGCCTCCAACTGAATTAAACGACTCAGTTTAGGTTCATGATTTAATAGAAAGTGCTGTTCCAGAAAATCTGGCCAATCGCTATAGTTAATAGCATGTAAGTCATTAACAATTGCGGGCTGAACTTGTCCATAATGTTCAATTACCTCTTTGCGTAACGCTTCCAATTCTACTTCAAGCCTACGTTTGAATAACTCAAGTGACACGGTCATTCTCATTCCCCTTTTTATTCCTAGCACCTAAGGGTGCAATATTGAATTATAGGGACTTGATAAACGCGCGATATGATATGAATCAACAAGTAGTAACTTTGTTACTCGCCTGTAAAATTTTATCGAGCACTTCTTGACTCGATTTAAGTCGTTTTATTTCTTCAAAAAAGAGGTTTGCTTCGCTGTATTGCAGTTTTAAATAGCCAAGCCATTGTTTTGTACGACTGGCGAAGTAACGTTCACTGTTACCGCCATCACAATGCATTGATGAGTCAATTATATGGTGCAGTATTTGCTGCCACGATAGTGCCGTGTAATGTTCACCATTGCGCTTGCTGACAATTTCAGCTGCCAGATCGGGCTTTGCTAACGCACCACGACCTAGCATCACATCATCACAGCCGCTGCGTTGTTGGCACAACATGTAATGTTCAAAATTCCACACCTCACCGTTGGCAACCACATTTATATCAGAGGTGGTTTTGAGTGGTTTTATTTTTTCCCAATACGCAGGAGGGCGATAGCCGTCACGTTTTGTTCTAGCATGAATCGCGATGCTTGAGGCGCCGGCACTGCAAACAGCATCAAAAATTTCTTGGCTTTGAGAGCAGTCATCAAAACCAAGGCGAACCTTAGCTGATACCTCATCATCCACAGGCACCGCATCTCGCACAGCTTTTACAATCTGATAAATTTGTTCGGGTTCTTTGAGTAATACTGCGCCGCCTTTACTTTTATTAACGGTTTTTGCAGGACAGCCAAAATTTAAGTCAACACCGTGAGAACCAAGCTCAACTGCACGCTGTGCATTTTCTGCAAGCACATTTGCGTGTTGTCCCAGTAATTGAATGCGCACAGGGGTGCCAGATTGGGTTTTTCCCTGATTGTTTAACTCAGGGCAGTATCGATGAAATACACGAGCAGGTAATAATGCATCAACTACACGGATAAACTCAGTAACACACAGGTCAAACCCACCAATATCGGTGAGTAGTTGTCGCATATGGAAGTCAACAACACCTTCCATCGGTGCCAAAATTAGTTTCATTGTAACCCGTGTAATAGCTATCTCGGCGGCGATTTTAACGAGCTTATGAGCTAAACACTATTATTTTTTTTATTACAAGGCTAAACTGATATTGCTCAATGGGTTAGCTGTACCATAATGAGATTTACAAAACGAATTGATCAAAAAATTTAAATTTGTTTGAAAGAATATTTTTAAAAGCCAGGTCATTTTAAACAATCAAGTAAACGTAAAACGAGACAACTATGAAAACACTTAATAAAAATTCAGTAGCTTTAACAGTAGGTGCAGCAGTAATTGGTGCATCAAGCCTAGTTTCTACAGCGGCAAACGCTAACCCTTTCCAAGTTACCGCAATGCAATCTGGCTATATGCTTGACGCTGGTGAAGGCAAATGTGGTGAAGGTAAATGCGGCGGGGACAAAAAAGCCAAAAAAGAAGGCAAGTGTGGCGAAGGTAAATGCGGCGGCGACAAAAAAGCTAAAAAAGAAGGCAAGTGTGGCGAAGGTAAATGCGGCGGCGACAAAAAAGCCAAAAAAGAAGGCAAGTGTGGCGAAGGCAAATGCGGCGGCGACCACAAAGCTAAAAAAGAAGGCAAGTGCGGCGAAGGTAAATGCGGCGGCGACAAAAAAGCTAAAAAAGAAGGCAAGTGCGGCGAAGGCAAATGTGGCGGCGACAAAAAAGCTAAAAAAGAAGGCAAGTGTGGCGAAGGCAAATGCGGTGGTCACAAGTAATTAGTTAACCCTATTTCAGGCTAACTAGTCAAAAGGCCAGCTTAGCTGGCCTTTTAGTTAATTAAAGAATAAATATGTTTGGAGGGGCGGTGAATAAACACAATTTTGGAATGGTAGGGCTTGGTCTACGACGTGAAATGCTTGACCCATTAATCGAAGACTACCCAAAGCAAATCGATTTTTTAGAAGTCGCGCCTGAAAACTGGTTAATCTTAGGTGGCGCATTAGGCAAAAAGTTTAAGCAATTAACTGAACAACATAATTTTGTGTGCCATGGGTTATCCCTTTCAATCGGTTCACCTGAACCACTTGATATTGATTTTGTTAAAGATCTTAAAGTGTTCTTCAAACAACATAATATTAAAGCCTACAGCGAACACTTAAGTTATTGCTCGGGTACAGGGCATATGTACGACCTGATGCCAATTCCATTTAGTGAAGAAGCAGCCCGTTATGTCGCAGAGCGCATTCGCACAGTGCAAGATATTCTTGAAATGCCTATCGCGATGGAAAACGTATCGTATTACGCAGCGCCAGGGCAGCAAATGTCTGAGTTAGATTTCACTAACTTGGTTTTAGAAGAGGCCAACTGCGAGTTATTACTCGATGTAAATAATATTTATGTTAACGCCGTTAATCATGGTTACAGTGCCAGCGAGTTTTTAAAAGGGCTTCCTACCAAACGCATTAGCTACGGACATATCGCCGGGCATTATAATGAAGCGGATGATTTAATTGTTGATACCCATGGCGCAGATGTAATAGATCCTGTTTGGCAATTGTTACGCGAGGCATATCAAATTCATGGCGTATTCCCAACCTTACTTGAACGAGATTTTAATATTCCAGCGATGCCCGAATTATTAGGTGAAGTTGATACCATTGCCGCAATTCAGGCAGAGAATATTAAGCGAGAAACAGCTTAATGAGTTTTCAAGCTACCCAAAATGCCTTTATGCAGCATATTCGCGATCCTGAAAATAACGTGTTTCCTGATATTGAAGATCGTCGCTTAGCAATTTACCGAGAGCTTTTCTTTAACAATGTTGAAGGCTTTGTCAGTTCTGCGTTTCCAGTATTACAGTCGCTTTATAGCGAAGATGATTGGCTGGTTTTAGTGCGTAAGTTTTTTAGCCAACATGATTGTAAATCACCTTACTTTTTGCAAATTTCTGAAGAGTTTTTGGCGTTTATATCAAATGAATATACGCGTACAGCGGCCGACCCAGAATACATGCTGGAACTTGCGCACTACGAGTGGGTTGAATTAGCGCTTTCAATCGCAGATCAAGATCCAAATGAAAGGGCTGTTTCCGATATTCAAACGCAACCACTTTATTTTTCATCGCTTGCGTGGCGCGTAAGTTATGCTTACCCCGTGCAATTCGCATCAAGCGATAATTCGGAGCTATCAACGCTTGAAGAAGGTAATCATTTGGTTATTTATCGCGACGGTGATGATGATATTCAGTTTGTCGCCATTAATGCGATAACCGCGCACTTAGTACAGTTAATAGAGTCAACGCCAAGCATTAAATTTAGTGCGGTACGCGATACAATGCAGCAAATGTTGCCCCAGTTAGATCCAGCAACATTAGAAACGGGTTTAATCACGACACTTAACGATTTAGCGCAAAAAGCGGTACTGGTCACAAAATAACACTTTTGATCTAGATCAACTTCTACTATTATATGCGGCGTTTTTTCGTGCTTAAGATGTAGAGGTAATGATGGCGCACAAAGGTGATTTTAAAGACCCGTTCAATGCAAAATACTTTATTGGTTTCCTAGTTGTATTTGCAGGCATTGGTTGTTTAAATGCAATTCTAGGTTGGGCGACGCTACTAAGCGCTTAATACCATACCTTCCACATATTTTGTGATTTTAGGCCGATTTATCGGCCTTTGTTGTTTCTGCAATACCCTGTTGTGCAATAGATAATCGAAAGGGCTCGATTAATTATGCTAAGCGGAGGTTTTTTGTTTCAAACTTTGTATAATGACCTGTAATTAAAATATTGGGGAAAACCATGACTTTGTCAGTTTCAGACCTAGAACTAGTAAAAAATAGCATTGCGACTGTGCCAGATTATCCAAAACCAGGCATTATGTTCCGCGATATTACTAGCTTATTAGCTGAGCCTAAAGCGTTCCAAACCGTGCAAAAAGCACTGGTAGAAAAATACAAAAACCAAGAATTTGATGTAATTATTGGTACTGAATCTCGCGGCTTTATTTTTGGTGCACCGCTTGCGCTTGAATTAGGCATTCCATTTGTCCCTGTGCGTAAGCCGGGCAAATTGCCACGCGAAACGGTATCGCAGTCGTATCAGCTTGAATACGGTGAAGATACCCTTGAAATTCATAAAGATGCAATTAAAGCGGGCGATAAAGTATTGCTAGTAGACGACTTATTAGCAACTGGCGGCACTATTGAAGCAACCGTTAAACTGGTTGAAAAACTCGGTGGTAACGCAACTGACGCAGCTTTTGTTATTTCATTGCCAGAACTTGGCGGTGAAGCGCGCCTAGACGGCCTAGGTTTAAACATACTTAAATTAGTTGAGTTTGAAGGCGAGTAAATGAGCTATCAAGTTCTGGCAAGAAAGTGGCGTCCACAAAACTTTCATCAGTTAGTTGGGCAGCAACACGTTAAACAAGCATTAGTAAACGCGCTTGATCAAAACCGTTTGCACCATGCTTACTTATTTACCGGTACACGTGGTGTAGGTAAAACCACTATTGCCAGAATTTTTGCAAAAAGCTTAAACTGCGAATCAGGCATTACAAGTCAGCCTTGTGGCAGCTGTAATGCCTGTGTTGATATCGAGCAGGGCCGTTTTATCGACCTAATTGAAATCGATGCAGCGTCGCGCACCAAAGTCGAAGATACGCGCGAAATTCTCGATAACGTGCAATACGCGCCCACTCGTGGCCGTTATAAAGTGTACCTTATCGATGAAGTGCACATGCTCTCTAAACACAGCTTTAATGCATTGTTAAAAACACTAGAAGAGCCACCAGAGCACGTTAAGTTTTTACTAGCTACGACCGATCCGCAAAAATTACCCGTCACTATTTTGTCGCGTTGTTTGCAATTTAATTTGGCTGCATTGTCGGAAAATGAAATTGAAACACAACTAACGCATATTTTGCAGCAAGAGCAACTGGGTTTTGAACCAGAAGCGCTTAAGCAACTGGCACAAAGTGCCAAAGGCAGTATGCGCGATGCACTGAGTTTAACTGACCAAGCCATCGCTCAAACCAATGGTAATATTAGCCACCAAGCAACCAAACAAATGCTTGGTTTAATGGATATTACTTGGGCACAAAGTTTATTGATTGCGGCGATGGCCAGCGATGGTGATAGCTTATTAGAGCTAAGCGCAAAATTGGGCTTACAGAATGGCAATTATGGTGCGGTACTCGATGACTTAATCAAACTGTGTCATTTAACACTCGTGTCTAAGTTGGTGCCAAGTGCTGCGCAGCTGAGCGACCAATATGCCGATTTTATTAGTGAACTGGCAAATGAAGCAGATACCCGTGAAATTCAGGTTTACTATCAGCTACTGTTAAACGGTAAAAAAGATTTAATGCTTGCGCCAACAGAGCAACTTGGCTTTGAAATGGTGATGTTAAAGTTACTGGCGTTTGAACCGGCTCAAATGCAGGCACAAGCACCGGCGCAGCAAAACCAAGCTGCGCAAACACAGCCACAAGCTCAACAAGCAACACCAAGCGCACGTGTTTCTCTTAAAGAACAATTAAAAAAACAAAAAGAAGCACTCGATAATAAACAGGTAACGCAGTCACAACCTGAGCCTGTTCAACCTGTAGTTGAAAAACCAGCACCGCTTGCTCCTGCAACAGAAGCGCCCGCGCCGCAACAGCAAATAGCACCAGCGCAATCTCAGGAGCAACATTCGCAAGAGCAACCATCTCAAGAACAACCATCTCAAGAACAGATGGAACAGCAAGTTAATCAGCAGCTTGGTGACGTACTTGCGCAAGCTGAGCAGTTGACATCACAATCGCCAGCGCCTGAAATGTTTGAGCAACAGCAACAGCAACAGCAACAGCAACAGCAACAGCAACAGCAACAGCAACAGCAACAGCA
>NZ_JAKFZO010000017.1:0-98940 GCF_021654175.1 Pseudoalteromonas sp. MMG024
TATTTTTTTACTGTTTGCCTGAAATGTCAGCTATAAGCGTTAAAAACATACATTTTCTGGCCAGAAATTAACAATCAACACTCTTTTATCTATAATTTACGTTCTATAACTATTTTATTGGGTCCGTAATGACAATTAGAAGCTATAAAGGTGTAGAGCCAAAAATCAATTTAAATACCTATATAGACGAGTCGGCTGTATTAGTTGGTCAAATTGAAGTTGGCGCCGATTCAAGTATCTGGCCATTAGTTGCCGCGCGCGGTGATGTTAACTATATAAAGATTGGCGAACGTACAAATGTACAAGATGGTTCGGTGCTTCATGTAACGCGTAAAAGTAATTCAGTGCCAAATGGCTATCCGTTAATTATTGGCGATGAAGTCACAATTGGTCACAAAGCCATGTTACATGGTTGCGTACTAGGAAACCGCATCTTAGTTGGTATGGGCGCAATTATAATGGATAACGCGGTGGTAGAAGATGATGTCATTATTGGTGGAGGATCATTGGTTCCACCGAATAAAACGTTAGAGTCAGGTTATTTATATGTAGGTAGCCCAGTTAAACAAGCCCGAAAGCTAACAGAAGCAGAATTAGCTTTCCTTAAAGTATCTGCTGATAACTACGTTATATTAAAGAATGAATACCTAGAAGAGCTATAATAGCTCTTCTACTTTTATCTCGCCTTGATCATTGTATAGTTCGTCTTCAATTGCGCTTTCAGCAATATCTTCGTAGTCGAACTTTTTAGTTTCAAAGTCTTTTATTGCGCTTTCTTTAGATTGCTTGGTTAAATAAAAGCAGGTAATCAACTGTCCACTTACCTGTGCAAAAAAGTTTATACGTTTTGTATCCTCTATATATTCAACGCGGTCGACAAACAAAATAGACTGGTTCATTACAAAATTCCTGATTTTAGCTTTGCAATCACATTATCGGTTAACGGCTTAACACCTCGCCACACAAAAAATGCCTCAGCGGCTTGCCCCACCAGCATGCCAGAACCATCTAGCGTTGTTGCGCTTGGGTTTATGCTTTTAACCCAATCATTAAATGATGTGCGTTGTTGGCTATAAAACATGTCATATGCCAGTTCACACTGGGCAACAAAACGCTTAGAAATTGGCGGTACATCGCCTGTTATACTTGCTGAAGTAGAGTTGATTACAATATCGTAATCAATTTCAGGTTCGTGCTCGAAGCCATAGGCATCGATATCACCATATTTTGCAAATTCGTCTCTTAAGGTTTGCGCTTTCGCTTTTGTTCTATTGATTACTGTTAGCTTAGCTGGATTTTGTTGTAATAGAGGTAGCAATGCTCCTCTTGCTGCGCCGCCTGCACCAATTACCAATACTCGCTTTGATTGCAGCGTAAAGTTATTACTTAAGATGTCGTTTACTAAGCCAATACCATCTGTGTTATCACCAAGCAACGAACCATCTGAGCTAACCTTTATTGTGTTAACTGCGCCCGCACATTTAGCTCGCTCCGAAAGTTCATCTACTAACGCAAATGCTTGCTCTTTGAATGGCACAGTCACATTTGCTCCCTTACCACCACGTGCGACAAACTGCTCTACCGATTCCTTAAAGCCGTCAATCGGTGCTAAGATTGCGCTGTATTCGATTTGCTGATTTAGTTGGCTGGCAAACTCACTGTGAATTTTCGGTGATTTTGAATGCTCTATCGGGTTTCCGAATACCGCGTATTTATCCATTAGTTTTCTCGCATTGAGTTAGAGTTATGAAACAAATTTTAAGACGTATGTTTGGCACGACACAAAAACAAGATAAATCTCATCAATCTCCCTCTCCTGAAAAAACACCTTATGAGTTAATAGGACAAGAACAGGGTGCCCGCGCGCTAGCTAATCGATTTTACGACATTATGGCTGAAGAGGAATACGCAAAACCATTATATGATATGCATCCTCAACCTTTAGATAGAATTAGACAAGTGTTTTTCGAGTTTTTATCAGGTTGGCTTGGTGGACCTGATTTATTCGTAGAGAAATACGGGCACCCTATGTTGCGAAAGCGTCATATGCCCTTTCCTATTGATCAAGACTTGCGAAACCAATGGATGTTTTGTATGAACAAAGCACTTGATATTGAAGTTGATAACCCCGTATTGCGCGAAGGGCTTAAACAATCACTAGCGCAACTTGCGACACATATGATTAATCAGGGACGTTAACACTCATCATTAGATTGCGTTAAATCAATGCAGCTTCGTTGTTAATTGCGCATACTCAGTTTACTTAGTGCTTGAGAAAACTGTTATGCGTCACCACTCTATTCAACACAAAATTTTTGCATTACTTACGCTTACGGGTATTTTGGTGCTGGTTGCTAGCCTGCTTACTGGGCAAAAGCAACAAAGCGAACTTGCTCATCAAACCATTGAGCAAAATATCAAAATACTTGCCGACAACTATTTTGATTCGATAAACACCATGATGCTTACTGGCACTATGGCAAACCGAGAAATTTTGCGTCAAAAAATACTCAGTGAAGAACAGATAAAAGATATCCATATCATTCGCGGAGATAAAATAAATAAATTTTTTGGCCCAGGTGAAGCTAATCAAGCACCACAAAACCAACAAGAAAACGAAGCTTTAAACGGCACCGAACAAATCCACTTTAGCAAAAGCGAAGACGGCAGTAATTTAATTACATACTTAAAACCAGTTGTTGCCAGCGAAAATTATCGCGGCACCAATTGTTTAGGTTGCCATCAAGCCACTGAAGGCGAAATACTCGGTGCGGTGAAGATCAGTTACTCGCTTGATAAAGTAGATGCGGCAGTTACTCGTAATTCATGGGTTAGCTTTGCCATTCTGACAACAATATTCGTTATTACCTTTGCTACACTTGGCTGGTTATTTAGAAAGTTCTTAATTGAACGTCTTCGTGTAATTGGCAAATCAATGCGCCTAGCATCGCAAAATAACGATTTAACCATTCATGTAGAAGATAAAATCAATGATGAACTTGGACGTTTAGCAAATAACTTTAATTTAATGATGGCTGCATTTAAGGGAAATATTAGTCAGTTATCAGAGTCGTCCAAGGTGCTTATTCACAGCGCTGAAAAAATTTATGCATCAGCTGAAACAACAGAACACGCAATCAACCAGCAAAAGCAAGGCACAGACTCAGTTGCCGCTGCAATTAACGAGTTAGAATCTTCGTCGTCTGAAGTACGCAATACCACACATTTTGCATCGGAGCGTTCAGATACCAGTAATCATCTTGCTGAAAACAGTTTAGAAATTGCTGAAAGCACAGAAGAGAGCATTAACGGCCTTGCGTTAGAAGTGCGCACTGCAGCAAAACAAGTCAGTGAGCTACAAAACCGCACATTAGAAGTTGGCAAAGTACTGGAAGTGATCAGTAATATTGCAGAGCAAACTAACCTACTCGCGCTAAACGCAGCTATTGAAGCTGCGCGGGCAGGTGAAGCTGGCAGAGGATTTGCCGTTGTTGCTGATGAAGTACGCACACTCGCAAATCGCACCCATGACTCAACCGATGAAATAAAACGCACCATTGAGAATTTACAATCTGAAGCGTTAGACACTGTAAATACCATGAATCGCTCTAGTGAGGATGCGGATCAGCGAGCAGAACAAGTAAAAAAAGTAGCGTTAGCACTAAAAGATATTTCAGAGCATATGAAAGAAATTAACCAACTGAATACGCAAATTGCCGATGCAACAGAACAGCAAAACTTAGCGGCAGAAGAAATTAATCAGAGTGTGATTGCAATAAGTGATAACGCAGATACCTCGCTTGTGGATGCTCATGAAAGCAAGCAAGTTAGTGAAAACTTATTGTCGCTAGCAAGAGAGCTTGATCAACAAGTACGTAAATTTAAATTATAAGCACAAAAAAGCCGCAGAATTGCGGCTTTTATTAACCTCATATTTTTATAAGAAACTCTGAGGTTATTATTAAATTTGCAACCAATCCTTTGGCGACAAGTAATTCTCGTAGAGGTTGGCTTCTAAGCTATTTGGCTCAGGTTTAAAATCATATTCCCAACGCGCAAGCGGCGGCATAGACATTAAAATAGACTCAGTACGACCGCCTGTTTGCAACCCAAATAGTGTTCCTCTATCCCATACCAAATTAAATTCCACATAACGGCCACGGCGATAGAGCTGGAATTCACGTTGTTGCTCGGTGTGTGGGAAGTCTTTACGTTTTTCTATGATTGGTAGGTATGCGTCTAGATAACCGTTGCCAACAGCACGCATAAAGGCAAAGCAGCGGTCAAAGCCCCACTCATTTAAATCATCAAAAAATAAACCACCTACGCCACGGGTCTCATCGCGGTGCTTTAAGTAAAAGTATTCGTCACACCACTTTTTGTAGTCATCATAAACGGTCTCACCAAATGGCAAACATAATTTACAGGCTTCTTGGTGCCAATGTTTTACGTCTTCAAGCACAGGGTAAAAAGGTGTTAAGTCAAAACCACCACCAAACCACCAAATTGGGTCTTCACCTTCTTTTTCAGCTATAAAGAAACGAACATTGGCATGTGATGTGGGTACATGAGGGTTTTTTGGGTGGATAACTAACGATACACCGCATGCATGAAAACTTCGACCAGCAAGTTCTGGGCGATGCGCAGTAGCAGAGGCAGGCATTGATTCACCAAAGACGTGCGAATAGTTTACGCCTCCCTGCTCAATTACCGCACCATTTCTAATCACGCGTGTACGACCACCACCACCTTCTTCGCGTTGCCAAGCGTCTTCGACAAATTTAGCGCTACCATCGGCTTGCTCTAAAGCATCACAAATTTTGTCTTGTAAGGCCAATAAAAACTCTTTTACTACTTCTAAGTTAACGTGCGACATAATTACTCTCTAAACAACTGACCTGTAAATGCATCTTTAATCTGGCTTGGTTTGGTGTTGCCACCAAGTGCACCTTCAACATAAGCTGATACTTTATCGCCAAATGCACTTTTTGCTTCTTCTAATGTTAAAACAGGATCTTGTCCCGTTAGATTTGCGCTTGTTGATACTAATGGTTTACCAAACTCTTGGCATAACTGTTTTACTACTGGATGAGCTGTGACCCGAACAGCGATTGTATCAAACTGCCCCGTTAGCCATTTTGGTGTACTTTTTTTCGCTGGCATTACCCAAGTTACTGCTGCTGGCCACGACGAAAATATATCAGCGCGTTTATCCATGGGTATTTTATCATCATCAACATAGTCTAACAGTTGACCATAATTATCAGCGATGAGGATTAACCCTTTTTCTACTGGACGTTGTTTTATATCTAATAGCTTCATTACCGCAGTTTCGCTGTCAGGATCACAACCCAAACCGTAAACGGCTTCTGTAGGGTAAACAATTACACCGTCACTTTTAAGTGCAGATACAATCGGGTTTTCTAATAACTCGTTACTCACAACTCACTCCAATTCATAACGAGACTTTGTGGTTACAATGCTTTTGTGGGCACTGTAACATTAAGCCTTTTGCTGTTTTTTTCTCAACCATCACTTGCCAACCGCATTCAGGACACGATTGTGCAACTGGTTTATTATTTATAATATATTTGCATTTGGGGTACCCCCCACAGGAGTAAAATGTTTTACCCGATTTATTGCTGCGTTCAACTAGCTCAGATTTATTGCAGCTAGGACAAATAGGTAATGACTCTTTCGATTCTTCTTGTGCGACATAATGGCACTCAGGAAAGTTTGTGCAGCCAATAAACATGCCAAAGCGGCCATTTTTTACTGCTAAAGGCGATCCACAAAGAGGACATTCGCTGCCATCAAGTACTTTAAGAAGTGTTTCATGGTGTTCGACTAATGGGCGAGTATAATCACAATTAGGATAATTATTACATCCAACAAAGGCACCTTTTTTACTGTGCTTCACACTCGTTTCAGAGCCACACTTCGGACACACTTCGTGCTCTTTTTCTAAAGCATGTTCGTGAACAGAAAATAAAGAATGGTCAATCTTGCTCATAATTGTCAAAACGCAGGCGTAATTTTCGCAGAATTATACCATGCAAGCCTTGGCAAGATGCAAATTTAAACATTCTCGCTAGTGAATAGTACCGTTTTGCTCTTCAAACAGCAGGTCTTCCATTTGCGCATAGGCAATTTCTTTGCCTGGCACGTTAAACAACACCATTAGCACAACCCACTTTAAATCATCTAACTCGATAATTTCTTTATCAAGCGCAAAAATACGATCGATCACCATCTCTCGCGTGGTTGTGTCAATAACCGAAATTTGCTCCAAAAACATTAAAAAGCCACGACAAGTCAGATCCAGTTTGTCGCATTCTTGTTGCGTATAAATACGTACTGACTTGCCAGGGACGCGATTTAAGTAAGGGCATTCGTCGCTGTGTTGTAAATCTGCTAATTGTTCAAGCCAATCGAGCGCTTTATAAATTTCTCGATGATTAAACCCGGCTCGTAATAATTCATCTGTTAATTCACTTTGTTCAACGAAAATCTCTGTTTCACTGTGAATATAGTTCTCAAACAAATACATGAGGATATCAAACATTTTCAACTCCTCCCTATTCGGGTATAACCATCTAGTACACGAACAACTTGACCAGATAGCTCTAGATCTAATAATCGGGATAGCAGTTCATCCATTTGAATCCCTGAAAGTTGTTGCAATTTATCTACCGACGTCACTTCAAAGGTTAGGTGATCTAAAACAGAATCTGAAATCACATTTTTTTCAGTTTCATCTACTTTATATAGACAACTTTTTGGTAAAACGCTTAATTCTGAAAAAATATCATCGCAATTCTCTATTAATTTAGCGCCTTGTTTTATTAACGCATGGCACCCTTTTGCCAGTTCGTTATACACAGAACCTGGTACAGCAAAGACTTCACGGTTTTGCTCTAGTGCATATTTGGCAGTAATTAATGAACCGCTTTTTTGCTCTGCTTCAACCACGATAGCCCCCATGCAAAGCCCAGAAATAATGCGATTTCTACGCGGAAAGTTTATCGCTTGGGCAGAGGTTCCAGGTTTATACTCTGAAATTAACAAGCCATGCTCTGAAATGCTCTCATACAATTTACTCGTACGTTTGGGGTAACATAGGTCAACGCCAGTACCGAGTACGGCAATGGTTTTACCCTTTGCTTGCAATGCGCCTCTGTGCGCACAACTATCAATACCTCGGGCCATGCCAGAAACAATACAGAATTTATTAATCGCAAGACTATGCGCTATATCAAAGCTGACTTGCCTGCCGGTTTCAGTTGCATTTCTAGAACCAACAATTGCCAACTTAGGTGAGTCAAGTAATTGGATATCACCTTTACAAAAAAGCACCAAGGGTGGAGCGGGAATTTCTTTTAGTAATGCAGGATAATCAGAATGATGTAAATGGATAATTTGAATGCTCAACGCTTTGCATTGTTGAATAATTGAATCAACTTGCTGCCATTCAAAAGTCTCAATTGCGGTGGCTACTGCAGATTTGAGTCCTAATTCGCATAGTTCGTTACACGAGCGAGAGAAAAGCGCCTCGAAGCTTGTATGCGTTAGTAACTGCTTAGCAGTTTGAAAGCCGATTCCTTTAATCAAATAAAAAGCGAGCCAATATTCAAGCTCGCTTCGTATATTTCTTTGCATCTTCCCTCCTTAGAAGACGCGCCAAATATTTTTAGTTATCTACATGGATTGTGTCGCCAACGCGAACAGGTTCTAATGTTTTAGTAACGATCGCATAACTTACTTTATCGTAAACTTTAAACACCATTAACTCGCCAACTTTCTCTTCTGGCATCTCCCATTCGCGGCTATCCTCTCCGTCACCAAAAATACTCATTGCACGCTCGTATGCTGAAGCAGAGTCTTTATATTCAGGTCCATCTCGACCTACTACAACTGTAGGTGATGCTCTACGAATGTCCAATATATGGCCAGGTTTAAGCGAATTAATCTCACCGCGGTTAATTACAACTACATCCATAGTGCTAAATTCACGTAGTTTAGAAGTAGTATCTATAATCGTTCCCGAGATTGCAGAATCAGGACGCTGCATCATAAAGAATGCCGGTAAGGTTTGCCCTTCTAATGCAGGCATTAAGAAGTCACCCTGGCGTACTTCTCGCTTAACATTTTTCACGCGAGCTGACGCAGGTACTGCATTTTCTGCATCACCGGTTCTAAATGCACGCCCAGTGCCTACCAAAATAGCTTCATGGCCCAGTACTTCGTCGGTATCAGGATCGATATAAGGGTCACCTTGACGATAGATGCCATAGTACTGAGAACGCTCCAAGTTACCTTTCACGTAAATAATATTGTCTGTCTTCATATTTTTTACGCTGTGATTTGCCCCCAAAACAACTGGCCTTGCATCGATATCTTCTTTATCTAACGCTTGCTCATAAGTTAAGAAAGGACGAATTACTTCCAAAGGTAACGTTGGAATAGCATCACCTTTTTTCATAGTTTTACGAACACCAGGAGATAATCGCTTAAATTTTTGATTAATCACAAGCATTGGTCGCCCCTGTGAATCATAAACTAATGACAGTTTATCACCTGGGTAGATAAGGTGAGGGTTATCAATTTGTGGATTAAGGCGCCATAACTCAGGCCATAACCATGGCTGATCAAGATAAATGGCTGAGATATCCCAAAGGGTATCGCCTTTTTCTACAACATATTCTTTCGGGGCGTCCTTTCTGATCTGAAGCACATCAGCAAGAGTTGGAAACGCCATAGTTAATGCGACTATCGCAGCTGTCAGCTTTTTGACCATAACTAGCTTCCTTGAGCTGTTTTTTATTATTATTTACTTAAACCTGTAAAAGGTGAAGACAAATGGCTAAAATAAAAACATATCATAATTTGATGATTTTCGCATAGTTAAAATTAAGGTAAATATGGCTATTTTAGAAGTTTTACGCTTTCCAGACGAGAGATTACGCACAGTCGCACAAGAAGTTGCGCAAATTAATGATGATACTAAGAAAATTGTATCAGACATGCTTGAAACCATGTATGACGAAAACGGCATTGGTTTAGCCGCAACGCAAGTTGATATCCACCAGCGCATCGTTGTTATTGATGTATCAGAAGAAGGTGATGAGCCTTTGGTGCTCATTAATCCAGAAATCATCAAAAAAGATGGCAGTAAAATTAGCGAAGAAGGCTGCTTATCTGTACCTGGTTCTTACGCAAAAGTAGACCGCGCAGAAACAGTTACAATTAAAGCGTTTGATGAGAATGGCAACCAATATGAAAAAGATGCCGATGGCTTGCTTGCTGTATGTATTCAACATGAGTTAGACCATCTTAAAGGCATACTTTTCATTGATTACCTTTCACCTTTAAAGCGCCAACGTATTCGTAAAAAGCTAGAAAAAGAAGCAAAATTAGCAGCACGTGCTGGCTAACCTACCTGGAGTTAAAACTTGAGCAAACCTTTAAAAATTGTATTTGCGGGTACCCCTGATTTTGCCGCACAGCACCTCGATGCTTTGATAAAATCGCACCATGATGTGATCGCCGTTTACAGTCGGGCAGATCGCCCAGCTGGACGCGGAAAAAAGCTAAAAGCAAGTGAAGTAAAACAACTTGCTTTAACCCATGACATTCCAGTGTACCAGCCAGAGAATTTTAAGTCAGACGATGCCAAGCAGCAGTTAGCTGATTTGAATGCGGATATTATGGTAGTGGTTGCGTATGGCCTACTACTATCAAAAGCAGTTTTGGAAACACCTAAACTAGGCTGTATCAATGTGCATGGTTCAATTTTACCTCGCTGGCGTGGTGCTGCACCGATTCAACGCGCTATCTGGGCTGGTGATGCCGAAACAGGTGTAACCATTATGCAAATGGATGAAGGTTTAGATACCGGTGATATGATTTCCATAACCACCTGTCCAATTGAGGCGGCAGATACAAGTGCAAGCCTTTACAGCAAGCTTGCTGAACTTGGTCCCACAGCACTCATCGACACGTTAGCCACAATTGCCGATGGCACTGCAACTCCTGAAAAGCAAAATGATGAGCTTGCCAACTATGCGAAAAAACTAAGCAAAGAAGAAGCGAATATCGATTGGCACATGCCAGCCCAACAAATCGAACGTAATATACGCGCATTTAACCCTTGGCCAATTTGTTTTACGCAAATGCAAGGAAACACTGTAAAGATATATGCTGCTCAATTAGTTGAAAACACTGGTAACCCAGGTGAAATATTAGCAGCTGATAAAACAGGCATTACCGTTGCGACCACTGAAGGCGCGCTAAAGATCACGCAGCTTCAACCACAAGGTAAAAAGCCAATGTCGGCACAAGATTTTTTAAATGGTCGTGCTGATTGGGTAGCGGTTGGTTCAACTTTAGGTGACAACAATGAGTAGTGTTCGAGCTTATGCAGCTGAAACACTGCATCTTGTGGTTGATAAAGGCCATTCATTGTCGCAAGTATTGCCAAGGTACTCTGATAAACTACCGCCAAAAGAGCGCCCGCTTTTACAACAACTTTGTTATGGTGTGTTACGCTACTTACCAAGCTTAGAAAACTACTGTTCTCACTTGCTTGAAAAACCACTAAAAGGCAAGCAGCGCCCATTTCAGTTTTTACTTTATGTCGGTATTTATCAGCTTCAGCATATGCGTATTCCAGCGCATGCGGCACTTGATGAAACAGTAAATGCGGTTAAACCAATGCGTGCACCAGGCCTTAAAGGTTTAGTAAACGCAGTACTTCGCAACTTTCAGCGCCGCCAAAGCGAGCTGGAAAATTTAGCCGACCAAATTGACGCCTGCAAATACAACCACCCTGGCTGGTTCTTGAATAAGCTAAAGGCTGCTTATCCTGATAACTGGCAAGATATTGTTGAAGCAAACCAAGTGCAAGCACCAATGTGGCTGCGCGTTAATGGCAACTACCGTTCGCCTAAAGAATACCGCGAATTATTGCAAGATGCAGATATTGAAGCACATTTAGTTGAACAATTTGATGATGCGTTAGTACTTGAAAATGCAGTTGATGTATTTAAATTACCAGGCTTCGAATTAGGCCATAGCTCAGTACAAGATGGTGCAGCGCAACTTGCAGCAAGATTACTCGAGCCACAAGATGGCGACAAAATTCTTGATGCTTGCGCAGCGCCTGGTGGTAAAACATGCCATATTTTGGAGCTAGCGGAGTGTGATGTTACTGCTCTTGACCACGACGCAACCCGTCTTGAGCGCGTACAACAAAACCTAGAACGTATCGGCCTAAGCGCGAAGCTAATTAGTGCAGATGCCAGTCAACCCGACGATTGGTGGAATGGTGAGCAATTTGATCGTATTTTGTTAGATGTCCCCTGCTCTGCAACTGGTGTAATTCGTCGTCATCCTGATATTAAGTGGTTACGCCGAGCGTCTGATATTGAGCAGCTAGCACAATTACAAAGGCAAATACTTGAGCAAATCTGGCCATTATTAAAATCTGGTGGCACATTGGTGTATGCAACATGCTCTGTTTTACCGGAAGAAAATACCAACCAGATAAAACAGTTTTTAGCACAGCATGCTGATGCTAAGCATATCGCACTCAATTTAGCAGATACCATCGAGCAACCAGGCTGGCAATTACTGCCAGATGAGCATGATGGCTTTTTCTACGCGAAAATTGAAAAATTATAATTAAGGCGAAGCTCGCCAACTAAGCGATTGACAGTATGAAAATTATCATTTTAGGTGCCGGACAAGTTGGCGGTACCTTAGCAGAAAACCTTGTCGGTGAGAAAAACGAAATCACCGTGGTTGATATTAACCGAGAAAAGCTACGCGTATTACAGGATAAATATGACCTGCAAGTCGTATCAGGCCACAGCGCTCACCCTGAAATATTACGCCAAGCAGGTGCTGAAGATGCCGATATGATTATCGCCGTTACCAGTTCTGACGAAGTTAATATGATTGCCTGTCAAATCGCTTACAGTATTTTTAATACGCCAACAAAAATTGCGCGTATTCGCTCAGAGCAATACCTCAAATATAAAGAGCAGCTATTCCACAATCATGACCTACCGGTTGACCACTACATTGCGCCAGAACAACTGGTGACCCATTACATTCATCGCTTAATCGACTACCCAGGAGCACTGCAAGTGCTGCAATTTGCCGAAGGTAAATTATCACTGGTAGCGGTAAAAGCGTATTACGGTGGTTTGCTTGTTGGTTATGCACTATCAGCACTAAAAAAACACATTCCTAATGTTGAAACACGCGTTGCGGCAATTTACCGAAAAGGTAGACCAATTAAACCGCTTGGTACTACCGTAATTGAAGCCGATGACGAAATCTTTTTCGTTGCAGCAACAAAACATATTCGTGCGGTCATGAGTGAACTGCAAAAGCTTGAACAATCGTACAAAAAAATAATGATTGTGGGTGGTGGTAATATCGGCGCAGGCCTTGCCCGTACGCTAGAAAAAAGCCACAGCGTAAAGCTAATTGAACGCAACCCAGAACGAGCAGAATACTTATCAGGCAGACTGGATCGTACCGTGGTTTTTTGTGGCGATGCATCAGACCAAGAACTGTTATCTGAAGAGCATATCGAACAAGTTGATGTATTTATTGCCGTTACTAACGACGATGAAGCAAACATCATGTCTGCCATGCTGGCAAAACGCATGGGCGCACAGAAAACTATGGTGTTAATTCAACGTGGCGCATACGTTGACCTAGTACAAGGAGGTGAAATTGATATTGCTATTTCTCCACAACAAGCAACTATTTCAGCCTTGCTAACACATGTCCGACGCGGTGATATTGTTAACGTATACTCGCTACGTAAAGGCGCAGCAGAAGCGATTGAAGCGGTTGCTCATGGTGATGAAAACACCTCGAAAGTTGTCGGCAGAGCAATTCAAGACATTAAATTACCAGCAGGCACAACCATTGGTGCAATCGTGCGAAACGATGATGTTTTAATTGCCCATGACGATACAGTGATCCTCTCTGGTGACCACGTCATTATGTTCCTTATCGATAAAAAGCAAATTCACGTAGTTGAAAAACTGTTCCAAGTAAGTGCTATTTTCTTATAAATTTAAAGTAAAAATAGCACTTCCTTGCAAAGGTTTATTTATAAGCATTTCATTATAATTTCTGTTTATTTATTAACCTTTCGTTACATTATTGACTATTTACTCTAACTTGGAGCTAATAGGGGTACACATGAATGTGTAATACTACTATTGGAGACAAGTGAATGAATAAAAAAATAAAATCGTTGCTACTGAGTGCACTCGCACTACCATTTGTTAGCGCTGCAGCAATGGAAACGACAAGCCAAGAGCGTTCAGTACAAATCGCTGAGCAAAAACGCGCTCTAGCTCTGTCATTTGCAGAAAACTACGCAAGGCTAAAACCAAGCATTTTAGCATCAACATCAAGTTATGATTTAACCATTGAGACCTCTGAGCTGTCGTTAGCAAATAAAGAGATTCACACTCTTAAACAAGTTGAAACTCGCATTCGATCGGCAAAAGGCCTACCGCATAACCCTAGCTCAATTACCCAGCTAAGAGTTGCTGACTCAAGCATGCTTAACTCGTTAATGTCTGAAACACCGTTATTTGCATGGGCACCAGCAGGTAATGAGAAATCATGGCAATTTATTGAAGCATTTGATACCCAAGGTAACACCTATCACTTACCCGTAAATGAACTACCTGAACGCCCTGTGTTAATTGTTGAGCTAGACAACAAACAAGCATTATCGGAAGGTATTTCTGTACTAAAAAAAGCGCTGAAACCATTTAGCAGCGAACCAAAATTAGCATTGAATTCAACAACTCAATCAACAACAAATCCAATTCAAACCTCGGTGCTTAAATCCATTCATTTACAACATGATGAAGAGCCATGGGTATCAGGTAAAGCGGAAGTGTATAGCATTGTTACTGGTGTGAGTCCGTCTCGTGATGAGCCAGTGCTAGATATTGTCGATATGCCTTATCTTGATTACGATGGCACTACCTATAACCCTAATCAAATTATCATTTATTGGGACCGCTACCGTTGGCAAGCTGCTGATATTTTAATGATGGAACAGGATGACAACACAAACTATAAAGAACTAGCGAGCCGCTTGCTTGACGTTGCGACCGAGATTCTTAAAGCGATTCCAGACCCTGAAGTACAAGGCTATGCCATCATCCCACAGTTAACCAATAAAGTACTAGCAGCAATGCCTGACTCATGGTTTACCAATGATGATGACTATGTGGATGTATATTACACTTTGTTTGAAGGTCAACGCTATTCAAATCACAAAGGCGCTAGCTCAAATGCAACCATCACACTTGAGCCATTAACTATTCAGCCGCGTTAATCAACAGAGTACATTTAAACCAGAACCAAAGAGCGTCAATGACGCTCTTTTTTGTTTTTTGAGAGAGTTAAAGTTAATCATTCTGACGCTTTTAAAAAGTGCGTCAAAATTCGTCCTTGAAGCAATATTTCATGCGCGTTGCGCAGTAATTTTCACCCCTGAAAAGCGTTCGCGCCTAGGGAAACTTCGTTAGGTCTGGAATCAGCAACATAAATATTAAGTCGTCCTGACGTTATATTCCGGCTCGAAATCCATTTCTCGCGTTCGGCCAGCTGTGAAACTTCCTTTCGGTCTGGAAGAGGCAACATAAATACTAAGTCGTCCTGACGCTATATTCCGGTTCGCCCATCCAAGGGCTCACATTCGGCTCTAGTCTTGCTGTGCGCACTCGCAAGCCTCAAGACGAGCCTTATCCACGCCAGAATGTTGGGGTGAATAGTACGAGTAATGTGAAGATTTCGAGTCGGCCAAATACCATAGCGAGTGTCAGAATCCATTTTGCTGTATCGGTGATATCACCAAAGTGCGCTGCTACATCGCCTAAGCCGGGGCCTAAGTTATTTAAGCATGCAGCAGTTGCTGAGAATGCCGTAATGTTGTCCATTCCCGTTGCTAATAAACACAGCATAATGATGACAAATACCAAAGCATACGCTGAGAAAAAGCCCCATACAGCTTCGACTACTTTATCAGGTAACGCTTTGCGCCCAAGCTTAATAGAGTAAATTGCACGTGGGTGTACCAAGCGATTTAACTCACGAATACCCTGTAAGTACAGCAGGAATACACGCACTACTTTCATCCCGCCACCTGTTGAGCCTGCACAACCGCCAATAAAGCTTGAAAAAATAAGTAGGATAGGTAAAAACAGCGGCCACTGTGAGAAGCTATCGGTGGCAAAACCAGCCGTAGTACTAATTGAAACTGCTTGGAAAAGCGCTTGATCAAACGCTTGATCAGTCGAGGTATAAATACCCGCAGAAGTAAGCACAAAGAAACACAAAAGCACTAAACATGTTTGAATAAATAGGAATACTTTGAGCTCTGGGTCACGCCAATAAACACGAAAGTTTTTATTAGCTACTGCCGCATAATGCAGTGAAAAGTTCACGGCAGCGATTAATAAAAACACCACACAAATAATATTAATTAGTGGACTATTAAAATGGCCAATTGATGCATCATAGGTAGAAAAGCCCCCTATCGCAATAGTCGAAAAAGCATGACAAATGGCATCAAACCAATTCATCCCTGCCGCCCAATACGCCAAAGTACAGGCTGCAGTAAGTGATACATAAATGTACCAAAGGTGTTTTGCTGTATCGGCAATGCGCGGGGTCATTTTAGAATCTTTTACAGGCCCCGGTGTTTCAGCGCGGTAAAGCTGCATGCCACCTACACCAAGCATTGGCAGTACAGCGACGGCAAGTACGATGATACCCATACCACCAAGCCATTGCAGTTGCTGACGATAGAATAAAATCGCTTTCGGTAAATATTCAATACCCGTTAGAACAGTCGCCCCTGTGGTGGTAAGGCCCGAGAATGACTCAAACACCGAATCAGCTATAGATAGATTAGGTTCTTCTAAAAAGATCAGTGGTAACGAACCAAAGCTGCCCAGTACCAACCAAAATAAAACCACAATTAAGAAGCCTTCACGGGCTTTCAAATCCCCTCTTTGCTTACGGTTTGGGTAATAGGCAATTAGGCCGATAATGATACTGAAGACAAATGCCAGAACAAACGGCACACCACCACCATCTTTATAGATAAGCGAAACGAGCGCAGGCGGGATCATGGTGATACTGAATAAGGCAACTAACTGCCCTAAAATTTTAATTATTGTTCTGTATTGCATTACAAGAGTAAGAAACGAGCTATTTTAAGCTATTCTCTTACTGTTTTACTTTTAACTCAACAGCGCCATTGGATATTTCATAAATATCTTTTATTGCTTGCTCTGCATTTCGCTCATCTATCGCAATCTGCCATGCAATATTGGCGGAAAATTCTTTTTTAATATTACTGCCACTAAACTGGCTATTAATGTGCTGTTCAATTACGCCTTGTAGTGCATAACTCGATTCGCCAAGTAACGTCACCATAGGTACGCGAGTTAACAACTCAATATCACTCAATGCATTATTAAGCGAACCACCATATGCCCGCACCAGACCACCCGTGCCTAGCTTAATACCACCAAAATAACGTGTGATTACAGCGGTGATTTCTCCCAAGCCTGAGCCCATCAGCACATTCAACATTGGCTTGCCCGCCGTACCATTGGGTTCACCATCGTCAGAAAAACCCAACACATGACTGCCGCCAGGCTCGCCCGCTACATGTGCCCAACAGTTGTGACGCGCATCTGGGTATTCTTGATTGATACTTTTAATAAACGCTTTCGCATCGGTAATAGTTGGCGTATGCGCAATGTGCACAATAAACGTGCTTTTTTTAATTTCTTCACGATACAAGGTTCGTGTTGCTGGGTACTGGTATTCTTGAGTCATAACTTACAAAATAAAAAGGAGCCGAATGGCTCCTTAAAGTGTATCACTTGCTAATTAGATTAAGCTAAACCTAAATCGCGTGTCATATTTTCATTGCGGTCTTGGTGCACAATCACATTATCTTCAATACGAATACCACCAAATGGCTTAAACGACTCAACGGTTTTCCAATTGATATACTGATTGTTATCTGTTTGCGCCAAGTCGGCTAACAGTGAATCAATAAAGTACAGACCAGGTTCAATGGTAAACACTTGGTTCGCTTCAATTAAGCGCGTACAACGTAAAAATGGATGCCCCTCCGGTGGCGCTTGATGTGTACCGCGAGTATCTGCCATAAAGCCACCCATATCGTGCACTTGTAAACCTAAATGGTGGCCTAAACCATGTGGGAAGAAGGTCTTTGTAATGCCTTTTTCAACAATGGCATCAGCCGATAAGTTAACAATATTAAAGTCACTTAGAACTTGCGCTACTCGTTGATGGCAATCTAAATGAAGCTCACCGTACTTGATGCCTGGCTTTAACCCTTCACATAATGCTTGTTGGTGCATATTCATCGCACTCACTAACTCTGCAAACTGACCTTGCTGTTTAAAGTCATAAGTACGCGTAATATCAGCCGCATAACCGTTGAAATTTGCACCCGCATCAATCAAAAATGATAAATGTTGATCGGGCTTCGCAATATCTAAATGAGTGTAATGTAAAATCGCGCAGTTTTTGTTAAGGGCAACAATATTACCGTAAGGCATTTGGTTTTCAGTATGCTGCGTTGCCACAAGATACGCATGCTGAATTTCGTACTCCGAACCACCAGCAAAAAATGCGTCGCGCGCCGCTGTATGTCCAAGTACCGCTAAACGGTTTGCTTCGCGTAAACAAACTAGCTCGTAATCTGTTTTATAAGCACGGTGGTAGTGTAAGTAGTTTAAAACGCCTTCAGGGTTAATTGCGTTAAACCCTAACGCTTTCGCTACTTCAATATACTCACCAATATAAGCAAACCCTTCTTTATCATAAGGCAGTAATTGCTCAACTTGCTCTGGAGATTTTAATAAACAAATATCAAAGTATTCAGCCCAGAATTCATTTGGCTCATCTGGCACTTTATGCCAAAAGTCTACGGGGCGGTAGAAAATCAATTTTGGCTTATCAACGCCGTTTACCACTAACCAGCAATGAGGATTATCAATCACAGGTAGCCAAGCTTTAAACTGCGGATTTACTTTAAATGGGTAATCCATATCATCTAAGAATTGGCGTTTTGCTTGACCTGAGTGAATGATCAGACCATCAAGTCCTTCACGCGCTAAAACATCTTTGGTACGTGACTGTAAGGTTGCTATATGCGCTGCATAAGTTGTTGAAAGTTTATCCATTATTAATCCAGTTCAGTGTGTTCTAAAAACAAGTGTATCATCTTGGTCCACCATTCTTAAGGGGTGGACAAAAATCGAAAACACTTACTCTGTAAATTGATTAGCAATATATTTGCCAAAACTACCTTTTGATTTTCATTGAAATGAGTTCATCAAATAGGTTTTCTTTATTGCCTGAGCGCGTTGCATACACTTGACGATAAGCGTAAACATTTTTTACGTACTCACGTGTTTCACGATACGGTATTGCTTCAACCCATAGATCAAAATCGACCGCTTCTTGAGGTAACCAACGTTTCACTTTGTGATAACCCGCGTTATACGAGGCTGTCGCAATCACCTCGTTACCTTTACTTTTTTTCTTTAAATACTTGAGATACTGCGTACCCAAGCGAATATTAATATGAGGCTTTTTAAGTTGATTACGGCTGACGCTGCCTTTATTTACGTAGCGTGCGGTGCTTGGCAATAACTGCATTAAACCAATTGCCCCCGCGCTTGAATGAGCATCTGAGGCAAATGAGCTTTCACGTCGTGAAATCGCATAAGCCCATGTTTTATCAACCTTACTACGGCTACTAAACCGCTCAAACTGATCGCTGTAAGGCGTAGGAAAACGGAAATCAAGCATATTGTAAGCCTTTAGTTGGCTCATCACGCGAATAACACTATCATGCCACCCCATATCATTCGCTAAACTGGCTGCCGCTAGCTTTTCATCATCGGTAGAGCCTGCAATTAGCGAATTCCATTCACGGCGCGCTGAATAAAAACGATCTAGTTCATACAATGCTTTTGCTCGTTTAAAACCAGGGCTTTCACTAACAAGTTTTTGTGTTTGAGGATCAACAACCACGGGTTGGTATTCAAGCGAAACCGCTAAATCTAACCGTGATGCCGCTAAAAAGCCGTAGTAATCGCGCTTTTGGGCTAGCTCTTTCCACAACTGATTAGCTCGCTGTGTGTCACCAATCTTATGATATGCATATGCCAACCAGTATCGATAACCGTTATTCAGTGTTTTTCCCGTTGAATAGGCAATAATCCCTTGCCAATCTTGCTCGCGCAACATATTACTAAGCTGCCATTGCATTAGCTTGCTATCGTGTCTTTCTGGCGCCACTTTATTTAAGTAAAACTTTGCTTCTTTATGTTTTCCCGACGCCAACGAAAGCGCAAAAATATAATACAACGACTGTTTTTGTTGCTCGTTATAATCGAACATGGTTTCAAGCTTTTGCCATGCACGAATCGCTAAATCGCGATCGCGCCAAACCAAACGTTTAACGCCATAAAGTGCTATTTGGCCTTCTTTATCGGTACGCTTTTTGAAGCGATAAAGTCCGGCGGCGGCGGATGGATCTCGTCGTACTGTTTTATACAAATCAGCCAAGTAACGCTCGTTCTTCGGTAGCAAACGACTCAGATAGGCTAACAAACTGGTATTGCCTTTCTCCGATACCTTGGTAATACGTTGCCACACCAGTTCTTGATTTAAATGCCCTGCTTTTTTCCATTTTGAAAAAAGCACATCACATTCTTTAGGCTGTGATTTAGCAACGCTCCAAAGCTCATCCACTTGGTTAAAAATGGCCTCTTTGGGTGCACCAAGTTGTAACTGATAGTTTAGATAGGTGCATTGATACTCCGCTTTTCTGGTCGGACGATAAGCGTCGATATAAAGTGCTTTTTTATTGCTTTTCTTTAAATTATCTAACCATGCGTAACGCACTTTCCACTCAAGTGGAGTGCCTTGATAGGTATCTAAAAACTTTTTAATTTCTTGCTGGTTAGCAAGCCATGGTGAATTAGCGAGATAAGTGGCCTCAGCATAAGGCGCTAGCGGATGTGACGACTGTTTTAGCGCACGATAAAAATCACGCTTATCATTTTTCTTGGCGAGCTTTTCAAGTGCCAAGAAGTCTTTGTGCGCGGCTTTATCCGCGCTTGCGTTCAACGCTGAAGAAGAAAGTACCAAGCTAACAAGCGCTGTTAAAATCACCGATTTTTTCACTGTTTTGCTCTCTTTACCACAGAAATAAAAGGCGCTGTGGTTATCTATTTAAATAAATTTAAAAATGCGCTGCATAATTCTAGCGTTTACGCTAACTGCAGTAATGCCATCTTAATCAATGCAAACCTAAACGTCAGCCTTTTAAGCTTAATCCCCTTATTGATACGACCACTGACAACACTTACGTTAATTTTTTTGTCCGGTTTTTAATCTTATGTAAAAAGCCAACTAAAATTTTAATTGCAATTTAATCGCAAAGAAGCGACACTGCGTAAAAACCAAACTCATCGTACCAGTTGCGGTGCGAGAAATTAGGGAGCAATAATATGCTATTTCAAAGCGAATCTTTTCAGGTTGCTTTTGTTAAAGACAACATTGCTGAGTTTAAGTTCTGTGTTCCAGGCTCAGTAAATAAGCTTTCTCAGCAAACTCTTAGCGACTGTGGCGCTGCATTAAAAGAGCTAGCTGCTAACAAAGACATTAAAGGTATGATTTTCACCAGTGATAAAGATCACTTTATTGTTGGTGCTGACATTTTTGAATTTTTACCTACCTTTAAAAAATCTGAAGAAGAACTAACTCAGTGGATTAAAAATGCCACTGACGTTTTCGACCTACTCGAAGATTTACCTTTCCCAACTATTTCAGCAATCAATGGCATGGCCCTTGGTGGTGGTTGTGAATGGGTACTTGCTACTGACTTCCGCGTAGCGAGTGAAGAATTAAAAATGGGCTTACCTGAAGTTAAACTAGGCATTATGCCGGGCTTTGGTGGTACTGTTCGTCTACCGCGTATTATCGGTGCAGATAATGCGATGACGTGGATTACAACAGGTAAAGAACACCGTGCTAAGCAAGCGCTTGCTGTAGGTGCAGTTGATGCCGTTGTAGCAAAAGACAAACTGGTTGACTCAGCTATCAAAATGGTTGAGCTTGCGGCAAACGGTAAACTTGATTGGCAAGCAAAACGCCAAGCAAAGTTAGACCCACTTGCAATGAACCAAATGGAACAAGGCATGAGCTTTGCGACAGCGCAAGGCATGGTATTTGGTAAAACTAAAGGCCATTACCCTTCTCCGCTAATGGCTGTTGCAACGATTAAAACGGCTGCAAACCACGGCCGTGCTGAAGCTATGGCAATTGAGAATATAAATTTTGCAAAGCTAGCTAAAACTGATGAAGCAGCGGCGCAAGTAGGTATTTTCCTAGCAGACCAATTTATTAAATCTAAAGCTCGCAAACTTGCTAAAAACAGTTCAACTGATATCAAGCAAGCTGCTGTATTGGGTGCAGGTATTATGGGTGGCGGTATTGCATACCAGTCTGCTTATAAAGGCACGCCAATCATTATGAAAGACATCAACCAAGCTGCCCTTGATCTTGGTATGCAAGAAGCATCAAAACTGCTTGGCAATAAAGTTCAACGCGGTCATATGAAGCTTGAGCAAATGGTTGCAACTTTAGGCGCAATCAAACCAACGCTAAGCGATGACGATGTTAAAAAAGCAGACATCATTGTTGAAGCGGTTGTTGAAAATCCAAAGATTAAACAAGCTGTTCTTTCTCAACTAGAAAAAGACATGCCTGAAGGCACAGTGCTAACATCAAATACTTCAACAATTCGTATTGATGAATTAGCAAGTGCACTTGAAAAACCAGAAAATTTCTGTGGTATGCACTTCTTTAACCCTGTTCACCGTATGCCACTAGTTGAAATTATTCGCGGTGAAAAAACATCTGACGAAACCATTAATGCCGTTGTTGATTACGCATTAAAACTTGGTAAGTCACCGATTGTTGTAAATGACTGCCCTGGCTTCTTTGTAAACCGTGTTCTTTTCCCTTACTTTGCCGGTTTTAACCAATTAGTGGTTGAAGGTGCTGATTTTGCGAAAGCAGATAAAGTAATGGAAAACGTGTTTGGCTGGCCAATGGGCCCTGCTTACCTACTTGATGTTGTTGGTCTTGATACAGCAAATCACTGTACAGGTGTAATGGCAGACGGTTTCCCTGAGCGTATGGCTGAACAAGAAAAAGATCCTGTTGCACTGCTTGTTAAAGAAGGTCGTTTTGGTCAGAAGAACGGTAAAGGTTTTTACCAATATGCACCTGACCGTAAAGGTAAGCCTAAGAAAGCAAAAGATGCAGATGCAATTGCGCTACTAAGCACTATTTGCGATGCACCTAAGGAGTTTAGCAAAGAAGAAGTCATCGACCGTTGTATGATCCCTATGCTGAACGAAGTACTTCTGTGTTTACAAGAAAACATTGTTGCTTCACCACAAGAAGCAGATATGGCGCTTATTTACGGCTTAGGCTTCCCTCCATTCAGAGGTGGTGCTTTCCGTTATTTAGACCAAATTGGGTTAGCTAACTTTGTAGCAAAAGCGGATCAATACGCACACTTAGGTGCGATTTACCAAGTTTCTGATATCACGCGTCAGTGGGCAGAAGAAGGTCGTCAATTTTATTCAGTAGAGGGTGCATAATATGAAAACACCAGTAATTGTTGATTGTATTCGTACACCTATGGGTCGTTCTAAAAACGGTGTTTTTAGAAACGTACGTGCCGAAGATTTAAGTGCACAACTAATGAAAGGGTTAGTTGAACGTAACCCTGCTTTAAATCCAGCTGATATTAATGATATCTACTGGGGTTGTGTGCAACAAACCCTAGAACAAGGCTTTAACGTTGCGCGTAATGCGCAGCTGTTAGCAGGTATTCCTCACAGCGTACCAGCCACTACGGTTAACCGTTTATGTGGTTCATCAATGCAAGCATTACATGATGCAGCACGTGCAATTATGACTGGCTGTGGTGATGTTTATCTAGTTGGTGGTGTTGAACACATGGGTCACGTACCAATGAACCACGGTGTGGATTTCCACCCAGGATTATCAAAATCAGTAGCACAAGCTGCAGGCATGATGGGTTTAACTGCTGAATACCTAGGTAAGCAGCACGGCATCTCTCGTCAGCAACAAGATGAGTTTGCAGCACGCTCGCATGCACGCGCTCACGCAGCAACCGTTGAAGGTCGTTTCAAAAATGAAATCTACCCGATTACTGGCCACGATGCTGACGGTGCAATGATTTTAGTTGAAGACGATGAAGTTATTCGTCCTGAAACAACTGTAGAAGGCCTGTCACAACTTCGCCCTGTGTTTGACCCAGCAAATGGTACTGTAACAGCTGGTACATCATCAGCGCTTTCAGACGGTGCATCTGCAATGCTTATTATGAGCGAAGAAAAAGCTAACGAACTTGGCTTAACTATTCGTGCAAAAGTAAAAGCCATGGGTGTTGCTGGTTGCGATCCATCAATTATGGGTTACGGCCCTGTTCCAGCTTCTAAAAAGGCTTTAAAAGCTGCAGGCTTAACTATTGATGATATTGATGTAGCAGAGCTTAATGAAGCATTTGCGGCACAAGCTTTACCGGTACTGAAAGACTTAGGTTTAACTGATGTGGTTGACGCAAAAGTTAACCTAAACGGTGGTGCAATTTCACTTGGTCACCCACTTGGTTGTTCAGGTACACGTATCAGCACAACGCTTATTAATCTTATGGAAGACAAAGACGCAAAATATGGTCTTGCAACAATGTGTATTGGTTTAGGCCAAGGCATCGCAACTATTTTTGAACGCCCGTAAGATTTAAACAAAAACCGATTTATTCTTGGTGATAAGGCGCTGTCTCGAAAGAGCAGCGCCTTTTTTTATGCGCTGACAACTAGTTTTCTACTGTGTTGAACTAAAAAGCCCCATTCTTATGTGGGGCTTTTGTTTTTATCTCGAAAGTTGAGGCACTACTCTTTAATAATACCTATAACTCTGTCGTTTATTTTTAAATCGCCAGAAAGCAATTTCGTCGATTCAGTAGTGCCACTTGTATACCATAATTGATAGCCAAATTGATTATTCGGAGATGCGAAAAATACAATATCATCACCGCTTACTTGGTGAATATGGTCTTTTGATAACCGGTTTAATTTTAATGTCTCTGTTAGATTTACTAATTCACTTTCACTACCTTGTATATTAATAGTCCACAGAGATGTGTCTGAAATTAAGTAAATTCGCTGATTTACCAACTTGTAACTAAATTTCTCACCAAGATCACCAATAGAGGTCAGCTCGCCGTTTTCTATTCTGAATAATTCTGTATTCAATCTCGCAAAATCAATACCCGACAGTCCAAACACTTCGATATCTCCCTCTAAGTTTGAAATATCTAGTATTTGTTTCGTGCCACTTTCTGTGCCGTCGGTTCGCCATATCTGAGTACTATCATTGATAAAGTAAAGCAAGTTTTTAACTCTGTTAAAAAGGTGTCTTTTATAACAGTGGGTGTAGCTACAATAATCCGAAGGCTTTATATTCTCTTTAAGCTTTACCTCTTGTTTGGTTTGGTCATTCATTACGAAAAGATCAACAAGTGTGTTATCTCTTGTAAACTCTTCATTTTTTCTTGTGAAGAAAATATTTTCAGAATATCGATTTGTGTATGGCCATTCATATAAAGAGTAAGAATCAGATATTTTCAAAGGTGCACTTTTTGTTTGGTAATCAAATATAAATATTACATTGCCATCACTATAGACAAGTGCATTTTTTGACTTAAACAGTTCGTCTGTGTGTCCATAAATTTTATTGTCTTGAAGCACACTTTTTTCATTACTACCATCAAACTCAATTATATCTGAGAATGATCTGTAATAAATTTTGCCATCAATTTCATGTCGGTAGCGCTTGGGGATGTCAAACAATGAAATCCCATTAACCTCTTTCTCTATGGTGCCTTGCGCAGTGCCATCAGTGCTAGTTATTTTAGTAAGGTTATAACCCAAACCAGAGCATAAATATGTATGCACCTGATTGCTAGCAACCGCTAAATCATTAATACATGCACCTGCTTTTTCGAGTTCAGCAATACTTCCCTTAAATTCATATGCAAGCTCAATATTTTGATAGTCAAAGGCATAAAGACTCATTTGCTGGTCTGTAAGCGACATAAAATAGGCTATTTGATTTTCATCATCAACAACTGGATAACCCTTATATAAATTTGAAAGTGCTCCAGGTAATACTCGTGTTCCTGCTAATGTGCCATCAGATATCCAAGTATGACTATCACCACTTTGATTTTTGGCTAAATAGTAATGACGCTGACCAAGTTGAAATACATGTTGAAATTCAGTCAGATCGGCACTTAAATCTTCTATCATGAATGTTTCAGCATTTTTTATGCTGTTACCTTCATGCTCAAAGCTCACTAGCACTTGATTCCAACGCAATGTTACACGCTCACCAAGTAATCTAGCCTCAAGACTATAATTAGGCTTTTCGTTTTCTAAAAGCGTGGTTACTAAAACCGGTGACGTATTTGGACCACCTAAGAACCAAATTTCATTTTGGCTATTAGCCCAAACAATTGTGCCTCCTACATTTGCTGTTTCTTCTATTCCAAGGCCATGCTCAGATGAAATAATCAAAGAATGCTCGCCTGTTATGTTATCTAAGGAGTAAATTGCCTTATCAGAACTATAAATGAGCGCATTTCCAACAACACCCATAATTTTAAATTCATTTACAGGCACACTAACTTTGAATGTGCCAGCTTCAGTACCATTTGTAGTCCACAGCTCATCATATCGATTAGCATAATAACCTACTCCGAAGTAGAGCTGATTATCGACCCGAAAAAGTTCTGAACTTTCAGTGTCTCTGGCCCTCTGGAATTTAATAGAAAATAAACTTTCGGCCGTTTCGTTAGCAATGTTAGTAACGTTTAGCTCAGGGTACCTGTCATCATAATTTAAATAATCTGTATCGATAATTTGTTTTAGCGAAACGTGTTTATCAAGTAAAAACAAACCTTCGTTAGAACTTTCGATTTTACTTAACTTATCAAGTAACTTTTCTGTTCCTTGGCGTATAGAGGTGCCATTAGTCTTATATAAAGTTGTTGATGTTCCATAGGGAGTATTGTAACCCGCTCTAAAACGCAGTTCGTTATCTGCAATATGCACATCATTAAGAATGCTGCCATATAATGCGCCAGGATCTATATCAATATCGCCGCCTCTCACGGATGAAGAAATACCTAAATCTTGTAAATCCAGTACTGTACTGAGTTGTTTTGTTACCAAGTCAAATTTTATTAATGCGCCTGAGTTGGATGAATAGAAACTATTCTTATAGATGACGCCTTTTTGTTGCTTGATATATCCTGATGATTTGTTTTTAGTTAGGTCTTTTATTAATTGCGGAGTATTTTCAACGAAGTTTGAAACTCTCAACTCATTCCCAAACTCTTGATCTTCTGCTGTAAAAATCAGTTTTATATGGGGACTCTTAACCTTAAATAGCCCCTCTACCGAGCCAATATTGACAACAGTTGTATTCGTCTCTGAGTATTCATTTACCATGGTCCTAACTGAAATTTTTTGACCGTTATTCACTGTTGAGCTGCTACTACGGTACTCCCCTCCATCAATACGATATTCGCCATTTTCAATCGAAATTGCTGTTGCAGTGTTAATACCTGAAATTGTAATAGCTTCAGATTCAATCCATTTATTTAACAGAGCATTTTCAACCGTCGTAAATGTAAAGTTGTCTGGAATGCTATCAACAACTTCAGTTGGTGGTTTAGGTTTATCATTTGAAGAGCCACCACAAGCTGTGATCGCGAGAGAGATAACAGAAAGCAACAAAGCCGATTTAAGCTTCATTCTAACATTCCTTGTTTTTACTAATAAATTCAAACCATTGTATTTGATTAAGTTCTCTATTTAAATGAGTATTCTCACCTATTTTCGAATACATCAGGTATTGAGCGAATAGATTTATTCTTGGTGATAAGGCGCTGTCTCGAAAGAGCATCGCCTTTTTATGGGTAACTTTAAATAAGCTTAAAAAAGCACCTATTAAGTGACCCTAAAGGTGCTTATTAACTAGTCCGTATTGCCAACTCAACTAACAGTTAAGTTTCTAGCGTGCTAATGAGTCAGTAGAAAATGTACTTAGACTACCTAAGTCTGGTGCTAACCATACTCCTACGAATTTTAAACTAGAGCGAAACAACAGTACGATGAACTATTTCACCCTGCCACAATTTATTTAACTGGTGGTCTTTGTCTCTTATTTGCCACACAGTCCCCTCGTGATAGTTATAACTGCTCTTTCGTTTGTTATATCTAAGCGACTGTAGGTAAAGAGCATTTTTATCATCACTCTCGATAAATAAAATATAAAATGCATCTTTTTTATCTGCATTCATAAGTTGTTGTACTTGGTTTGTTGCTAAATCAACTGAAACTAGCGTGTGATATGTTTTTGCTACACCAGCTAAACTCTCCGAAACAGAAAGTTTCAAATAAAGCTTATTTGCCAAGACTTTTACCTGAAAACTATTATTCAAATCGTAATGCGACGCTGTGTATTTTACATTTAGATCAATAAAGCTTGATTCACCCTGGCTATCAACAGAAAGCAAACTTAAGTTGTCGCTGGCATCTTGGCAAAGTAACACGACTTTGTTGTGTTCACTGACTAAAACGCCGTGACTAACATCACATTGAGGTGCAATTTCAAACTTGTCTTCAGAGCTATCCGTAATACGGTGTATGTATAAAGGCATGTTTCCGCCTTCTACTTTACTTACAAGCGTTAGCGTACCTTTTTCAAATATTGTATTTTTTAACTTTGCTGGCTCTGTTACATCTCTAATGTAATAACTAACTTTATTTTCAAACCTTTCTCGCGTTCCCTCTTTAGTGCCATTACTTAATTTCAGTTTGCCATTGGCATACCTATAGTAAATCTGTGAACTATCCGTATTTGCATTAATTTGAACTAAACGAGCGTCATTAAAATCCACATCAATTTGCTCTTCTAATTTAGTTATGCTGCCAGTTGCAAGTGATATCGACCACACTTGTGTTGTCCAAGTCCAATTATCTATTTGATTTACAAAAACGAAGAGGTGCGTTTTTGTAAAATGCGTACGAATATCACCATGTTGATAAGCATCTTCATTATAGCGTGTCACTATCATGGTTTCGTTGTCATTATCTTGCGAACTTGCAAGCAAGAAGTTAGTGACTTTATTAGTCCCTGCACTGGTGCCATCAGAGCGCCATAATTGGTGAATTAGTTGCTCATCTGATAATTTTTCTACAGTGGTATAGTACAAGTTATCCTCAATCACAGTGGCATTTGCGAAGCGGCTGTTTTCATGGTTGTAGAGATCTAATATTTCATCATTTTTATAATTTTTTAACTCTGCCTGCCAAGTATTATTGGCAGTAAAAGCATAATCTTCAGCTAATTTTGAACCACTAAAAAACAACGAATTTAAACCTAGCTTAAAGGTGAGCAACTCGTCACTCTCCAAACTCGATAAACTGTACTGATGTTCATTTAATACATGACCAGTACCCCACAAGCCGTTACGACTAATGTTAACCAAGTTTTGTGTTGTAACATCATATTTGTACAGTGCTAGTGCTGAGTTTGAATTCGCACCATCTCTAACGTGTAAGAAAAGCCCATTGTTGAAAACATCGTAGTCTTGTAGCTGAAAACTGTCTGAGAAACTCAAAATTGATTGATAACCTCCTCCAGTAGTAGGCGCATAAAAGTCACTCTCATCAAAATAGAAAAGCCTATTATCAAACAACACTATGTCATTGGCATTTTCAGCGACTAAATTTACTACTTTGCTCGTTAAGCTAACTTTATACAATGCGCTGTGATTGCTACTTGATGGTTTAAACAGTACAAATAAATCATTATTAAGGCGCTGCACTTTTCGGATGTTTGATACAGACAGAGTGTCGGGAAATGCATCGCTAACTAAGCGATAAAATTCGCCAGTTAATAAATTCAAGTCAACTAACGCGGTGCTAGACGCAAGCGCCGGCGCTATTATTACCTGATTGTTAGAGGAATGAACAATGTAAAACGCTTCACTCGCTTGATACGAAACTTCAAACGACTGCTGTTTATTCATTGTGACAACCTGTGGATTCTCAATACCATGTAAATTTAAAACAAGACTATTATCAGCCACAATAAGTTGGGAAATTACGGCCATTGGGAATGCAGTCACAAGCACCTGCTCTCCCGAATAAGGATCTAAACGGAAAATAGCCGCGCCAGATTCATTATTCACCGTAAAGTAAAATGCCCCATTGAAAGACACAAGTTTATCTCGTTGAATTTTATCAATTTCAAATAGTAATTCGCCTTGTTCATTGTAAGCATAATGAACATCTGGACGATTAAAGATGCCATCGCCATAACTCGTAAACAAAATACTATTGTCAGTTTTTGCCTCAAACCGTGTAACATACTCTTTGTATATATCACTTCCCAAATCAAACTGCTCTAGATAAGCATGTCTTAATTTTGTTGTTTCATTTTGAACAGAGTTAAACAACATCAAACGATTGTTATCAATGTAAAACAATGAATCCCCCAGGCCTAGGTACTCATTTTTAAATTTCCTGGACTCAACAAACCCTTCGGCGGTGAGTGGAATAACTGGGGTAACTAAGTTGTTATCGGGTGAGATATGCCAAATTGAATCACCATAAGCAAAGTGCACTTTGCCTTGATAGTTGAACACTGTGTATTCCGTGCTGGAATAATGTTTTTTGTCTATCTGTTGGTTGGTGTCTGCAACTAACGCGACAGTATTACTTTTACCGTCGTATTTTCTTGGCTCAAAGCCATGCTTATATTCATAGCCTAAAAAGAACAACTTATGAGATTTCGTCGTCACATTGAGTGCCGCATCTTCCGATCCAATAAAAAGCTTTGCAGTTTCCATAGCTAAATAGTCAGATGGTGTTTTTAGCCTAATCTTCACCGTTTGATTATTGGTTATGGTTGCGGCATCTTTGACAAACTCACCACCGTCGATACTAAACTCTCCATTTTCGATCGAGATGGGGCTCGCGCTATTGATACCTGTCACGGTTACGGTTTCTGACTCAACCCACTCGCTTAACGGCGCATTTTCAATCGCCGAAAATGTAAAACTATCGGGAGTTGTATCAACAACGACAGTCGGTGGTTTTGGATTTTTATTAGATGGCCCACCACAAGCGGTGAGCGTAAGAGACATTGCAGAAAGCAATAAAGCATATTTAAGCTTCATTTTAACATTCCTTGTTTTAGCTAATAAATTCAAAATATTATGAATTAAATAAAGTGTAAATTCTATACAGAATAAGTTTGAGTTGGATATTCAGCAAACTACAAATTCGCTAAGGTTACTTTAGTTTTGTCACTCTGTAGTGGTCAACTAATTTTGGCCACAGTTTTAGAATCTTTATATCTTACTTCAGACTCATTTGGTGCTAGGCCAGCATTATAGTGATGCGGCCTAACGTAGTTGTAATATTCATTTATATAATCGCTAATACTGAATTTAGCTTCTTTAAAATTCTGATAGCCAACTGTTGGCATCCATTCTGTTTTAAAGCTTCTAAAAAAGCGCTCCATTGGTGCATTATCCCAGCAATTACCTCGACGGCTCATGCTTTGCGTGATTTTATAGCGCCATAATCTTTGACGATATTTCAGGCTTGTATAATGGCTGCCTTGGTCTGAATGGAATATCAGTCCGCTAGGCTTAGCACGACTTTCATAAGCTATTTCTAATGCTTTTAATGTTAGATTGGTGTCAGGCGAGAATGACATCGCCCATCCCACAACCTTGCGAGCAAATAAGTCGATAACAACTGCTAAATATGCCCAACGGTTTCCAGTCCAAACATAAGTGACATCACCGCACCACACAGTATTTGGCTCAACAACATCAAACTTCCTATCTAGTTTATTAGGTATCTCAAGATGCTCATTGCCACCACGTTTATATTTGTGCTGTGGTACTTGGCAGCTTGTTAAATTCAACTTGGTCATCAGCTTTGTAGCGCGATAACGGCTTAACTTATAACCATTGTTTGTAATTATTCCAGCAATGGTACGTGCGCCAGCAGAGCCATTGCTCAGCTTATGAATTGCTTTCACTTCAGCTTCTAAACGAAGTTGCTCCGGTGAAGGGGATGTGTCACTTTTAGCCCAATATTTATAGCTACTTCGGTGTACACTAAACACCTTACACAATACTGTGACAGGGTAACGCTCTCGTTGATTTAACTTCTCAATTAGCGAGAATTGTTCAGCGAGTCCGACATCAAGAGAGCTGTAGCCTTTTTTAGAATGTCCTTTTCTAATTCAATGCATTGTATTTGGGATATAAGAGATACAAGTATCGATTGCTTTAAACGCATATTGCTGTCCTTTGCTTGATTGTATTATTTTAACACTATCATCCTTTTCCGGCAGTATTAAAATCTGTTCATATTGTAATGAACGTATTCAATAAAATAACTATTGTCTTTCAAAAATTGTATTTTTGACTCTGTATGTGTATGTCTTTATCCTTACTTATTATAGCTATATGACCGAACTCCTTTTTTAAACACTACGGTTTACATCACACGCTTAGCCACCTACAATTCCGCCTCTACTTTTTAACAGGGCTAAATTTTCCATGACTGACTTTTCAAATGCAGATCACACGCTTGATGCAATTGGCTTACGTTGCCCTGAACCGGTGATGATGGTGCGTGGTGCAATTCGAAAAATGCAGCACGGAGAAACTTTAGTAGTGATTGCAGATGACCCATCAACAACACGTGACATCCCGTCTTTTTGTCGCTTTATGGATCACACCTTATTGGCACAAGAAGTAGAAAATGAACCGTACAAATATTTAATAAAAAAAGGGCTTTAAACGCCCTTTTTTTATTGCTCATAGCTAAGATAAGAGCTTGTTTAATTTAGCTCAGTTGCCTATTCAAAAATTTGGTTAATCGTTACCAGCGGCGTACTTTTGTTACGGAAGTTTATTGATACTTCATACCAACCCGCCTCATAAGGCGTAAAACTAAAATAGTTATACACACTGTCGCAGTTTGCTTGTACTGGAATACCTACTTCTAAAAACTTATCTAAGTCTTCATTTTTAAAGCCACAGTTATACCCTTGTGTCCAATTAGCGTCAGCTACTTTAAATTCGTATGCTTTACCAATTGAGCCAAACTTAACTTTTGTGCTATAAACATTGGCCGTTTGCTGTTTTAATTGATAGGCTTTTTGCGCTTCCCATAAAGTAAAGTCACCACGTAGATATAGTTTGGTATCAACATTACCCACATTACTTGTTTGATCTAATAGGCTATCGTCTGTGCTTGAGCAACCAACTAGTACCAAGCTAGCAAGTGCCATAATTGAAAGTGATGCTCTTTTCATTGTTGTTATCCGCGATTTTCTAAGCTTAATTACTATACTAAATATCGTATAATTTTATGCAAGCGGCTTTTGTACCTGTTGCGAATATTTCCGCTATAACTAAGCTAAATACAGAATAAGTGAAATAAAAAAGCCGGTGATTACACCGGCTTTTTCTGTGCGTTTTACTTACTTTTGTAACAGTGAAATATCCGCTACTTGTAAGAATAAACTTCTTAACTGACTAAGCATTGTTAAACGATTTAGTTTCACTGCTTCGTCGTCAGCCATAACCATTACGTTATCAAAGAAGGTATCCACGACTTCACGTAAATCTGCAAGACTTGCCAAAATAGTGTGGTAATCACGTGCTGCAAATGCTGGCGCTAACGCCGCTTGATAGTGCGCAACTTTCTCTGCTAATTGCTTTTCAGCGTCTTCAGCTAATAGGCTCTCATTAACAGTCTCAGCAAGTTCTGCTTCATTCTTAGCCAATATATTACCTACGCGCTTATTAGCCGCTGCAAGCGCTTCTGCTGCGTCTAAATCACGGAAGTGAGATACCGCTTTAACGCGTTGGTCAAAGTCTGCTGGCTTAGTTGGGCGACGTGCCAATACTGCTTGAATAATGTCAACACTAAAGCCTTCATCTTGATACCAGGCACGGAAACGACCAAGCATAAAATCAATTACATCAGATTCAACATTGTCATTGCTAAGCTTATCGCCAAATAGCGATTTTGCTTTTGCAATTAAATCTACTAAGTCTAGGTTATAGCTCTTTTCAACAATAATACGCAATACACCTAGTGATGCTCGGCGTAGCGCAAATGGGTCAGAGCCTTTTGGCGCTTGACCAATACCGAAAATACCTACAATCGTATCGAGCTTATCAGCCATCGCAACTGCAGCTGATACACCTGTACTTGGTAACTCGTCACCTGCAAAACGTGGCATGTATTGCTCGTAAAGTGCTTTCGCCACTTCCACATCTTCACCGTCGTGCGTTGCATAGTGCATACCCATAACACCTTGCGTATCGGTAAATTCAAATACCATAGATGTCATAAGGTCGCATTTTGCCAGTAGACTTGCACGTTTAGATTTTTCAACGTCTGCTTCGATTTGCTCAGCAATGTAACCAGCAAGCTCGGTAATGCGGTCAGTTTTATCTTTAATGGTACCTAGCTGCTTTTGGAAAATCGCTTGGTCTAACTCAGGTAAGCGATCGATTAGCGGGCGCTTACGGTCAGTATTAAAGAAGAACTCAGCATCCGCTAAACGAGGACGAACAACCTTTTCATTACCTTCAATTACGTAACGAGGCTCTTTTGATTCAATGTTTGAAACAAAGATAAAGTTAGGTAATAACTTTTTGTTTTCGTCGTAAACTGGGAAGTATTTCTGGTCACCTTTCATGGTGTACACAAGTGCTTCTGAAGGTACTTTTAAGAACTCTTCTTCAAACTTAGCCGTCAGTACAACAGGCCATTCAACCAGCGAAGTTACCTCTTCAACTAAGTCTCCTTCTAAGTCCGCAATACCACCTACAGCTTGCGCTGCTTTTTGTGCGTCGGCAAGAATAATCGCTTTACGAGCTTCGTAATCAGCCATTACTTTACCGCGCTCTTCTAAAATAGCAGGATATTGCTCGGCAGAATCAATGGTAAACTCTTGTTCACCCATAAAGCGGTGACCACGAATAGTTCTATCTGATGCGACACCTAAAATCTCACCCGCAACTAACTCGTTACCCATTAACATTGTTAATGTTTTAACTGGGCGAATAAATTGCGTTGTTTTATTACCCCAACGCATTGGCTTGGCGATTGGTAATTTAGCAAGCGCTTGCGCTGCAAGCTCAACGATAATTTCGCTAGTCGCTTTACCTTTTACTTCTTGTTTGAATAAAAGCCACTCGCCTTTTTCTGTTTTTAAACGGTCAGCTTGCTCAACGGTAATACCATTACCGCGCGCCCAACCTTGGGCTGCTTTTGTCGCATTTCCGTCTTCATCGAATGCAACTGAAATTGCTGGGCCACGTTTTTCAACTACTTTGTCAGATTGAGACTCAGCAAGTGCCGCTACTTTTAGCGCTAAACGACGCGGTGCAGCGAACCACTTTACGCCTTCATGACTTAACTCAGCAGCTTTTAACTCTGCTTCAAAATTTGACGCAAAGCTTTCCGCTAGCGTACGAAGCTGTGTTGGTGGTAATTCTTCAGTGCCTAATTCAATTAAAAATTCTTTTGCCATGATTACTTCTCCTCACCACTTTTTTTACACATTGGGAAACCTAACGCTTCACGCGATGCGTAATACGCTTCAGCAGTTGCTTTAGTAAGGTTGCGAATACGAAGAATATAGCGTTGACGTTCTGTCACTGAAATTGCTTTACGTGCATCTAACAAGTTAAATGCGTGCGCCGCTTTCAAAATGCGCTCATATGCTGGAAGTGGTAACGGAGTTTCTAGTGCTAATAATTCTTGTGATTCTTTTTCACATTGATCAAAGAAACCAAATAAGAAGTCAACATCAGCATGCTCAAAGTTATAAGTCGATTGCTCAACTTCGTTTTGATGAAAAATATCGCCATATGTTACTTTGCTTCCATCTGGGGCATGGTTCCATACTAGGTCATATACTGAATCAACTTCTTGAATGTACATAGCTAAACGTTCAATACCGTATGTGATTTCACCTGTTACAGGCTTACACTCAAGGCCACCTACTTGCTGGAAATAAGTAAACTGAGTTACTTCCATACCATTTAACCACACTTCCCAGCCAAGACCCCAAGCACCTAATGTTGGGTTTTCCCAGTTATCTTCTACGAAGCGAATATCGTGTACTAGAGGGTCAATACCCAATATTTCTAAAGAGCCTAAATAGAGCTCCTGAATGTTATCTGGTGACGGTTTTAACGCAACTTGGAACTGGTAGTAATGTTGAAGGCGGTTCGGGTTTTCACCGTAGCGACCATCCGTAGGGCGACGTGACGGCTGAACGTATGCAGTAGACATTGGCTCCGGGCCAAGTGCACGCAAACATGTCATTGGGTGCGATGTACCCGCACCTACTTCCATATCGAGTGGCTGAACGATAGTACAGCCGTTTTGTGCCCAGTAATCCTGTAATGCTAGGATCATTCCCTGGAAGGTTTTGATATCGTATTTTTGCATTGGCTTTAGCTGATATTTTAATCTGAAAAATTACGCCACAGTATACCGCGGCAGCAAACAGGTTTTAAGCGATTTGTTGATTTACAGCCAATAAAAAAGGGCCATTTAGGCCCTTTTATGAAAAATATTCACTATATTCTAAACATCTAAGTTAACAACTTTAAGCGCGTTTTGTTCGATAAACTCACGACGCGGCTCAACTTGGTCACCCATTAACGTCGAGAATAATTGGTCAGCTGCAATCGCATCTTCAATAGTTACTTTCAACATACGGCGTACTTCAGGGTCCATTGTAGTTTCCCAAAGCTGATCTGGGTTCATCTCACCAAGACCTTTGTATCGTTGAATGTATAAACCACGTTTAGATTCAGCAATTAACCAATTAAGCGCTTCAACAAAGCTTGAAACCTGTAAGGTCTTTTCACCACGTTGAATATAGCCACCCTCTTCAATTAGGTTGCCAATTTGCTCACCCGTTTTCGCAATTGCTAAATAATCACGAGACGTTAGGAATTCGTAATTCAATACATGTTCACGGTCTACACCGTGCTGACGAATTACAATATTTGGATAGAATAAGTTACGCTCTTCATCTTTCTTCACTTGTGCCGTGAATAAAGTTGCGTCGGTATCTTTTTCCGTTAAGTAAGCAACTAGATTATCCGTCCACTCACGTACATGCGCTTCGTTCGCTAAATCAGCTTCATTAATTTTAGCTGAGTAAACTAATGAATTAAGTACACTCAATGGATACTTACGTGTTAGGCGCGTGATAATTGTTTCGGTCGCTTGATAATCTTTAACTAACGATTCTAACGCCGTATCTTTAATTGCAGGCGCATCTTCATTAACGTATAGCGAAGAGTTATCTAACGCCAATGTTGTTAAGTATTCAATTAACGCTGGATCATCTTTGATGTAACGCTCTTGCTTGCCTTTTTTCACTTTATAAAGTGGTGGCTGAGCAATATATACGTAACCACGCTCAACAATCTCAGGCATTTGGCGATAGAAGAAGGTCAATAGTAACGTACGAATGTGCGAACCATCGACGTCGGCATCGGTCATGATAATAATGCTGTGATAACGCAGCTTTTCAGGGTTATATTCATCACGGCCAATACCACAACCTAATGCTGTAATTAGCGTTGCAACTTCCTGCGAAGATAGCATCTTATCAAAACGCGCTTTTTCAACGTTTAGAATTTTACCTTTCAGCGGTAGAATCGCCTGATTCTTACGGTTACGACCTTGCTTAGCCGAGCCGCCCGCTGAGTCACCCTCCACTATATATAGTTCAGAAAGTGCTGGGTCTTTTTCTTGGCAGTCTGCTAATTTACCTGGTAAACCTGCTAGGTCCATTGCACCTTTACGGCGTGTCATTTCACGCGCTTTACGTGCTGCTTCACGTGCACGTGCTGCATCAATAATCTTAGTAACTACAATTTTCGCATCTTGTGGGTTTTCTAATAAGTATTCACTTAATTTTTCACCCATTGCTTGTTCTACAGCCGATTTAACTTCACTTGATACAAGCTTGTCTTTCGTCTGAGATGAGAACTTTGGATCGGGTACTTTAACAGAAATAACCGCAGTTAAACCTTCACGGGCATCGTCACCTGATGCACTGCTTTTCTCTTTCTTATTAAAGCCTTCTTTTTCCATATACGTATTTAATGTACGCGTTAAGGCGCTTCTAAAGCCCGCTAAGTGCGTACCACCATCACGTTGTGGAATGTTATTTGTGAAGCAGTAAATACCTTCTTGGAAACCATCGTTCCACTGCATTGCTACTTCTACACTAATACCGTCTTCTTCACGTGTTGAAGTGAAGTGGAAAACATTTTGGTTAACCGGTGTTTTATTGGTATTTAGAAATTCAACAAACGCTTGAATACCACCTTCATATTTAAAGTGGTCTTTCTTTTCATCACGCTCATCTGCAAGAATGATACTTACACCTGAGTTCAGGAATGAAAGTTCACGTAAACGCTTTGCAAGAATATCGTAATGGAAGTTTACATCACTGAATGTTTCTGAGCTTGGCCAAAAACGGATTTCAGTACCGTTTGTTTCAGATTCACCCACTACTGCTAATGGCGCAGCAGGTTCACCCATATTATAAATTTGCTCGTGAATTTTACCTTCACGGCGAATGGTTAGTTTTAGCTTTTCAGAAAGTGCATTTACTACTGAAACACCTACACCGTGCAAACCACCCGATACTTTATATGAGTTGTCATCGAATTTACCACCAGCGTGAAGTACCGTCATAATAACTTCAGCTGCAGATACACCTTCTTCTTCGTGAATTTCTGTCGGAATACCACGACCATTATCGCGTACCGATACAGAACCATCAGAGTGGATAGTTACATAAACATCATCACAGAAGCCTGCTAATGCTTCATCAATTGAGTTATCAACGACTTCAAACACCATATGATGAAGACCCGTTCCATCATCCGTGTCACCTATGTACATCCCAGGACGCTTTCTTACTGCATCCAGTCCTTTTAGTACTTTAATACTCGACGAATCGTAATTTTCAGACATGGTTTCTTCCAATTAACTTGTTATTAGTTTGCCATGTTTCACGTGGAACACTTTCATATTTTTATTTAGAGGTTCCACCACAGCTGAAATACTGTCGTAATCAATAGCGCTTATAAACAGCTGTGAATTTGAATGAGCGAGTAACTCACTTACAGCTTGTTTTGTTTCACTGCTTAATTCAGACGGTAAATCATCAATTAAAAAAAGTGATTGTTTATCTGTTTCACTTTCAATCAGGCTATTTTGACAAATCTTTAGCGCATACATCAAAAGCTTCAACTGCCCCCGTGACAAAAAATTATCAACTGCGATACCGTCAATTAAAAAGTTGATATCGGCTTTATGAGGGCCTTTACTGGTGTAACCCAGTTTTGCGTCTCTTTCGAAGTTTTTACCCAGTTGCTCAGCTAAATCATCTTCAGCTTTCCAACCTGGAGAAAAATCAAAAGTAAGACTTTTAAATAATTCAATCTGACTAACTATCTTATCAAAAAACAGGTTAGATAACCTAGTTATATATGTGGTTCTAAGTGTATTTATCTTTGTCGCGATTGTGACAAATTCTTTATCCCAGAACTGAATTTGTTGCTCAAATCCATGTGGTTTTTGCTTTAACAGCGCATTGCGTTGTTTCAATAATTTATTAAAACGATACCAATGATAATAAAACTCTTGTTCCACGTGGAACAATCCTAAATCTAAAAAGCGACGGCGTTCTTTTGGACCACCAAAAAACAGCTCAAAACTTTCTGGGGTAATCACTTGCACAGGAAGCACTTCTGCAAGCTGTGCCATGCGGTCACAGCGCTTTCCATGCACTTTTGCCAGAGTATCACCGGAGCGTTCTTTTTGCAGCCCTACAGGGATTTGTAGGCTGTTAAATTGCTTTTTGCCATGTAGTACCATGGCATTTTTTTGATGTTGAATTACAGCTTTAAATTTAGAAGTGCGGAAGGATTTACCGTGAGACAGAAAATAAATGGCTTCAAGTAAACTACTTTTGCCACTGCCATTCTCTCCAATAATCACATTAACTTCAGGAGAGGGTTCAAAGCTCAGCGCTTCAATATTACGAAAATTTGAAACATTAAAGGTAACTAAGCTCATTTAATTATACTTACTCCAACCACTATAAACGCATCGGCATTACAACGTACATGGCGCCTTCGTCGCCCTGCCCTTCAATTAATGCACTGCTATTTGAATCAAGTAAGGTAAATAAAACGTCGTCGGTTTTAATGGTATTTAATACTTCTAATAAGTACGACACATTAAAACCAATTTCTAAATCAGGGCCTTGGTACATTACTTCTACGGTTTCTTCCGCCTGTTCCTGCTCTGGGTTATTGGCAGAAATCGTTAGCTCGCCTGAAGTAAGGTTTAACCTTACACCGCGGAATTTTTCGTTTGAAAGAATCGATACTCGGGCAAATGCGCTGCGTAACCACTCGCGATTAGCCACAATTTGTTTGTCGCCACCACGTGGTAATACGCGACGATAATCAGGGAAACGACCATCAACTAATTTAGATGTAAAGATAAATGCCTGGTCGATAATACGAACATGATTAGCACCTAACTGAATTTCAACAACTTCATCGTCAACAATCAATAAGCGCATAATTTCTTGTACGCCTTTACGTGGAATAATTACCTGACGTTGAGTATTAAGTGATGCTTCTAATGGTTTTTGCGCTAATGCTAAACGGTGGCCATCGGTTGCAACCGTTTTAACTACATCGTTTTCGATTTCCAGTGACATACCATTCAGATAATATCTAACATCTTGATTTGCCATAGAAAAACTTGTACTTTCAAGTAATTTCCTAAGTTCTAAACGCGTTAGGTTAAGGGTTACTTCGCTGTCCCAGTTTTCTAAATTAGGGAAGTCTTCCGCCGCTAATGTCGCTAGTGAAAAACGACTTTTGCCAGACGTAAGTAAAACTTGCGCATCTTGAATAGTTAGCGTGATATCAGAACCATCAGGCAAGCTCTTACAAATATCCAATAGTTTTTTAGCCGGTAATGTAAGCTTACAATCTGCTACTGGTTCAGCTAAAACCACACTTGCTACAAGTTCTATTTCAAGATCGGTACCTGTGAAATAAAGTACACCTTCTTTTACCTCTAACAACACATTAGATAGAATCGGTAACGTATGTTTGCGCTCAATCGCTCCTGAAACCTGCATTAAAGGTTGTAAAAATTGCTCGCGCGAAATAGTAATTTTCATGCTGTACTCGTCCTAAGATGACAAAGTTCTAATCAAGTTTTGATAATCTTCTTTTACTTCGTGAGACTCTTCACGAAGTGACTTCACTTTTCTACATGCATGTAGCACGGTTGTATGATCTCGTCCGCCAAACGCATCGCCGATTTCAGGCAAACTGTGATTGGTTAATTCTTTTGATAATGCCATTGCGACTTGGCGTGGTCTTGCAACTGAACGACTGCGACGTTTTGATAATAAGTCAGAAACGCGAATACGGTAGTACTCTGCTACTGTTCTTTGAATATTATCAATTGTTACTAGTTTATCTTGTAGCGCGAGTAAATCACGCAGCGCTTCTTTTACAAAGTCGATAGTAATTGGCCTACCGGTAAAGTTAGCATTGGCAATTACGCGGTTTAATGCCCCTTCTAGTTCACGTACGTTAGAACGCAAACGCTTGGCAATAAAAAATGCTACTTCTTCAGGTAATTTAATTTGGCTTTGCTGCGCCTTCTTCATCAAGATGGCAACGCGCGTTTCAAGCTCTGGTGGCTCAATCGCAATGGTTAAACCCCAGCCAAATCGTGATTTAAGGCGATCCTCTACCCCTTCAATTTCTTTTGGATAGCGGTCTGAGGTTAAAATAATTTGTTGGTTACCTTCTAATAATGCATTAAAGGTATGAAAGAACTCTTCTTGTGAACGTTCTTTATTAGCAAAAAACTGAATATCATCGATAAGTAATGCGTCAACGCTACGGTAGTAACGTTTAAATTCTTCAATCGCATTATTTTGCAGCGCTTTTACCATATCTTGTACAAAACGCTCAGAATGCATATATACAATTTTTGCATTCTCTTTTTTGTCTAAGATGCCATTACCCACAGCATGTAATAAGTGGGTTTTACCTAAACCTGTGCCACCATATATAAAAACAGGGTTAAAAGCCGAACCAGGGTTATCAGCAACCTGCGTTGCCGCAGCTTTTGCTAATTGGTTCGATTTACCTTCAACAAAGCTATCAAAGGTATAGTTTTCTTTGATATTTGATTTAGGCATGTTTTTAGGTGCAGGCTCAACAGGCGCTTTGTTTTCTTTTTTAACGGGCGCTTCAACTGCTGTTTTTTCTTGCGCTGGTGTTTGTGGTGCAGCAGGCTTGCTAATATTAACCGTACTGCCAACTTCAAAACGCAATTCCGGCGCTTCGTCACCACAAATCTCAATTAATAACTCGTTAATACGGTTTAGGTACTTTTCACGCACCCAATCAAGTACAAAACGGTTAGGCGCATAAATAGTGAGGGTATCTTCAGTGCTTTCTGCCTGTAGCGGACGCACCCACATACTAAATTGTTGTGATGGCAGTTCATCTTGTAAAACGTAAAGACAGCTTTGCCAAACCGACAAATACACGGCAACCCCCAATAATATTCCCGCTCACCAAAATAGAGCAGAAATTAAGCATCAAATCCAAGTTAAGACTGCCATTATGAAGCTAGTTTATCCACAACATCAACATTGATTTTTATATTTTTTATGATCTGACACAGGTAAATATATAACTTATTATTTTTAAATGCTTTTTAGTTAAAAATTAATGTGGATAAATTATTAATAAAAAGCTTGATCAAAATGATTAAAGTAGATCTATAAAAGTTTTCCAAAGAAAAGTCGCAATTTTTACACTATCATTGTGGAAAACTTTATTTTAAAATTGATCCTCGCTGGATCAAACAGAGAAATACAGTACGATCTCGTCTTATATAAAGGTAAATGTAACTACCTTGTTAAGAATAGAACGGCTTTAATTCAATGCCTATAATTAACGCGACTATTGTGCGTTTTTTATTGACTTTGTGTGTGCTTCTCTATAACATCTCGCGCTCGCAATGGCACCTGTGCCAGGATCGCGACCTGCATAGGATGTTTTAACTTTTAACCGATCGGATGGAATATAGTTATGAAAAGAACTTTTCAACCTAGCGTTCTTAAGCGTAAACGTACTCACGGTTTCCGTGCACGTATGGCGACTAAAAATGGTCGTAAAGTTTTAGCACGTCGTCGTGCTAAGGGCCGTAAGGTTCTTTCTGCTTAATATAGTGGAAGACTTTCGCTTTGGTAGGGAGTTACGTCTGTTAACTCCCTCACACTACTCCCGCATCTTCAATGAGCCTGCACGTGCAGCAAATCAACACTTTACTCTTTTAGCAAAACGAAATGATCTAGACCATCCACGTCTAGGTTTAACCATAGCTAAAAAACGCGTTAAAAAAGCGGTACAACGTAATCGCATTAAACGCCTTGCCCGTGAAAATTTCCGCTTAAACCGCCATCAACTCGACAATATTGATATTGTTTTAATGGTTAAAACTGGCGTTGATGAATTATCTAACGAAGAGTTACACAAGCAATTAACTAAGCTTTGGCGCAAAATTAATGAGCGTTGCCAACCTGGCTATAAGCCAAAACCACGCCCTAATCACTGGCAAAAAAACAAAAACGCAAAAAAACCGAATAACAAAGCCTAATAAACCTGTTGTTGCATAGCAAAACTAGGCAAATTTAGGTAAAGTTAGCTCACCTTTTAATCAGGCACTTTTTCATTAAATGCACTTTTTATTTGCTCTGCCGAGTAATCTGATGATCTTAATTATTAAGGTGTATCAAAAACTACTCAGTCCACTGCTTGGCCAAAACTGTCGTTTTACCCCGACATGTTCAAGTTATGCGATAGATGCAATAAAAATACATGGATTTGTAAAAGGGAGTTGGTTCGCAGCGAAACGCATTATAAAATGTCACCCTTTGCATCCAGGTGGGGATGATCCCGTGCCTGATAAACAAAATTCACTTAAACAACACCGCGAGAAATAAGAGCTGTTATGGAATCACAACGCACGTTTTTATTTATCGGTTTTCTTTTGGTAAGTTTTCTTTTATTCCAACAATGGAATATGGATAACAACCCACAAGTAAATACCGAGACAAGTGCTACAACGCAAACATCTACAAACCAGTCTGCCAACAATGACTTTGTTCCACAGTCATCAACTGGCGACTTACCTGTAGCGAACGTCGCAAACTCACGTCAAATTATTGATGTAACAACCGATGTATTTTCTGTAAAACTTGATACCTTTGGTGGCGATATCATCGAAACCAAGCTATTAAACTTCAAAGAAAAAATCGATAGCGATAACCCATTTATGTTGCTTGGCGTGTTAGACGGCAATCAATATTTCTCACAAAGTGGCTTAATTGGTTTACACGGACCAGATGCATCATCTGACGGTCGCCCAACATACCAAGCAGCACAAACAAGTTACCAGCTAAAAGGTGATGAGCTACGTGTACCACTTACATTTGTTAAAGACGGTGTTAGCTATACCAAAACATATATTTTCACAGCGGGTCGTTACGATGTTGCCGTTGAATATCAAATTGCTAACAACACAGCTGAAACAAAGCAAGTTCAGTTATTTACGCAAATTAAGCGTTCGATCACCGAAAAAGGTGGCATGATTGACCAAACATATTTAGGTACAGCTTACGGTACTGCAGAAGAGCCTTACGAAAAGTACAGCTTTGATGACATTAAAGAGCGTGACCTAAATATTAACACTACAGCGGGTTATATCAGCTTTATCCAGCACTACTTTGTAAGTGCATGGGTGCCAAACCAAGAGCAACAAAATAACATCTACACTAAGGCTCGCAGCGATAATTCAGTTATTATCGGTTTAAAAGGTCCACTAGAAAACGTTGCAGCAAATAGCACACATACAATTAGCTCTACTTATTATATGGGTCCTAAAGATTCAGCTACGCTTGAAGCGTTACAAACAGACTTAGACCTAACCGTAGACTACGGCTGGCTATGGTTTATTTCACAGCCACTACACTCATTACTAATGTGGTTATATGGCTTAATTGGTAGCCTAGGTTTAGCAATCATCGCGATTACTGTTATCGTAAAAATGGTGCTTTACCCACTTACTAAAGCCCAGTACACCTCAATGGCTAAAATGCGTAACCTTCAGCCAAAAATTATGGCACTTAAAGATCGTTACGGCGATGACCGTCAGAAGATGGGTCAAGCAATGATGGAAATGTACCGCAAAGAAAAAGTTAACCCTATGGGTGGCTGTTTCCCACTATTGCTACAAATGCCAATCTTCCTAGGTTTATTCTATGTATTCATGGAATCAGTAGAAATTCGTCACACTGAATTTTTATACCTAAATGACTTAGCAGCAATGGACCCATACTTCATCTTACCAATTCTATTTGGTGCAAGTATGTTCCTAATGCAAAAGCTACAGCCAATGACGGTTACTGATCCAATGCAGCAGAAAATGATGACTTGGATGCCTGTAATGTTCTCAGTATTCTTTATCTGGTTCCCATCAGGTCTTGTAATGTACTGGCTAGTATCTAACTTAATTTCAATTGCTCAGATGCTATACATCTACAAAGGCATGGAAAAGAAAGGTATCTCGGTTAAATCATAAACCGAACTAAATAAATGAAAGGCGGCACAGTGTGTCGCCTTTTTTATGCACGCCAGTTACAATATAAGTAACTAAAGCTATCAACTCATCTCTATGTTTAATCAAGATACCATCGTTGCACAAGCAACAGCGCCAGGCAAAGGCGGCGTTGGCATTATTCGTGTTTCAGGCAAACTGTCACAACAGGTTGCTGAAAAAATCTTAGGCAAATGCCCAAAGCCACGTTATGCCGACTACCTATCGTTTAATACCTTACAGGGTGAGCAACTCGACCAAGGTATAGCACTTTACTTCAAAGGCCCTAATTCTTTTACTGGTGAAGACATACTTGAACTACAAGGCCATGGTGGCCCAGTAATTATTGATATGCTGCTGCGCGAAATCACGCAAATTGACGGTGTACGTTTAGCTAAACCAGGTGAATTCAGTGAGCGTGCATTCTTAAACGACAAGATGGATTTAACCCAAGCTGAGGCGATTGCAGATTTAATTAATGCCAATTCAGAGCAAGCAGCCAAAAGCGCTCTACACTCGCTGCAGGGGCAATTTTCAAAACATATCGACACGCTAGTAGAACAAGTTATTCACCTGCGCATGTATGTTGAAGCTGCCATAGATTTCCCCGATGAAGAAATCGACTTTTTATCAGATGGTAAAGTCGCCAACGACCTTAACGCGATAATCGAACAGCTCGACAACGTAACAGCACAAGCCAAGCAAGGTGCAATTATGCGTGAAGGTATGCGCGTAGTAATTGCTGGTCGCCCTAATGCAGGTAAATCGAGCTTACTTAATGCCCTTGCTGGTCGTGAAGCTGCCATTGTTACTGATATTGCCGGCACCACACGCGACGTTTTACGCGAACACATCGATATTGACGGTATGCCGCTGCATATTATCGACACCGCAGGTCTGCGTGAAAGTCCAGATGTAGTTGAGCAAATTGGTATTGAGCGCGCTTGGCAAGAAATTAATCAAGCCGATCGCGTATTGTTTATGGTTGATAGCACCGAAACAAACGAAACCGATCCTGCAAAAATTTGGCCTGAATTTGCTGAGAAATTACCACAAAGTATGGGTATCAGTGTTATTCGAAACAAAGCGGATTTATCGGGCGAAAGTATTCAAATTGATGATTCACTAGAATCACCAGTACTGAGCGTTAGCGCTAACAGTGGTGAAGGTGTGGAACTTGTTAAGTCTCATTTAAAACAAATCATGGGTTTCCAAGGCGCTACCGAAGGCAGCTTTATGGCACGCCGCCGTCACCTTGATGCTTTAGAAAGTGCAGCGTATCACCTATCAACAGGCAAAGATCAGTTAGAAATGCACATTGCAGGTGAAATATTGGCAGAAGAGCTACGTTTAACCCAGCAATATCTCAACGAGATCACCGGTGAATTCTCCTCTGATGATTTGCTTGGCAAAATATTCAGCTCATTCTGTATCGGTAAATGATAAATTAGGTTATAGAATTGAGGTTTCAGATGCTGGGTATAACTCAGCATCACTAATCATTTTTCGAGATTTCAGCATTCGCTACAAAGACTGTAAAACACCAGTTGCGAAATGACCTCTTATTGAGCTTATATCAATATCTCAACCCGCTAATTCAATACTAATTTGTAACTCTTCAATGCTTGATACTCAATTAAACAGCTTTGTTCGCCGTATTGAAAAAGCTAACGAATTAAAAGCACTGATCAAATCATCCGGCGCTCAGTTAAATCGTAAAGGCCGCTCACGACACTGGCGACTACAAGGTGATTGGCCGCAATTTCAAAACATCATCCAACAAGCACAATCATTCGAAGAACCCAGCTGGCAATGGGTGATTGAAACACTTAAAAGTAATCAGCCAAGACCGCTAATAACTGACTTAGTTGAAATCGTTAAAAACAATCCAAATATCACACAACAGCAGCTTATTAGCCAGACCGACTGCACGCTGGTGGAAGCAAGAAAAGCTTTTGATGTGGTTGAATGGGAAGAATGAGGGTTTAAACTGATTCTTATCGCGTGCCCCAAGAAAATAGGCATCTAGTCGCAACAACAGCATTCATAATCATACATTTACCTCCATGTATTTAATAACCCCTTCCATGGGGTCATGTCACTTTTCTTTATTACAAGCTCCCTCTTTCCATCTAAAGACTGCCTACGGCATTCTAATTTTTTCCAGACAAATTAGTGCTTCGCTAAAGATAAAATAACCACAAATTTATAGGGAATAAATTTGAACAGCAAAGCTGGCCCGCAGGGAGAAATACAGGGATGTATTTCGTAAAAGAAAGGCGACCGTAAAAATCAAACTTTGTCCTCTAATCAGATTTTAATTTAAGATAAGCGCCATAAATCGATTTCCCTATCTCAGCATGGCTTGCTCGACTCGCTCCGCTTCCTGTCTCACATTATCAATTAAAATCAGGTTCTCGGGTTTGATTAAAACGGAACAGGTTTTCAAACACCTGAAGTGGAAAAGTAAAATTAGCCTATAGTAACCAAATTTAGAAACTTGAACCTGCGACTCTGATCAAATTGATTCGCAAGAAATAAGTCTCTTATGTGAAACAAGTTAATTCTCTGTTTAATTGAATTGAGATGTTAATATTTTATAAATAATATTCTTATCTAAAATTTTATGAAAGCTAAAAAAGGAATTTTACTTACAAGCTTAATCATATTTGCAATTGAACTTCTACCGTACTTTTTGGATGAAGTTATTATTGCTGTAACACCACCAATATCAAGCTTGTTATCAATTTTTATAAGTGACTTTTCAGCAAAAATAATCACATTAGTCATCTTATTTATAATTTTAGTAAAACTAGCAATTTCATTTAAGAAAATATCAAACGAAAGCATTATCCTACTTCATGATAAGGAACCGTTAAAAGAAACTCAAAAAGAACTAGGTAGCAAGACTCATACGTTTAAAGGGATTAAAATAACAATTATTGGATATTTTTATTGTTATTTATTTACTTCGATAATTTTGATTTTTATCTTTGCAGATACAGTTTATAGATTATTGAATCAATCAAATAGCAATCTAATCCTATTTATTACTTATGCGGTTATTGTTTTCTTTTATTTTGGTAAAGCCGCAATTAGATTTAGAGATAGACATAAAGAAGTAATCACTCTTTTTGAAGATGGTATAAATGTTCCTGGTAAAGGAAATTTCACTTGGTCTGAGTTACAAGTTTCCCAAAATAAATCTAATAATTATGCGAGTTTTAAGATTAGGCTAGGTTATGGGAAAGTATGTGTGATACCACAATGGTTAGATGGTTATACATATCTCTATAAAGCACTCTATGACAATAAAGTTAGAGGCTCAAGCAATAAATTAAATATTTATAAAACATCATTAAAGGGCTATAAAAAATTCAATCGAAATCCTGTTTATATATATGATCCTAAAAAAGATCTCATTTCAAATGAATAAATGTTCGAGTTTTAAATAAGCAATATGTGAAAATATAGATTAATAAATTAACAAATATATCAACATTATAAGCTTTTATTTAAATTGCAGCTGACTTTCATTGCGCTTTAATCAAACACGAACAGCAAATTTGAATTGATAATACGAAACAGGAAGCGTAGCGAGTCGAGTAAGCCATGCTGAGATAGGGATATCGATTCATGGCGTTTATCATAAAATTCAAATTTGTTGTGAGGATCAGTTTGATTTCGCGGTCGCCTTTCTTTTGGTTACTTTATCTTTGGCGAAGCAAAGAAAAGTGACATGAAGCCCATGGATGGGCTTTATCAAAATACAGGGAAGTAAGAATATAATGTTTCGAACAATCCTAAAACCTCCCTCTCAACACCTCAAACGTTGCAATAAACAACCAACTTCTTATAAGTTTCTAACCTGAAAACTGCCCTGCCCGAGCTTTTTTAATAACATTGCAAGGCGATCTAAGCGCCATGATCTAAGCTCATCTACCCTCGCTTGGCGAATGGTATAACCCTTTCCTGTTTGCGTATTAATCGCAAATAAGTGATACTTATTCGCCTCCAGGTTCGATTCTTGCGCTATAAAATCTGTCATAGAGCCAGTTTCAACCAAACGAACAAACTCACCTTCTTTGATCCGATAAAAATCAATCACTACATATCACCAATATTGATATTACATATTGCCATTTTGTCACAATGCGATCGAAAAAACAGATCAAACTTCGATTGGTCATGCTAAAAGATCGACAGTTTTTAGAATATTTGGATCTTAAAACCAATTAGTTAGATCTAATAAAAAAGCCGATCTCGATCTGCATTGAATAGATCTATCCACAACGTGCTTAAACTTGATGTTTTAATCAATGCTAAATGGATTTATATAGTCTTTGTTAAAGAGTAATAAAGAGGTTAGCAACGAGTTTTACACAGATTGATCTCAAATTTATTAAAACATTCTAAATAATAAAAAACACGTAATAACAACAACCTAAACAAAATATGTTGATTAAACAAACAAACTATTTCTATCCACTGTGAATAAGATCTTTTAACTAAGCTATTTATACCTTAAGATCGAGAAAAATACCTGATCAACTCATCATGAAAAATCTAAGCATTATTGTTGGTAGCCAAATGGGTTCGGCAGAATATGTCGCAGAACAGATCCAAGAGGCGTTAGTAGAACATGACATTCATACCACTGTGCACGAGCATCCTGTACTTTCAGAGATCAAAGATAATGCTTGGTTAATATGCACTTCAACCCATGGTGCAGGTGAGTTACCAGATAACATTCAAAGCTTTGCGTCTGATTTAGCTGAAGTAGAACAACTTACACATCTAACATATGCGGTAATCGGTTTAGGCGATTCTAGCTACGATCAATTTAATCAGGCAGCGAAAGAGCTAGATCAACACCTAGCTAATAAAGGCGCTGTAAAGCTTGTCGATCGCTTAGAAGTTGACGCCCAATCGGAAGAATTACCTGAAGATATTGCACTGGCTTGGCTTCCGCAGTTGTTAGCCAAGCTATAATCACAGCACTAGGCTATTGATCATATGAAAAGGTTATTCACAATTTTTAATATATTTAGATCGAATTGTGGATAACCCTTGATCTAACCTTGTATTTATAGATGATTATGCATTGGATAGAATTTTCACTTGATCGATATGTTGATAACTAGGCAAGTTGATCAGTGCTTTTAAAGTACTTGATCCGATCATATCAACATCAATTGATCTGACTTAACTTACTGAAAGTAAAGTTGTAGTTAGAGTTATCAACAGAAACAGGGCTACTATATAATAAAAATAACAAGATCTTTCTAAAGATCATTTATTTTATATTAGATCAGCTCTTTATATCGTGTTCATTATTTAATCGTTTCACTTCTTAGAATTTCTAGGTAGAATACGCATCCTTTCAAAATCTAACTCGGATATTACGCAGGATCCTTTACATGCTATTTCATGAACAATTTGACGTTATTGTTGTTGGTGGTGGACATGCTGGTACAGAAGCAGCACTCGCTTCTTCACGCATGGGAATGAAAACATTACTGTTGACTCATAATATTGATACCTTAGGTCAAATGTCATGTAATCCTGCGATCGGTGGGATCGGTAAAGGCCATTTGGTTAAAGAAATCGATGCACTAGGTGGCGCTATGGCACAAGCGATCGATAAAGGTGGCATTCAATTTAGAACGCTTAATTCTTCTAAAGGCCCAGCGGTGCGTGCTACACGAGCACAAGCTGACAGAAAGCTTTACAAAGAAGCAATTCAGCAAACTTTGCAAAACCAAGAAAACCTTACCATTTTCCAACAATCGTGTGATGATCTCATCGTTGATGGCGATACCGTAAAAGGTGTTGTAACTCAAATGGGGCTTAGGTTTGAAGCGCCAAGCGTGGTTTTAACTGTAGGCACTTTCTTAGGTGGTACAATTCACATTGGTATGGAAAACTTTAGCGGTGGTCGTGCTGGTGATCCACCGTCTATTGCCCTTGCTAAGCGTTTACGTGAATTACCATTCCGTGTTGATCGTTTAAAAACAGGTACGCCGCCACGTATTGATGCACGTACTGTTGATTTTTCAGTAATGCAGCCTCAACCAGGTGATACGCCAACACCAGTGTTCTCATTTATGGGCAAACAATCTGATCACCCAACGCAGATCCCTTGCTATATCACTTACACTAATGAAAAAACGCATGACGTTATTCGCAATAACCTTGATCGTTCACCAATGTATGCTGGTGTAATTGAAGGCATTGGCCCACGTTATTGTCCATCGATTGAAGATAAGATCATGCGTTTTGCAGACAAAGACAAGCACCAGATCTTTGTTGAGCCGGAAGGCCTTACTACACACGAATTATATCCAAATGGTATTTCGACAAGTTTACCGTTTGATGTGCAAATGCAGATCGTAAGATCGATTAAAGGCTTTGAAAATGCCCATATTTGCCGTCCTGGTTATGCAATTGAATATGATTTCTTCGATCCTCGTGATTTAAAGCAATCTTTAGAAACTAAGTTTATTAATGGCTTATTCTTTGCCGGCCAAATTAACGGTACTACCGGTTATGAAGAAGCCGGCGCACAGGGCTTAATTGCAGGTATGAATGCTGCGTTACAAGTGCAAGGTAAAGATGCTTGGACACCACGCCGTGATGAAGCATACACAGGTGTACTGATTGATGACTTAGCAACGCTTGGTACAAAAGAACCGTACCGCATGTTTACAAGTCGTGCTGAATACCGTTTATTATTGCGCGAAGACAATGCCGATCTACGCTTAACAGCAAAGGGCCGTGAACTTGGTTTAGTTGACGATGCACGTTGGCAGGCATTCAATGAAAAGATCGAAGTGATGGAGCTTGAGTCTCAACGCTTAAAAGATACGTGGATCCATAAAGATCACCCTGCACTTGAAAATGTTAATGCCTTACTGAAAATGCCATTAACGCGTGAAGCAAGTCTTGCTGATCTGGTTAAGCGCCCTGAAGTGAGTTACAACGATCTGGTTGCGATTGACGGCTTAGCACCTGAAACTAATAATGCACAAGCGCATGAGCAAGTTGAGATTCAAATTAAATACGCAGGTTATATTGCACGTCAGCAAGACGAAATCGATAAGCAATTACGCCATGAGAATACCTTATTGCCAGCTGATTTTGATTACAGCAAGGTATCGGGTTTATCAAATGAGGTTGTTGCCAAGTTAACTGATGTACGTCCAACTACTATCGGCCAAGCATCACGAATTTCAGGTATAACACCTGCAGCAATTTCGCTATTATTAGTGTACTTAAAAAAACAAGGTTTATTACGCAAATCAGCTTAGTGCTGATTTGCTGCTTTCTGGGTTCATTACGTGATTCGCAATAAATTAGACGCCTTATTGGCAAAAACATCCATTTCATTATCTGAAACGCAAAAACAGCAACTGGTTAGTTATGTTGAAATGCTTGATAAGTGGAATAAAGCTTACAACTTAACATCTGTTCGAGATCCACAAGAAATGGTGGTTAAACACATTCTTGATTCACTGGTTGTGGCACCGCATTTAGACGGCAATCACTATATTGATGTTGGTACAGGCCCTGGCTTACCAGGTGTGGTGTTAGCAATTGCTCATCCTGATAAACAATTTGTGTTATTAGATAGCCTTGGCAAACGCATTCGTTTTTTAAATCAAGTTAAGCTAAATTTAAAGCTTAAAAATATTACTCCGGTGCAATCTCGCGTTGAAAAATATCAACCAGAACAACCATTTGATGGCGTTTTAAGTCGTGCCTTTGCATCTTTGCAAGATATGGTAGACTGGTGTCAGCACTTAGTGGATCACTCTGGTCGTTTTATTGCGCTAAAAGGGCAATTTCCTGAACAAGAAATTGACCAATTACCGGCCTCGATTGAATACCAAGATAAAGTAGTATTAACAGTGCCTGAGCTGGATGCCGAAAGGCATTTAATAATTCTAAAAAAGAACTAATTTGTTAGGGGACACCGTGGCTAGAATCATTGCAATTGCAAACCAAAAAGGTGGGGTTGGCAAAACCACCACTGCGGTAAATTTAGCAGCGTCAATGGCTGCTACTAAGCGTAAAGTGCTGTTAATCGACCTCGATCCACAAGGTAATGCGACTATGGGTAGCGGCGTCGACAAATACGATGAAATTGCCACTACTTACGATCTGCTTGTTGAAGAAAAACCTTTCGATGAAGTTGTTATCAAAGAAACCTCTGGCGAATATCACTTAATTGCAGCAAATGGCGACGTAACTGCTGCTGAAGTGAAGCTTATGGAAATGTACGCGCGAGAAATTCGCTTGCGCAATGCGCTTGAAAAAGTAGCAGACCAGTACGAGTTTATCTTTATTGACTGCCCTCCTTCGTTAAACATGTTAACGGTAAATGCAATGGCCGCAGCAGACTCGGTATTGGTACCTATGCAATGCGAGTATTTTGCATTAGAAGGTTTAACAGCGCTGATGGATACCATCACGCAGCTTGCTAAATTAGTAAATCCAAAATTAGAAATTGAAGGCATCTTGCGAACCATGTACGATCCGCGTAATCGTCTAGCAAATGACGTGTCTGACCAATTAAAACAACATTTTGGTGAAAAAGTATACCGTACGGTAATCCCTCGTAATGTACGCTTAGCTGAAGCGCCAAGTTTTGGTGCGCCTGCAATGTACTACGATCGCGCATCAAGTGGTGCTAAAGCATATCTTGCATTAGCCGGAGAAATGCTGCGTCGTAAAGAGAAAAAAAGTCAGGCCGTTGCTTAATTTCTGAGGAAAATGAATGTCTCCTAAAAAACGTGGTTTAGGGCGCGGCTTGGATGCCCTGTTAACATCTGCAAAACCAAAAGCGCAGGATGTTCAAGATCAATCAGTCGCGCAAACTGACGGTGTTAATGAATCTGCAAAAGCGACGCCGCCAAGTGAACTACAAAAACTCCCGATTGAATTCTTACATCCAGGAAAATATCAGCCGCGTAAAGACATGTCAGAAGAGGCACTTGAAGAACTGGCCTCTTCAATCCGCGCACAAGGGGTGATTCAGCCAATTGTGGTGCGTCCAATTGCACATAATAGCTACGAGATTATTGCCGGTGAACGTCGCTGGCGTGCGGCACAACTTGCTAAATTAGAAGTTGTTCCTTGTTTAATCAAAGAAGTGCCTGACGAAGCGGCTGTTGCCATAGCATTAATTGAAAATATTCAACGTGAAGACTTAAATGCGATGGAAGAAGCGGTTGCTCTTGACCGTTTATTGAACGAATTTGAGCTGACACATCAACAAGTTGCTGATGCGGTAGGTAAATCACGTACAACCGTAACTAATTTGCTGCGTTTAAATAATCTCAATGAAGATGTTAAACGTTTGCTAGAACACGGCGACATTGAAATGGGTCATGCCCGCTGTTTATTAGCACTTGATGGTGAAGATCAGTCGGCCACTGCGCGTATCGTAGTCGCAAAAGCGCTTACCGTACGTGAAACAGAAAAACTAGTGCGTTCAGTGCTTGAACCTAAGCCTGAAGCGCAACCAAAAGAAAAAGATCCAGATGTATTGCAGTTAGAACAGCAGCTTGCTCAAAACTTAGGGGCTAAAGTTGAAATTAACTACAATCAGAAAGGCAAAGGTAAACTGGTTATTTCGTATACCTCTCTTGATGAACTTGACGGTATTTTAGAGAAAATCAATTAACGTTATATTAATTTTCGATATACATTTCATTAATATTAACTAATAGTCTAAAAATACCTTAAATTTTGCATAAAAATCACGGTTTAAAGCCTGTTTATGCACCTTCCAAAAGCCTATAAATAAACGGCTTTCAAGTTGCAAATCTGGCAAAAATAAGTATAATTTTGCCAGTTTTTTGTACCCTGTTTCATTGTGCATCGTGAAGGTTGATTATTTTTGTGGCAAATTCTTTAGCAAAACCTTTACGAACCAAAGCACTGAAGTTTATTTATTTGCAGGGCGTAGTAGCACTTGTGAGTGCGTTAGTAGTTTGGCTTGTTTGGGGAGTGTTAGCGGGTAAATCGGCGTTAATGGGCGGATTTGTCGCGTTGCTTCCCAATTTTGTATATACCCTTTATGCGTTTCGCTTTGCAGGGGCCAGACAAGTACAACAAGTATATTCCTCGATTAAACGAGGAGCTGGATTAAAGTATTTATTAACCATTTTGCTATTCGCACTGGTACTTAAGTCGTCAACAGTGGTGTTGTTACCATTTTTCTCGGTTTATGTGTTGGTGATGATTGTGAGCTGGTTTGCACCGATTTTTTTTCATTAACTTTTGGGATAAAACATGGCTGAAGAAGTAACTCTATCGAGTCACATTCAGCACCACTTAACAAATGCTAAGATGTGTTCGACCGATGCTGGTCTTGCCTTCAACAAAGCATGTGCTGACAGTGGTTTCTGGACGTGGCATATCGATACCCTTGCTTGGTCTATCGGATTAGGGATCTTATTTTTATGGATCTTCCGTAGTGCAGCAAATAAAGCAACTACCGGTGTACCGGGTAAGTTTCAATGTTTCATTGAGATGATTGTTGAGTTTGTTGGCGACAACGTACGTGATACTTACCATGGTAAGAGCGCGTTAATTGCTCCGCTTGCACTGACCATCTTTGTTTGGGTTTTCTTAATGAACCTAATGGACTTAATTCCTGTTGACTTCTTACCTGCGTTTGCTGGCTTTGTTGGCGAATCAGCGTTTGGTGTGGATTCACACGATGTCTACATGAAGATAGTACCAACCACAGATATTAATATGACTGCTGCATTAGCATTAGGCGTATTCTTCCTGATGATTGGCTACTCAATTAAAATTAAAGGCATCAAAGGTTTCATCGCTGAACTTACGCTTCACCCATTCAGCACTAAGAACAAAATCGGTATGTTGTTCTTAATCCCGTGTAACCTTCTATTAGAAACAATCGCACTAATTGCTAAGCCGTTTTCACTTGCACTGCGTTTGTTCGGTAACCTGTATGCAGGTGAGCTTATCTTCATCCTAATCGGTGCAGTTGGCTTAATGCAGTTACCATTACACTTTATTTGGGCAGTTTTCCATATCTTAGTTATCGTTCTTCAAGCATTCGTATTTATGATGCTGACGATTGTTTACCTAAGCATGGCAAGCTCAGACAACCACTAATTTATACACTTTTTTAATTTAACTTTTAATTTACATTTTGGAGATAAAAATGGAACTAATGATTGGTCTTAAGTACATCGCTGTGGCTCTACTTATCGGTTTCGGTGCTATCGGTACTGCAATCGGCTTCGGTAACATGGGTGGTAAATTCCTAGAAGCATGTGCTCGTCAGCCTGAACTAGCGCCTTCACTACAAGTTAAAATGTTCATCCTAGCTGGTCTTATCGATGCGGTAGCAATGATCGGTGTAGGTATCGCAATGGTATTGTTGTTCGTACTTTAATTTTATTAATCGTTGAACAGCAAACTATTTAAGGAGGAGCGGTCGTGAACTTAACTGCCACTCTAATTGGTGAATTAATTGCGTTTACGGTTTTCGTACTTTTCTGTATGAAATATGTATGGCCACCGCTAAACGGCGCAATTGAAGCTCGCCAGAAAAAAATTGAAGAAGGTTTAGCTGCTACAGACAGAGCTGAAAAAGACTTAGAGCTTGCTCAGCAGAAAGCAGCTGACCAGCTTAAAGAAGCGAAAGCGCAAGCAGCTGACATTATTGAACAAGCTAAAAAGCGTGCGACACAAATCGTTGATGACGAGACATCTCGTGGTCAAGAGGAGCGTCAAGCTATCATTGCTCAAGGTCACTCAGAAGTAGAAGCTGAGCGTAACCGTGCTAAAGAAGAACTACGTAAACAAGTTGCTACTCTAGCAGTTGTTGGCGCAGAGAAAATTTTAGAGCGCGAGATCAATGAAGCGGCACATAGCGACATCGTTGAAAAACTTGTTGCGCAGCTTTAATAGGAGGGTATGAGCATGTCTGAATTGACTACCATCGCTCGCCCATACGCGAAAGCGGCTTTTGACCTAGCGGTTGAAAAAGGTGCTGTAGAAAGTTGGAATGAAATGTTGTTCTTCGCTGGCGCATTAGCTAGCGATGAGCAGGTTAAAGCCCTGCTTTCAAGCATCCCATCTGCAAAAGAGCAAGCTGATGTAATCATCAAGCTTGGTGCTGAGCAGATCAACGAACTGGGTCAGAATCTTATCAAGCTAATGGCCGAAAATGAGCGTTTAGCCGCTATTCCTGCTGTTGCTACGTTATATGCTGAGTTTAAATCAGAATATGACAAAGAAATCGACGTTGACGTGGTTTCTGCAACTGAGCTTTCTGCAGAGCAGAAAGCTACTCTTAGCGCAGCATTGGAAAAACGCTTCGCACGCAAAGTTAAGCTGAATTGTAGTGTTGATGCTAACACTATGGGCGGTCTAGTGATTAAAGCTGGCGATACTGTGATTGATGGAACAGTACGCGGCAAGCTAAATCGTCTTTCAACAACACTACAATCGTAATTGGGAAGAAGAGCATGCAACTTAATTCCACTGAAATTTCAGAACTAATCAAAAAACGTATTGAGCAGTTCGAAGTTGTAAGTGAAGCACGTAACGAAGGTACGATTGTATCTGTTACTGACGGTATCATCCGCATTCACGGTCTAGCTGACTGTATGCAAGGTGAGATGATCGAGCTTCCAGGCAACCGTTATGCTATCGCACTAAACCTTGAGCGCGACTCAGTAGGTGCAGTAGTAATGGGTCCATACGCAGACCTTAAAGAAGGCGTAAAAGTACAAGCAACAGGTCGTATCCTTGAAGTACCAGTTGGCCCTAAACTACTTGGTCGTGTTGTTAACACACTAGGTGAGCCAATTGATGGTAAAGGCGCTGTTGAAGCTGCAGGTTTCGAACCTGTAGAAAAGATTGCACCAGGTGTAATCGAGCGTCAATCAGTAGACGAGCCAGTACAAACTGGTTATAAGTCTATCGATGCGATGATTCCAGTAGGTCGTGGTCAGCGTGAGCTAGTAATCGGTGACCGTCAGACTGGTAAAACTGCACTAGCAATCGATGCTATCATCAACCAAAAAGACACAGGCGTTAAGTGTGTGTACGTAGCGGTTGGTCAAAAAGCATCTACAATTGCTAACGTAGTACGTAAGTTAGAAGAGCACGGTGCACTTGAAAACACTATCGTTGTTGTTGCATCTGCTTCTGAATCAGCTGCGCTACAATTCCTAGCGCCATTTGCTGGTTGTACTATGGGTGAATACTTCCGTGACCGCGGTGAAGATGCATTAATCGTATATGATGATCTGTCTAAGCAAGCTGTTGCTTACCGTCAGATCTCACTACTACTTAAGCGTCCACCAGGCCGTGAAGCATACCCAGGTGACGTATTCTACCTTCACTCACGTCTTCTAGAGCGTGCATCACGTGTAAACGCTGATTACGTTGAGAAGTACACTAACGGTGAAGTGAAAGGTAAGACAGGTTCGTTAACTGCACTTCCAATCATTGAGACTCAAGGTGGTGACGTATCTGCGTTCGTACCTACAAACGTTATCTCAATCACCGATGGTCAGATCTTCCTAGAAACTGACCTATTCAACGCAGGTATCCGTCCAGCGGTTAACGCTGGTATCTCGGTATCGCGTGTTGGTGGTGCAGCACAAACTAAGATCGTTAAGAAACTAGGTGGTGGTATCCGTCTAGCGCTAGCACAGTATCGTGAACTAGCAGCGTTCTCACAGTTTGCGTCAGACCTTGACGATGCAACTCGTGCTCAATTAGAGCATGGTGAGCGTGTTACTGAGCTTATGAAGCAAAAGCAGTACGCTCCAATGTCTGTTGCTGAAATGTCTCTGTCATTATTCGCTGCTGAAAAAGGTTATCTAAAAGACATCGAAATCAACAAAGTACTTGATTTCGAAGCTGCGTTAATCTCTTTCGCTAACAGTGAATATTCAGCGCTTATGACTGAAATCAACGAAACGGGTAACTACAACGCCGAGATCGAAGCTCAACTTAAAGAGCTTTTAGAGAAGTGTAAATCTACACAAACTTGGTAAGTTATTAATGGTGACTTCGGTCACCACTGATTCGGAGATAAGTCATGGCCGGCGGAAAAGAGATAAAATCACAGATCGGGAGTATTAAAAATACTCAGAAGATCACCAGCGCAATGGAGATGGTTGCCGCTTCTAAAATGAAGAGGGCACAAGATCGCGTGGCATCAAGCCGCCCATACGCTGAAAATATACGCAAAGTGATCGGTCGTGTTGCTCAGGCTAACTTAGACTTTAAACACCCGTTTTTAGAAGAACGTGATGTAAAGAAAGTTGGTTACATTATTGTTTCTACTGACCGCGGTCTATGTGGCGGCTTAAACTCAAACGAGTTTAAGAAAGTTGCACTAGACGTTAAAGCGTGGAAAGAAAAAGGCGTTGACGCTGAATTTGCTGCCCTAGGTAGCAAAGCAGCAGGCTTTTTCCAGCGTTTTGGCGGTGAGCTATTAGCAAGCAGAGCAGGGCTTGGTGATTCTCCTTCAATTCAGGACGTAATTGGTCCTGTAAAAGTAATGCTTGATGCATACTCTGAAGGAAAAATTGACCGCTTGTTTGTTGTTTACAACAACTTTGTAAACACCATGAAGCAAGAGCCAGTGATCGATCAGTTATTACCTTTGCCTAAAGCTGACGAAGAAGTTTCTAGCCACTCTTGGGATTACTTATATGAGCCAAACCCAGAGGCAATTTTAGAAACTCTTATTAAACGCTTTATCGAGTCTCAGGTATATCAGAGTGTTGTTGAAAACGCTGCATCTGAACAAGCTGCACGTATGGTTGCGATGAAAGCTGCAACAGACAACGCAGGTGACTTAATTGATGAGTTACAACTGGTATACAACAAAGCACGACAAGCCGCGATTACACAAGAAATTAGTGAAATCGTGTCAGGTTCAGCAGCCGTTTAACGGTTGGCAAAGTTAACGAGAGGAATAGACATGAGTTTAGGTAAGGTCGTCCAAATTATCGGCGCCGTTGTGGACATCGAGTTTCCACAAGACAACGTGCCAGCCGTATATGACGCACTAAAAGTAACAAGCGGTGAGCTTGCTGGTTTGACTTTAGAAGTTCAACAGCAGCTTGGCGGCGGTGTGGTACGTGGTATCGCACTAGGTACTACAGACGGTTTACGTCGTGGTACTGAAGTAGACACAACTGGCGAGCCTATCAAGGTTCCAGTTGGTACAGCGACACTAGGTCGTATCATGAACGTACTTGGTGACCCAATTGATGAAGCGGGTCCAATCGGTGAAGAAGAGCGTTACTCTATCCACCGTGAAGCACCAAGCTACGAAGATCAGAGCAGCTCAGTTGAACTTTTAGAGACTGGTATCAAGGTAATCGACCTTGTATGTCCATTCGCTAAAGGTGGTAAAGTTGGTCTTTTCGGTGGTGCGGGTGTTGGTAAAACAGTAAACATGATGGAACTTATCCGTAACATCGCAATCGAGCACAGCGGTTACTCAGTATTCGCAGGTGTTGGTGAGCGTACTCGTGAGGGTAATGACTTCTACCATGAAATGAACGAATCAAACGTACTTGATAAAGTATCGCTTGTTTACGGTCAGATGAACGAGCCACCGGGTAACCGTCTACGTGTTGCTCTTACAGGTCTTACAATGGCTGAGAAGTTCCGTGACGAAGGTCGCGACGTACTTTTCTTCGTTGATAACATCTACCGTTACACACTAGCGGGTACAGAAGTATCAGCACTTCTAGGTCGTATGCCATCAGCGGTAGGTTACCAGCCTACACTAGCTGAAGAAATGGGTGTACTTCAGGAGCGTATCGCATCAACTAAGACTGGTTCAATCACGTCTATCCAAGCAGTATATGTACCTGCGGATGACTTAACGGATCCATCTCCAGCGACTACGTTCGCTCACTTAGATGCGACAGTTGTACTTTCTCGTGATATCGCGTCACTCGGTATTTACCCAGCGATCGATCCACTTGATTCATCATCTCGTCAGCTTGACCCATTAGTAATCGGTCAAGAGCACTATGACGTTGCACGTGGTGTTCAAACAGTTCTTCAGCGTTATAAAGAACTTAAAGACATCATCGCAATCCTAGGTATGGACGAGCTATCTGATGAAGATAAGCAAGTTGTATCACGTGCTCGTAAGATCCAGCGTTTCCTATCTCAGCCGTTCTTCGTAGCTGAGGTATTCACAGGTGCACCTGGTAAATACGTATCACTGAAAGATACTCTTGAGGGCTTCAAAGGCATCCTAGGCGGTGACTATGACGATCTTCCAGAGCAAGCGTTCTACATGGTTGGTTCAATCGACGAAGCGATCGAAAAAGCCAAAGACATGTAATTAGGGGGCTGTTATGGCAATGACTATACATCTTGACGTAGTAAGCGCAGAAGAGACTATTTTCTCTGGTCGCGTTGAATCACTTCAAGTATCAGGTAGTGAAGGTGAGCTAGGTATTTTACATGGCCACGCACCACTACTAACACCCCTAAAGCCAGGTATGGTTAACTTTGTTAAGCAAAACGGCGAAGAAGAAATGATTTACATTGCAGGCGGTACATTAGAAGTACAACCTGGCACTGTAACCGTTCTTTCAGACGTTGCAACACGTGCAGAAGACTTAGATGAAGCAACTGCATTAGAAGCGAAGCGTCAAGCTGAAGAGCACATGGCGAACGCATCTGCTGCAGACTTCAACTATGCTGAAGCGGCAATTGAGCTTTCAAAAGCGATTGCGCAGATCAAAGTACTTCAGTCTCGTAAGAAGTAATCAAACCTCATATGGTTTAGTAAAAAACCCGCCAATTGGCGGGTTTTTTGTTTTTTCATTTTCTAAATTGAGGTATATAAGAATCACAACTTGTTACTCAAGGAAGTAAGATGGAACTCAATTTAACGCCAGTCGAACAACGCATTATTGGCTGCTTACTGGAAAAACAACAAACCACGCCAGATCAGTACCCTCTTTCGCTCAATGGGCTCACTAACGCATGCAATCAAAAGTCTAATCGAGATCCAGTATTAGGTTTATCTGAGTCAGATGTGCAAGATGGTTTAGATTCACTTGTTGCAAAACGCTTAGTGACTGTTGATGAAGGGTTGTCGGGTCGCGTTAGTAAATATGCCCACCGCTTTTGTAATACAGAGTTCGGTTCTATAAAGCTAACCGATCAGCAAAAGGCGATTGTTTGCTTAATGTTGGTACGCGGTGCACAAACGCCTGGCGAGCTTAGAACGCGTTCTAACCGTTTAGCGGAGTTTAGCAATGTAATGGAAGTAGAAAGTGCCCTTAACGCATTAGCGGAACAAGAATATGTTGTGAAGTTGGAGCGCGAACCAGGTAAACGCGAATCACGTTTTATGCATTTATTTGGTGATGCCGATATTTCTGAACTAACAGCAGTGAATTCGAATGCGCAATCGACGGTTGTGGCTAGCCATCAAAGTGATGAAATGGCACAATTAAGATTAGAAGTCGCTCAATTACGCAGCGAACTTGCAGAGATAAAATCACATCTAGGTTTATAACATTGGAGATAAACAGTGCGCGCTGAAATCATGGCTGAAATGAAGGTACTCCCTTCAATCGATCCACAAGCAGAAATTACACGTCGAATTGCTTTTATTAAATCTAAGCTGGTGGAGTCAGGTACACGCAGTTTAGTGCTTGGCATCTCTGGTGGTGTTGACTCATCAACGTGTGGCAAACTGTGTCAGTTGGCGATTGATGAATTAAACCAAGAAAACGCAACGGATAAATACCAGTTTATCGCCATGCGTTTACCTTATGGTGTGCAAGCAGATGAAGATGAAGCGCAACTGGCTGTCGACTTTATTCAGCCATCAAAGCGTGTAACAGTCAATATTAAGCCTGCAACCGATGGTATGCATTCAGAAGCGCTAGCAGGCCTTGAGAGCGCAGGAATTGAGCCACCAGCACAAAGTGCAATTGATTTTACCAAAGGCAACGTAAAGGCGCGTCAGCGCATGATAGCGCAATATGAAATTGCTGGGTTAACGCAAGGTTTAGTGGTTGGCACAGATCACAGTGCCGAAAACATCACAGGTTTCTATACTAAGTTTGGTGATGGTGCATGTGACTTAGCGCCATTGTTTGGTCTGTCTAAGCGTCAAGTCCGCTTGTTAGCTAAAACACTTGGTGCGCCAGAATTACTGGTAACCAAAACACCAACTGCTGATTTAGAGTGTGAGCGCCCAGGCCTTGCTGATGAAGATGCTCTTGGCGTGAGCTATGATCAGATTGATGACTTCTTAGAAGGCAAAGAAGTATCGAATGAAGTTGAAGAAAAGCTTATCGCGATTTATAAGCGTACCCAGCATAAGCGTCAGCCAATCCCAACAGTTTATGATTAATCTTTATAATTTATAAAGGAAAGGCGCTCAAAATGAGCGCCTTTTTGTTTTATCGAGAGAGCGTTACGCTTTTAATGCTTTCTCAATTAGCATATCAATATAGGCTTTTTGTGCTTTCGCAGCATCTGAAGCGCCCCAAGATAGGCTTGCACCTTGAATATCTTGTAGTTGCTTAAATGCGGCTGCTTTTGCCAAGTTATCGTGCTTTGATGGCTTGTTGATACCCGCAATTTTAATTAACGACTGCACATACTCAGTTTGTACGTTGTGGCTTACTGATGACGCTGACTTTGCATCAACAAAAACGGCAGCGGTTAAGTCATTTAAGAAGCTATTCACATCGTATTCGTTACCGTATTTAGTGGTATCCGAAATACGCGTCATTACATTTGGGTGTAATAGCTGAGCTAATACATTCTTTTGCATGCGAAGTACCATCGCGTGGTATTTAGGATCTTCGTTTTTACCATAATGACTAAAGCCGCGACGCTGGTGTTGCATCTTGTTAAGCAGAGGTTCCATTGCTGATAGTGTATCTGGTGCAAATACTAGATCAGTTAATACGTTCATCGCCTCTTTTTGTTTAGCAAGTGGCACTGGCGTGTAAGGTTGTGTATTGCTACCAACATTGTCACGCTCTACGTAAACACCACCAATGTAACGTGATACAACGCCTGCTTGAGCGCGGTATTGACCAAATAGCATATTTGCTTTGATCAGCAGCTCTTGATACGACTCACCGTCATTTAGCGCTGTTTGCTCAAGTTTACCGAATGTTTGGTTTACTAATTCCATACGATCTTTAGCATACGCCACAGCGTTTGATGACATATCGCCAATCATTACGCGAGGGTCTATATGACGACCAGGTGCGCGCATATCGTCGGCATCATTACCAAATGCTAAACCGTGTTCGCTAGAACGTTTTAAAATTGATTCTAAACGCGCCGCTTCTGCCGTAGCATCAGTTAAACTTTGTGAGTAACCATACTCAATTGCCCAATCATCGTAAGGGCCAGGCTTATCTTGGAAGTAATCGCCTTGAGTCATGCCTTTTGGTGCAATGTTCGCAGGCGTGTAGTCCATCACTGAACCGGTTAAAATGCCTTGCGTTTTAGCTTTGTCATGAACTTCTTTCTCATCCCATAAAATAGATGCTTTCATATTGTGGTTAAGACCCAGCGTATGCCCTACTTCGTGAAGAATAAGCATCTTTAAGCCTTGCTCTAAAATTTCTTTCTTCTCGATATCGGTTGTTGCTAGCGAGTTAGCTAACATCATGCCCTGTTGTAATTCATGGCCTTGGCTGCAATGTAACCCTTCTTGGCTTGCGGTCTCATGGTTGTGCGCGTTTGATGACGCCGCTTGGCTGTATAAGCTGTCCATCATCCAACGGTTTTTCATAAACACGTATTCAAGCATTATGTCAGAACCTAAAATTTGGCCTGTTAACGGGTTAGCAAGTGATGGGCCGTAACCGCCAAATGGAGGACGTGGTGAAGAGGTCCAACGCAATACGTTGTAGTTAATGTCGCCTGCGTCCCAATCTGCATCGTCCGGTTGTACTTTTACTTCAATAGCGTTTTTAAAACCTGCTTTTTCAAATGCTAAGTTCCATGCTAATACACCCTCTTTTACTGTTTCGCGCCATTCAACAGGTGTGGTGTTTTCAATCCACCACGTAATTGGCTCAACAGGCTCAGAAATCGCGGCATTAGGATCTTTTTTAACGAGATTCCAACGGTTAATGTAATCTTGATATGGCGCCCAGTCGCTAGTCGTCATATCATCAAATTGCTGACCAAAGTAGCCAACGCGTGAATCATCTTTACGCGGTTGGTAATCGTTTTGCGGCAATTCAATAAATGAGTGCTGCACTTTAATTGATACCGTGCGTGGATCCGTTACTGATTGCGTACCGCGTACGCTTGGGTTGGCATTTTTAAATACATAATCAACAACAACATCTAAGTTGTTTGTGTAATTACGGTTACTAAGAATACGCGATTTTTTGTCGTCTAGCTTACCTGGGTTAAAACGCTTTTTAGCGTTTTTATCACCAGCGCGTTTCCAAGGAGATACCTTATGCAGTGCTTCACTCTTGAACAGTTTATCTACTTTAAGTGCAAATTTACCGTCTTCTTCTTTTTCGATTTTTAAGCTTGCAAGTACTGCTTCACTGATATTTGCATCGCTTGCTTTGGCAATTGCATTATTAGGATCAAACTTATAGCGTGGTGTTTTGCTTATAATATCAATGCGATCAAAGTGACGGCGGAACTCAATTAATTTGGTTTCGCGGTAAGAGCCACGTACGTGGCCTGCATCAATTACACCGTCAACCGTATGTGCAAAGTAAACGTAAGGCTTGTTTAAGTTTGCCTCACTAATCACCATCATGGTTTCGCCTGTTTTCTTATCTTGATAAAGATTAAATAACCCTTCAGAAGCGGTTTTTTTCTCAAGCATTTCTGCGAGTGTTTTATCTTTCTTTTCGTCTTTTTTCTTGTCGTCTTTTGCCATTGCTGCGCCGCTGGTGGCGAAGCTTAGAGCTACAGCAAGTGTAAGTAGCTTTAATTTCATTGTGTTTCCCTTGGTACTTTTAAAGTGAAATTTTTTGTTTTTATCAATAAATGAGTCTACCCAAAGCAAAAATGGATTTAAAACGTAAAAAGTAACTTAATGTTAACGATGCTTAATTTTGCTAAACTGCGGCTATTACTAACGCTAATATTTTGGGTTTTCTGCTCACTCCATGACAACTTTACGTTTAGACCGTACAGCTAGTGCACCAATTGCGACTAAAACAGCAAAAACACTTCGTTCACACAATCAAGAACGCATAGACAACTACTACTGGATGCGCGATGACGCACGCGCTGAACAAGCCGTGCTTGAACACTTAATCGCTGAAAATAGCTATTGCGATGCAGTATTAAAACCAAGTGAAACACTGCAAACCGAATTGTTTGAAGAGCTTAAAGGGCGCATTGAAAAAGATGACAGCACAGTACCGGTAAAGGATGGTGATTATTGGTATCACAGTGAAGTAACTGGTGACGAAGAATATGCGCGTCATTACCGAGCCACCAGCGCAACTGGCGACAATAAAACCCTTTTATTAGATGTGAATATGCTTGCTAGTGAACATGAGTTTTACGACTTAGGTGAAATTGGCATTAGCCCAAATGATGAATTACTCGCGTATTCAGAAGATACCGATAGCCGCCGTATTTACACCGTACGTTTTAAGCATATTGATTCAAATACCTATTTAGATGATGTACTTGAAAATAATGAAGGCCAAATTGTTTGGGCCAATGATAATAAAACAGTATTTTATGTAAGGAAGGACTTACAAACCTTGCTGGGCTATCAAGTCTACCGTCATGTCCTGGGTACATCACAAAATGATGATGTGCTGGTTTATGAAGAAGATGATCACAGTTTTTACATGGGACTTGGCAAAAGCCGTGACGATAGTCTACTAATGATAGATCTTGCCGCTACCGAAACTACCGATTGCTTAGTGCTTGATGCCAACAACCCACTTGGCGAGTTTAAACGCTTAATTCCTCGTGAAGAAAACCATATTTACGATATTGATAAGTTGGGCGACGAATACGTTATTTATTCCAACTGGCAGGCGAAGAACTTTTGCATTTTTACTGCTACCGCGCAAACTATTCAAGACAAATCACTGTGGCAATCGTTTGTGGCGCACCGTACTAATGTACTGGTTGAAGGTGTTGAGTTATTTACTCAGTTTAAAGTCGTGACAGAGCGCGAATTGGGCCAAATTCGTTTTGTTATCTACCCAAATAATGGCGACAGTTTTGCCCTTGCGTTTGATGATCCGTGTTTCTATGCTGGCATTGGCGATAACCCTGAGCCAAATACCGATAAAGCGCGCATTTTTTATTCGAGCTTAACGACACCGAGCAGCTTATTTGAGTTTGACCTTAATACGGGTGAAAAACGTGTATTGAAGCAGCAAAAAGTCTTAGGTGAATTTGATGCAGCTAATTATCAAGCTGAGCGCTTGATGATCACTAGCCGCGATGGTGTCGATATTCCAGTATCGCTGGTTTACCGCAAAGACATGTTTAAACAAGATGGCACAAATCCGCTGTACCAATATGGTTATGGCGCTTATGGCATTACCATCGACCCTAACTTTTCGGCGCATAATCTAAGCTTGCTTGATAGAGGATTTGTTTATGCTATCTCGCATGTTCGAGGCTCTGAAATGCTTGGTCGCGAATGGTACGAGCAAGGTAAAATGCAACATAAGCAAAATAGTTTTAATGATTTTATCGATGTAACCCGAGCGCTGGTTGAAAGTGGCTACGGTGCTAAAGATAAAGTGTTTGCTTCGGGCGGCAGCGCTGGTGGTTTATTAATGGGCGCTGTGGTTAACCAAGCGCCAGAGCTTTATTTAGGTATTGATTGCACCGTTCCTTTCTTAGATGTGTTAACCACCATGTTAGATGAAAGCATTCCACTAACGACTAATGAATATGATGAGTGGGGCAATCCAAATGAACGCGATGCCTATGAATGGATTAAAGCGTATTCGCCATACGATAATATTAGCGCACAAGACTACCCGAATATTTTAGTAACCACCGGTTTTCATGACTCGCAAGTTCAGTATTGGGAACCGATGAAATGGGTTGCTAAGTTACGTGAGTACAAAACAGATAATAACTTACTATTATTTAAAACCGATATGGATAGCGGTCACGGTGGCGCATCTGGGCGTTTTAAAAGCTTAAAAGAGCGAGCGCTAGTACTTGCTTTCTTCCTTTCGTTACTTTCAGAGAAATAGTATGCAGCCCTACTCTAAAGCCTGTGAGAATAATAAAGATCCGATTTTATCCATTATTAAATCGGCATTTTCTAATACAACCAGTGTTTTAGAGATAGGTTCAGGCAGTGGCCAACACGCGGTGTATTTTGCCCCTGCACTTGCTCACCTTAGTTGGCAAACCAGCGATGTTTTAGCAAATCATCAAGGTATGATGGCATGGCTTGATGCCTTTCCATCACCTAACTTATTGCCGCCGCTAGCACTTGATATTGCAGAGCCTTGGCAAATAGCACAATACGATGGCATGTTTACCGCCAATACCTTGCATATCGTTAGCCCTCAACTTGTTGAAGCGTTTTTTGAAAAAGTGAATCGCTTTTTAGCGCAAAATGGCACGCTGTGTATTTATGGACCATTTAACTACCATGGTGAGTTTACATCACCGTCAAATGCAGAGTTTGATCAATGGTTAAAAGTGAAAGACAACACCCGTGGTATTCGAGATTTTGAATGGATCTGCCAACTTGCTGTAAAAGCGGGTCTTGAATTGATTACCGATCATGAAATGCCAGCAAACAACCGTTTGCTAGAGTTTATTAAGCGTTATTAACGTTTCCCATAAAGCGTATTCCCACACATTGTTTACATTCGTATAAGTTATTAGATAATTTTAGATCAGCTTATGTTGTAAATTGAGGTAGTATTTTGTTATTCCAATAAAAACCTAAAGGTTGGTTTGATGAGTAACGTATTCAAAATATTAGGTAGTTTACTATTTTTTATAAATGCTAGTAGCTTTGCAAATTGCTTATCTCAAAGTGCAGACGTTAAGTTAATCAACCAGTCAATTAGCGAGGGTAGCTATCGGTTTTTAGCTAAATCCGATGTTGCTAAAGTACTTGATTTATCTGACCTTAATTTCGAAGATTATTTAGTGCAAACCGAGCAGCAAATAACAGCGCTCAATCCCCGTGCAAATATACCCTGTCCAGTTAATAACTATGTTTTAAACCAGCAAAATATCAGCGCACCAACCATTACTGATTTAGTAAAACCGTATCAGTTAACGCACGCAAATAGCGATAAAGTGGTGCTGCTAATCCATGGTTTAACCGATTCGCCGTATAGTTTTCATGATTTGTCCGCGTTTTACCACCAGCAAGGATTTAATGTGCGTACTGTATTGCTGCCAGGTCACGGCACTGCAGCAGAACATTTACGCTATGTAGATTACAACGATTGGCGCGCACTGAGTGCATTTGCGATTGAACAATCACTTAATGATTTTGAGCAGGTATATTTAGGCGGCTTCTCAACGGGTGCTGGTCTTATTTTAGATTATATGCTTACGCGAAAGTCTCTGAGCCCGAAATTGTCTGGTGTAATGTTGTTTGCGCCAGCAACAAAGGCCAAAAATTCAATGTCGTGGCTTGCGCAGTACATTGATTATGTGCCTTTTTTAAATTGGCTTGATAAAGACGCAGATGTTGATTTTGCCAAGTATGAATCATTTCCGATTAATGCTGGTGCACAAGTACATCATTTAATGAGCGATGTGTATCCACTGAAAAAACGTCATATTACGCACAATATACCTATGTTTGTTGCCGTGCCTGAGCATGATATGACGATTGATACTGCCGCGACTCTTGATTTACTGCTCCAGTGGCAGCGTAAAACCCCTACACCACTCACTTTGGTTTATTACGGCGAACGTGACAACGCAAATCAGCTGAGCGCATTTGAAAATGTAAAACTAGTAACACCTCAGTGTATGCCAAAGTGTGATGACCAACTACAAATGGCTCATACTGCAATTCCAAATGCGCCAAGCAATATCCATTATGGTGAGCATGCAGTATATCGAAACTGCGGCCATTACTTGGCGGACGCAGAAAAATACAATGCTTGCAAAGTAACGCCTAATATTCCAGCCTCAGAAAAAACACCGCTTGCAGGGCAAAAGCATGTGCTTTTTCAACGTTTAAGTTACAACCCTTATTATTCTGAATTAACTAACGAACTCGCACTGTTTTTAGCTAAATAAGGTTATGCGGCTTGGTATTGCGCAAGATTAGCTTTTTACCAAGTCTACATTAAACTTAGTGCTAGCTGTTCGGTACTCGAATGTACTTAGTTAACTTCTAAAACAATAAATATAAAAAATAAAAGATGCAGCAAAATAACTCTCATACAACCGACCTATGGCGAAGCTTTATTGAAGTAGATGGCTTACACAGCGCTGAACTAAAACGCCGAGTTTTTTCGTTTTTGGCAATGTCTGGTATCGCTTTGGTAGTGTTTTCAGGGTTGTTGTTAGCGAATTTTCAAACTTACCCGTGGCTTTTGAGCATTACTTTGTTGGGCGCACTCATTGCCGTATTTATTAATGTGGTGATTTACTTTAGTACTCGACAACTTAAATATTGCAGTATTGGCATTGCGCTTACAGTCTTGCTACTAAGTATTTTATTGGTTTACACCGGCGGTAAGGAAAACACTGCGCTTTATTGGATTATGTTTTATCCAGTTGTGGTATTTACTATGTTGGGTGTTCGGTCCGGATTATTGCTTACAGCACTTGCGTTAAGTGCCATTGTTTTTCAGTTATATGGCCCAGATTTTGGCCAAGCAAATTATGGCCATGTTGAAAAATCGCGATTTTTATCGGGCTTTTCACTAGTGGTATTTTTTGCATTTATTAGTGAATATTTTCGCGATAAAAGTCATCAAGCCATAACTAATATTACCTATAATCAAAAACAAAAAGCCAATACCGATGCGTTAACGGGTTTGCCAAATCGTCGATTTATTGATGCGATTTTCTTAACCAAAATGGAAAAAAATACCACGGAATTGCTGCCCATGGCGGTGATTATGTGTGATATCGACCGCTTTAAAGCCGTAAATGATAATTATGGTCACGATATTGGTGATAAAACACTGATGCACATAGCTAAATTAATGCAAAATCAATTACGCTATTCAGATGTAGTAGCGCGCTACGGCGGTGAAGAATTTATTATCTGCTTGCCCCACGCATCGATGCGTCAAGCTGTGCAAATCGCAGAAAAACTAAGAAAGAATATTGAAGATCATCCGGTTAATTTGGAAAGTGGCGAGAACTTAGCGCTAACTGCCAGTTTTGGCGTGGCAGAAGTACATTCAGTGGTTGCCTTTTACAATGCGGTAAAACAAGCTGACGAGGCCTTATATAGCGCCAAACGAAGTGGTCGCAACCGTGTCGCGACGCTTTAGCACCAAAGGATAACACAGCAAGTGCTGTGTTATCGCGTTATTTTCACCTTGTAAACTGCAATCTGCTTTTCAATGTAGCTTTCGCTGTCTGCTGGCATAAATGCTTTTGAAAGATAAGTTTGTTGGCCTTTGTAATTAACAAACAGCATGCCTTTTGGTGTGTGAATGATTTCTTTGATCTGATCCCATTCAAGCAGTGACTCGGTATAGGGGTTTTTACTTTCAATGCCATCTTCATTTAGGGTGATTGTGACAGTCGAGTTAGATGCCCTGCTCCACATCTGGCGCGTAAGCCACCAAGGACGGCGATAGTAGAAACTAATAAATTCTAAAATGCCTAAACCAACCATAATGTAAGGTGCTACACCACCAATATCGGTAAAGATAATAAGGCCCATTCCAATGCCAATAAAGCTGCCGGCAAAGCCGTATTTTGGTGTTTGGTGAGGGCTGTGTGGCAGTGATTCGTCAAAACACTCTTCAAGGTATGCTTTGTCGAGCGTGAATTGGTAACTAATGGTCATTGGTATTTAACTTTTACTCATAAATAAAGCGAGAGATAACATTAATGGCGTTAGGTTTGCCGCAGCAGCTACCATGCCCATCGCAGGTAAATGCTGTGCTATGTTATCACCTAATCGGAACAAGTATACCAAGGAAAGCAAACAAAGTCCGAGAGGCAGTAAAGCGATTAACGCAAGCTTAGGCAGTAGGCCAATCATTACTAAACACACTACGCCAGCAAATGCCGAAAACAATGACAGCGCAAAAACCCAGCGAGCAACGTTAACGCCATAGTAAATAGCGATATGTTTGCGGCCAACGCTTTTGTCGGCGACTATGTCGGGTAGTTGGTTTATTAACAGCAGATTGTTGGTGATTAAAAACGGCACTAAACTAATCGCGACTAATGAGTAACTAATATTACCCGTTTGCACTAAATATGCGCCAACAGGCATTAGAATAGCAAAGCCGATACCCGGTGCAATAAAACATAGCCAAGGGTGTTTATTAAGCACCTTGGTATAACTCACTACTATCAATAGGCCAAGTAAACCAATTGGAACTAGCGCAGCGCCAATGCGAAAAATAAAAAGTACACCAATTAATATCACCGCAATTACAGAGCCAACAGCATACCGCTTAACTATCGGGGCGAGAGTTGGATTTTGCTTTAATAAACCGCTGCCACCGCTAAAAGGTGTTGGCGTGGTGTTTAAATCTAAACCACTTTGAAAATCTTGATATTCATTGATGGTATTCACCGCAATTGCTGCGAGTATTGCGCCAAGCACGCTTAGTAGCGCATCGAACATATCAATAGTTATGCCTTGATAAGCACAGTATGCGAGTCCAACTAAACACGACAGCGGCGCTAGCGTTAAAAACGGTGGGCGAATTGCGGGCAGCGCGGCTATGTATTTATTCATGGCTCATTCCTAATTAAGTTTATATTCTTCCTTAAGCGCGAGATGCTGATTTTTCAATTTATCTAAACTCGCTTGAAATGCTTCAACTATTTCATCGGGTGTATCTTTACTAAAGGCAATGTAATCATCAATCACCTTAAGCAATAGAATACGCTGAAATAGATTGCTGCCAAGCTTTCTTTGTTTTATAGCAGCGTTTAATCCTGAGCGTGAAATAGCTAATAAGTCGACACGCTCTGCTTTAAACAAGGCTAGCGCATCATCCATGCTTTTAGCTGCGATTATTTGTTGACGTGGAAAATCAGTTTCGTAGATAAGACTTTGCGTTACGTCATTTCGAATAACCGCAATAGATTTATCATAAACTTGGGTAATATCTGTAATAAACAAGCCGGTGTTCGGCTGCGCAATAATGTAATACTCAGCGGTAAATAACGGCCCTACCCATTTAAATTTTGCTGCACGATCAGGTGTTTTAGACATGGCAAATAATGCGGTATTTGGTTTATCGCTAACTTCTTTATAGCCACGTGCCCAGGGCACAACTAATATGGGTTGCTCGGCGATACCTTGATCGTGCCAAATGAATTTTAATAAATCGACCGATAAGCCGATTAATTGGTCGTTGTAATAATAACTTGAAGGCGGGTAAAGCTCGGTGTAGTAAGTGATTGGGTGCGTTTTTTCAGCAGCCGCAAGGTGTTGCGTGATAAGCAAACAAATCGCAACAAAAGCTAAACTAATTTTTATATTTAAAAATCGAAAGAACGGCACTGCACTACATAATTACTACTTTTGTTTTACTCTAGCTTATTGAATTACATAGAACAATGCATTTTATTCAATCATCTTTGACCTAGTACAAGTTAATTGGTAATTCTTTCAAGTGGTTGGCGCATCGCCAATTGTTGCGTGAAATACCGCATTGGAATAGTAATCAAGGCAACCAAAATACAAATCAAATAAATACTAAGCTGCTCACTGGTGTAATGTACTAGTCCAAACACACCGACTTCTAATACACAAATCACTGCAAAAAGAGCGATATTCTTTAGATTTATACAGCCTGAAAAGTACACGATTAATAAAGGCGCAAACGCTAAAAACATTGTTGTTGCAAATACGGTTAAAAAGGCGATTTTCATTGCTTCTTGCGCATCTTGCTTAAATAAAGTGATGGCAAACATTGCAGCAAAAATAAGCACTGTATTACGCAATACCACTTTATCAAATGCGTAAATAATGTGTTTGATCAACTGACTAGTGCTGTCAAAACAGTGAGCTATTGATTTTATTTGATGTTTAAGTTGGTTGAACTCTTGGTAAACCGGAAATTGGCACCCGAGCACGAGCGATAACAACATAAAGTTTATAAGTACTTCGTTATCTGTGGTGGCAAATAAAAAGCCAAAAATCGCAGCAAAATAGCCACCTAAATAACCAATTTTCGTTTGTGGGTAACATACTGCCCACGCAATATCTTTGTTAAATGACTTTTTAAATTTAGCGGTAAAAGTAGCTAATTTTTGATTCCACCAAATGACTGATTGGCGGTCAGTTGGTACTAGAGTTTTACTGAGTTTAGTTCTGCCAGTTGGTGACTGAAAGGCGTTATAGATTGCGTAGCAAGCGGTTAAAAAAATGATTATTTGGGTTATTTCATGCGTTGCTTCAAACATCATTAAAATTAATAGGGATGAGCTAAACAAGTTACGCAAAATATTGTGTACAACTGAGCCGCTCGAGTTTACTAGTAGTCCAATAATCGAAAAGCTAACCGGTATTAAAATGTAATGCAGTGAAAGCTCACTGCTCAATGTAATAAAAGAACTCACTAGTAATGCACCAATCACCGCTAAAATAAGTGCGCTTTTTAATATTGAGAAACGGTAAAGCGTATTTACAGCCCATAGGTAATGCGTTTTTAGTTTTGCCAACCCAATTCCCAGCAAAAAGCCAAAAAATAGTGATGGTAAACAGGTTATTAGCAAATAGGTTTTTACATAGCGAAAGGTGCTTGGATCGAGCGATTTTTGCAGCCACAACACATTAAATACGACTGAAAGCACAAGCATAAATGGCAGTGTTACTGTGCCACTGCGCATTAAAATCCACGCGTTTGATTTAAACAAACTCATTTGCCACCTCCAAATACCAGTCTTCTAGGTTGATTGGCAGAATCGTGGCATCAATATCGTAAAAAGCACACCACTCGTCTATCGGCTTATTCAATGGTGCAATAATGCAAGTGTTGGTTGTGTCACCAAATTGTTGAATTCTGCTAATCGACGTGTCTTTTTCCAGCAGGTTAACTTTTGATTTATTCGTAAAGCTAAGTTTGGCAATGCTTGCCTTGAGCGCATCAAGCTCGTAGTAGTGGCGGATCACACCAAATTGCAGTACCGCAACGCGATTGGCGATGCGTTCTAAGTCAGACACAATATGAGTTGAGAAAATCACCGTAGTGCCGTGCTCACAGCACAAATCGATCACTTCTTTTAAAAAGGCGCGGCGCATATTGGGATCAAGGTGTGCAACAGGCTCGTCTAAGATCAGCAGTTCAGGGCGAATTGATAATGCCTGCACCACGTCTAGCATTTGTTTTTGGCCACCAGAAAGCTTGCCAATTACCTGATCATGGCTGATGCGCCAGCGCTTTAGCAAAGTTTCGCAATAGGCTTTATCCCACGATGGAAAAAACTGACTAATGTAATCAATGTATTGCGCTACTTTCATCCATTCAAACGCAGAACTGGTTTGTGCTACATAGCCAATTTTTTGTTTTTTACTCTGCGGTAATTCATGCCATTCATAACCCCATAGTTTAATTGTGCCTTGATCTAATTGGCGCAGGCCCATAATCGATTCTAATAAGGTGCTTTTACCGGCGGCATTTTTTCCAAGTAAGCCAACAATATCGCCTTCGTTAACTTGCCAATTCAGTTTATCGATTACGCGCAAGCTTTTGTATGATTTGATGGCCTTTTCAATGGTGATAATCGGTTGAGTCATAGTTACGTCCTGTTGCTTAGCGCAGAAAGTGCATCTTGTACTAGGGTTATAATCGCGTCGTCAGAAAGCTTTTGCTGCTTTGCTAACGTTAAAAATTGATCTCGCTGAGTGAGCAGCGCATCACTGTAATTACTAATGTTGTGTTGCTCGGCAACCAACATGCCAATGCCTTTTCGCCTTTCCAGCACACCTTGTTGTTCTAATTGCGAGAATGCTTTAGAAATCGTCATTGGGTTTACTTGTAAGCTAGATGCCATTACACGTACCGAAGGCAACTGTTGACCCGGTTGTAACAATCCCGCACGAATGCCCTGCTTGGTTTGCTCCATCACCTGACGATAAAGCGCACTCGATGCTTGGGTATTTATGGTGTAAATTGCATGAATTAAATCTATGCTCATAGTATATTAGTAATTTATAGGTGTATTAATACACTAATACAGTTTAAAATTAAGTCAATAAATAAAATGAAATTAATAGCAATGCTTAACTACCCTGTAGTGATCCATTATTGCGGTGATGATGAATTGGAATATGTTGAAAGCCAGCATCAGATGCAGGATTTACTGGGCAGTCTAGTGATAAATGACGGCGTGATTGATAGCAGCGGAAACTACTATCGTGTTATCAGCAATAGCGAGCTTTTGCAGATAAATTCGTTCAACTTAGAAGAATTTACGCTGTTATTGCAAAAACATGCCTTTGCTTTAGCAAATTGCTGTATTACTAAAATGCACTTTGCCAGTTTTGCAGAAGGCTTCGCCTTTGTTAAACAGAGCGATTAAGCCTAGTTAACCTGAGATCGAGTTAGTTAATTTGCTCTGGCGATAAGCGCTTAATATCACCTTCGATAGCTTCCATGCGTGCGATAGTGAGTTGCTCGTACGGATCAATATCAAAATGCCAAATTAAATTACCTTGTTTTACCAGTGTAATATCGCTTGGGTTAGTAAGATCAAGTCGCCAAATTTTATCTTGCTTTGACCATGATGATTGCCAATACAGTGCATTGTTTTTAATGCGAATGTTGTGCAATAAATTCGTTTGCTCGCGGCTAAGTTTTGCTAGGTTTTCGCCGTTTTCAGTTAAATCTATTTTGCTAATTAAGTGATTGTCTTGTAGTACTAACCAGCGGCTGTTACTGCTATCGAAATAGGCAAACTGTGCATTTAAATCAATACTTTTAAGCATTCTGCCTTGTAAATCATAGAGCTGTATTTTGGTGCCATCAAAGGCGTAAACCGTTTGCATATCATACCAGCCGGCATTTTTTATGGTACTATTTAGCTCAGTGGTAAACTGCAAAATCAGGCTTTTGCGATCATATAGCGCTAAATCCATATCGCGGTTCGACAGCAGCATGCTTAAATCCGGACGCCATTCTAAAAACTTAACGTATTCATAGCCCTTGTGATTAGAAAGGCGCGATACCTTGTTGTCAGCATGCAAATATACTTCACACACGCCGCTGCGGCGCGACATAAATGCGGTTTCACCTAAACTATTACTGACAGGTAAATAATCGATGCTTGAGGTTGAGAAAATCGGCAAGTTGTCTTTATCTCGAATATTCACCTGCCAGCTTTCAATTGCGGTGTAGATATCACCGTTTTTATCAATTGAAGCACTGGTGAAAAGACCTTGAGCGGTGTTGTAAATAGGGTAGCTTTGGCCATCGCGGTGCGTTGCTATTAAATTATGGCGCTGACTTTCATCGTTACTGACAATGGCACCGTTATTTGGATTATATGCTACAAGCCAAACTGGAAATGGCCAGCTAAGCGCTTCTTTGCCATCGAGTGATACCAGCTTGCTGGTATGGTCAATATAATTAAATAGAAAATAAACACGATTATCCCATGCCGAAATAGCCCCTTTATATTCAGCTTGGGCAGGGCGCTCAAGTGGCATCGCAATGAGTTCTTCGGTACCAATGCGGTACAGGTAGGGCACTAATACACCTTGCTGTAAGATGCTTAAAATAAGCTCGTCATTTGATTTCCAAACAGGCGGTTTTGCAGATTCACACACGATGCCGTTAGCGCGATGGCTGGTGGCACCTTGCGGTGAAATAATTGAAAGTTCACATTTATCTTCAATAAATTGCCAATACGCTAATAGCTTTCCTTTGTGTTGCCAAGCGGGAAAACCAACACGATGCGCAAAAGTGCGATTGAATAACTGTTGGCCCTGCTTATCTGTAATGGTGAGGGTTTTAATATCTTTTATATATGCCATTAAATCGTGTTCGCGATGTACGCTGACATCAAATTCTAACCCTAAATCGTAGCTCACATCATGAAGTTCATAATGTGGAATTTTAAACTCGCTTTCTTGGCTATTAAAAAACGCCCAAACGCTAAAACACACGACTAAAATCGGCAGCACCGCTAATAGTGGGTGAAACTTTCGACTACTGCGTTCTATGGTTTTTACTTGCGCTGGCGCATTGCTAACAAGCTCAACATCGGCAATAAAACAGTAACCCTTTTTCGGCACTGTTTTTATAAAGCGAGGATTGCGTGAACTATCACTTAGTAGTTTTCGCAGTTTAGTTAACAGTTGATACAGGCTGTTTTGTTCAACTATGGTGTTTGGCCATAACGCGGTTTGAATGTGTTCTTTTGAAATAACTTGCTGCGCATTATTTATTAGCATTGCAAGTAACTGAGACACTTGCGGTTCAAGTTTTTCTATTTGGCCTGTTTGCCACAGGCAAAGCTCATCTTTAGATGCATTAAATTCAAACTCTGCAAATCTAAATGTACCTTGTCTTGGGGGATGAGCGTTTTCCATAGCTGTTTAAACAGGCCTTTTATAGTTTTAATAACAAAAATACGGTTTTGCAGATTAAAGTCAATAAATATAAGACTTCTAGCAGCTTTATTAAGAAAAAAATCAGCTTTTTAAGCAGCTTTTTCTGCTGATATGTAATGCAAATAAACCGCATATGAGCCGTTATGAAAAATCCGTTAATTTACTCTTTTACACTTGTGAGCTTTGCCACACTGGCCGAGCAATCGGCAATCATATTAGATGGTCAGCTCGCTGAAAATATATGGCAGGATGCCACTCAATACCAAACCTTTTATCAGGTAGTGCCAGCCACCTTGTCAGAACATAAAAATAAAGTGGAAGGGCGAGTCTACAGCGATGAAAAAGGCATGTATATCGGCATGATTAATTATCAGCCTAGGGAGCAGCGTAAAAAGCAATACAACTTGCAAGATGCGTTTATGCAAGCTGACTTCAATCGCTTTGTTATCGATTTTTCAGGCGATGGTAGTGGCGCGTATTTATTTGCGGTAACGCTGGGGGGCGGTATTCAAGATGCAGTACTAACGCCGCAATTAGCAACCGACTATGATTGGGATGGCGCTTGGCAGTCTGCATTTTATGAAGCCGATGATTTTTGGTCGATAGAAGCGTTTATACCATGGCATGCAGTGTCGTTTCGCCATAAACAAGATGACAGCGGTTATTCTCAAGTGGGTGTATCGCTTCAGCTTTATGATTTAGCTAAAAACTATATTTATGGTTCGCAGCCACAAACTACCGGCAATAGCGATTTTTATATTGAAATGCCAAAAGTACAGGTGAAAATACCACAGAGTCAGCAGTGGGCATTTGTGCCTTATGCCAGCTATTCAAACGATTTTGTGGCGAATGATGGCGATGCAAACTTAGGGTTTGATTTAGTCTATAAGCCGAATCACCATCAAAAGCTAAGTGTTGCGGTGAATCCTGATTTTGGTCAGGTCGACAGTGACGAGGTGGTGCTGAATTATTCCGCAGTGGAAACATTACGCACCGATAAGCGTCCGTTTTTCACTCAAGATATTAGCGTGTTTAGCATTCCGTCTGAGCGAAATACAAAGCTTATTCACACTCGTCGTATTGGTGCGGGCAGTGATGATAACAGTGAATTAATCACACCTATTGATGTGGCTGCGCGCTTTGTCCATCAAGGCGAAAATTTGCAGTTGGCGGGTTTTGTTGTAGCGGAAGATAATTTAGCCTCAGACGCGGGTAAAGACTTTTACGCAGGACGCATTAATTACACCCAGCAAACGGCGCAGCAAAATTGGCAAACCGGTGTGCTTGCAACTAAAACCAAGCGCCCATGGTTAGATAGAGATGCCTACAGTTACGCTTGGGATAGTCAGTATCAAAGTGATACCTGGTCAGGTCAGGTTGCATTAATGCATACGGATATAAGCGAGCAGGGAGTAAGCACACAAGGTACTGGTATATCGCTAAATGCAAAGTACCAATTTAATGTAAACACATCAATTTCAGCTAATTACCTAAGACTTGATGATAGTTTTGATAATAATGACTTAGGATACAGCGAACGTAATAATTGGCGTGCCAGTGAAATCAACTTTAGCCATGCTATCAACACTGAGAATAAGTGGTTTAATCGCGTACTACAAAAGGCCAGTATTAATTATCACACCGATGATAATGGCTTAAAGCTAACCAGTAATCAGCAATATTTAGTCAACTTAAATTTAGAAAATGGCGGCCAATTTGAAACCATAATTAATTATTATGCGGGAGCATGGCACGATAACTTAGGCTATGGCACGGATGCAGTTTATGTTGATGATAATTGGACTTCGCGCGTGATGTACATAAGCCCCTATACAGGTATGTTTAGCTGGGCAGCGAGTTACCAAAATGATCAAGAGGGGTTAAATGGCCGTGCTGATCAGTATGCTGTTGATTTAACGTTAATGCCTCACCCAAATTGGCGCATTGCATTTAACAATTACTTCCGTACTGGTGATGGCTGGTTGGTAGCAAATCAACAAAATGTGATTACTGAATACGACCGAGATTACTATGCAAATCACATTAAAATTTCAGGTTTAATTTTAGATAACCTTGAATTTAGTTCGACCTTTCAATGGGCGAGTTTGAAGGCGCAAAGTAAGCAGGTTTATCGTGTTTCACAAAATGGTTTGCAAGCCGATACTCGCGATACCAGCTTTGATGACTCGCGTTTCAACTTGCAACTAAAACTGCGCTATAAAATGGGCGCATATTCAGACATTTATTTGGTTTATGGACGTGGTGGTAACGAATTAATTGAACGGGATTTAACTAATAACCGCTTTGCAACATTAGAGCGCAATTGGCAGCAGCCCGATCAAGAGTTTGTTACATTTAAAGTGCGCTATCTGTTTTAGCTAACATCAAAGCAAAAACCTAACTGCCCTAGGTTTTTGCTTTTTTCTTACCTTTTACAAGTTTTATCCAAAACGCTAGCTCAAACAACACACCTAATATAATTACCAAAAAAGTACCGCTTTGAAACGAAACGGTATAAAAGAAAATAGCGGTGATAAGCAGTGCCGCTAAAATTAGGTAGTGAGTAACAGTTGAAAACATATCGATTCCTTCAGTTGTTTTCTTACGCGTTGGCTTTAAATAGCAACTGATTTTGGCCTGCCGACTTTAAATAAAAGCGAATTTCTTGGCCTAATCGAGTTGTTACCTGGCTGATAATAAAATCACCCATTTTTTCAAGCTTAGCTAAGTAGTTAGTGCGATTTTTAAATGACTGCTTAATTAAGGTTTGCTTTTGTCCATTGATATAAAGCTTTGCATCCTGCTGATCATTTTTTGTTAAGCGTATTTGCTGTCCAGCTAACACTAATTTATATGTTTTAAGCATAATGCCTCCTTAATTCGTTAAGGCTAGACTAAGCAAAAATTAAAAACGATGAGCTTAAAAGTGTTTAAAGGCGATATTCGGTGATAACTGGATTTATTAAACCTGGGTTATGGGCGATTGGCCCATTGATTGATCATATTGAGTAAGTCTTTCTCAACCAAAGGTTTAGATAAAAAGTCATTCATACCAGCGGCTAAACATTTATCTTTGGTTTCACTCTGGTTGCTGGCTGTTAACGCAATAATTGGGGTATTTGTATCAAATTGGCGTATTTGCTTAGTGGCATCAAAGCCATCTAATTCAGGCATTAAGCAGTCCATTAAAATAATATCAAATCGATGCTCTTTTGCTTTCGTCACGGCTTCAAGACCATTATTTGCTGTTGTCACAGTGTGCTCAGCAAGCATCGCTTTTGCGATATGTTGGTTTAGTGGCACATCGTCTACCAGTAAAATAGCTGCATTGACTACTTTTTCAATAGTGTGTGCGGCGTCTAGATTTAGCTTTGGTTTTTCAGCCTCATCACACGGTAGAGTCACAACGAAACGTGATCCTTGACCAAGTTTACTGGCAACTTCAATTGCGCCATTCATTTGTTTTACTAGGGCATTACAAATGGCTAAACCTAGGCCAGTGCCGCCATATTTACGGGTTGTACTGGCATCTGCTTGAACAAACTTAGTGAATAAGGAGTCAATTTGCGCTTCGCTTAAACCTATGCCGGTATCAACAATCGTGATGGTGAGTAAATATTTGCCTTGCCCAGTTGCGGTTAATTCTACCGACACCGACACAGTGCCTTGCTCGGTAAATTTAATCGCATTACTAATTAAGTTGATTAATACCTGTTTTACGCGCACATCATCAAGTGCCACATAAGATGTTTGATTAGTGTAATTTGCGATAATACTAACGTCTTTTTCCATCGCCGATACATTAAACATATCGACAACGTTTTTTAGCATTTGGTTGATTTCACACGCCACGGGGTGCAATACAAGTTTGCCTGCCTCGATTTTCGAGATATCTAAAATATCATTAATGGTCGCGAGCAATTGCTGCCCCGAGCTGGTAATTACATCAAGTTGTTGCTGTTGTTGTTCGGTCATTGATGTTTTGGCAAGCAGTGTTGCTGTGCCAAGTACGCCATTTAACGGCGTGCGAATTTCGTGACTCATGACCGCGAGGAAATCTGACTTAGCTTGCGCGGCCAATTGGCTTTTTTCGGTTTCTTTCTTTAATTCGGCCTGCTTGGATAATAAATTATCGAGTAAATCGTTATATGCATTGACCAGTTCGCCAATTTCATCGCTGCGTTGAACAGATACTTTTTTGGGTTTACGAGATTTAATACCAGCGCGAATAGACTTTAAGAGTTGATATAGCGGCACAATTGCTTGGGAGCGAATCACATAAATACTCATTGCCATGGTGATTGAAAAGCCAAATAGGGCAGCGAAGAAAATATATTGGTTAGACAGTGCAATATAGTTGCCTAATTGTTTAGTGTTTATCACCAAAATAACAATGAGATCTTCAAGTGAACGGCGGTCTTCTGATACCGCTTCAAAGCTGGCTAAATAAATTAGTTGGTTATCAAAATAAAAGTAGTCGGGCGCTTGGTTAAAGTTTAGGTTATCGAGTAATTGGCTAAAGCGAAAATGAGAAGAGGTAAATGATTCGCCAATTAATTCTGCTTGGTTGCTTGCTAAAATAACCCCTGAATCTGCTTTAGCAATAAGAACATGATCTACCGCGTCGTTTGCACCTATTGCACTTGTAACTCGTTTAAAGTTTGCGATGCTAATACGGTTGGCTGTGGCAACAACAATGCTTTCAATAATTAACTCGGCTTCATGCTTCATCATTGCTTTAGAAAGCTGGGTTGCATTGTGTTTATTAAACAATACTAACCCCGCTAACACGGTGATATAGATAATACTGAGCAGTAAAGTTATTCGCTTTCCGAGCGTTAAGCCTTCAGTCACTTATTTTCCCTATAGATAAAAACTGCGAGAGCGCTTTGCACTCAAAATTTATACTATTTGTTTCATTTAGCACAGTACACACTTGCTGCATGTTTTGCGATAAGCCTTTTGGCGAGAGTATCTCTCGTTGATCATTTGCGGATAAGACTTTTAAATCTTGAAAAGCTGCGGCAAATTCATCCGCACTGATGCCTTCACGTTTAGCCATAATATTGTTTGCTTCGATGGGGTGTTGCTTTGCGTAATCAAGCGCCGCTTGCCATGCTCTATGAAAGCGTGTTATCCACTCTGGGTTTTGTTCAACTAGCTCGCTTGAAACCGTTACCACATCTAAAATTGTTTTAGGTATTTCACTCGAATCAAATACCTTTTGTAATTCAAACTCATTTAATAATAAGTTGGAATAGGGCGGGTATGTTACGTAAGCATCAATGATATCTTTATCAAATGCGTCGGGCGCATCAAGCTGCTCGATGTTTAGCATTTCAATGTCATTCAGCGCCAAGTCGTGTTTCGCTAGGGCTTGATGCAAAAAGAACGAGCCTAGCGAACCAAGCTCAACACCTACACGTTTATTTTTAATTTGGCTAAATTCACTAATGTCTGACTTTGCTAAAATCATATCGCCGCCGTTTGAATAGTCGGTCACTAATACAATGGATATTGATTTTTTATGCTGCGCAGCTAATGATACAGCTTCGATCATGGTGCTGGTCATGGCATTTGCTTTGCCTTGTCTGAAAAAGCGTTTTACTTCAGCCAGTGACGGTGCTTCAATTATTTCTATATCTAATCCTGCTTGTTTAAATAGCCCTTTTTCATTCGCTAAATATAAAAACTCGTACCCTGGCCATGGATTGATTGCCAATTTGATTTTTGGATTATGAGGCTGAGAGCATGAGCTCAATAACAGGCTTATTAAAATAAGTAGTATCAGGTGGATTGGTTTCATTATTTGTCTTCGCCTAACGCTTTTTTATTTAGTATAGAAAACCTTATGATAAGTGGTATAAATCAAAGTAAAAATATGAAATTCTTCAATATTCTAAAATATTCAGCTGTTTATTTTCCAATGACTAGCCAAGAATAAGCGTGTTTGCTGGCCAGCGACGGACAATTAACGAATTAAGGAATATAAAATGACATTAGGCGAAAAGATTAAACAGTTAAGACAAGAAAAAGGGTTAAGCCAACCTGAATTAGCAGCTGAAGCCGGTATTGAACAATCGTATTTATCAAAGTTAGAAAATGATAAATCGTTACCATCGAATGATATCTTTCGTAAAATACTCGTTGCGTTTCAGGTGTCACTAAATGACTTTGTAACAGACGAATTAGTGCAAAATGATATGTCACGGCTAAAGCAAATTCCTGATATAGAGCAGTTTACTGCACAAAAATCACAAAACCAATTTGCGCAAAGGCGCAACTTTTTATTGGCAGCTAGCTTAAGCATTGTGTTGGCAGCGACCTTATTTTTTATTGGTTACAGCAAACTTATTTTTAATGAGTATGTTTACCACTATGAATCGATTGGCGTAGTGAAAGACGATGAACCAGCAGATATATTTTCGCGGTGGGAAAGGTATTATTTAAATACAGGTGAGGAGTTGTCGGCATTACAAAGGCAGAAAAAACATAAATCCTTAAGCTTAGAAATGGCAAAACGTCGCGTTACATTAGTGCAAATGACACCCGAATATAAAGGCCCAAGCTATACCGAAACAGTCGCAGGGGGCAGACGCATTTATAAGCTTGATAACTTAATGAGTAAAAAGATTCGCCGCCCAGTTAATTCATGGTTGCAAGTACTTGGCGTACTGTTATTTGCATCAGGCATTATGGGTTTTGTATTAGAAAGGCGATTATTTAAACTGAACTAGGGTTAATAAAGTAAGCCGATCATGTTAAAGCACTTAATGGCTTATTAAGTGCTTAACATTTTACCTTAGAGCAACTGAGTTAATAAAAACGTCATCCACATTGCCATAAGTAATAGTGCACTTAAGCCAAACGCATAGGTACGCTTTTTTAAATTACGTGCAGAGATATGCTCAAAGGCATGCCAAAACCGTAGCGCAACATAACACCAAGCTGCAATTATCCAAGTGAATGTTTCAATAGAATGAAACGATAAAAAGCCTAATAGCATAAAAAATAAAACTGGCTGTTGAAACTGATTGTCGTAACTGCGCCCTGCTAACAGAATATCTTGTGGCATTTCGCGATAATCGAGATTTTGTACGGTTTTATAATTTAGCTGTTTTTTACGCACTGCAAGAATGCGCTTTGCTGCTGCGCGGATCAGTAAACTAAAGGTCAGTACTAGCAGTGCCAAAATAGGGCCGTATATCCAAATCATGTGTCTTTTTCTCCTTAAGTAAACACGGTAAGACCTAGTGTATTGCTAAAAAGCTTGCTATAACGTGTCTTAACTGACTAAAAAAGGTTAATTAAAGACATGCATAAAATTGGTATATTGGTTAATCAAGGTGTGATGGCAACCGCAGTTACAGGTGTAATTGATGTACTCAATGTGGCGAATGGTGTATACAAAAAACGCACTGGCGCAAATGCAGATGCCTTTAGTTGGCAGTTAATCGGTGTCGATAAAAAATACGTAGAATCGAGCCAAGGGTTGGTGTTTAAAGCGGATGTATGGCTTGAAGAAACCAGTGAATTTGATGTGTTGATTTGGCCTGGCAGCCAATACCGCAGCGATCAGGATCTCTGGCAGCTATGCAAAAGCCTAAAGCCGTTTCATCCGCATATTGTTAAGCTCGCAGAAAATGCTGAACTGGTAATGTCGGGGTGCACTGCTGTTCCGCTGCTGGCGCACACAGGCTTACTGGCTGATAAAAAAATTACCGCTAGCTGGTGGCTAGATAGTTTTTTTCAGCGTCACATAAAAGGATGCAAACTCGATACGAGTGAAATGTTGCGACTTGATGGTAAGTTTTTAACCTGTGGTGCCACATCGAGCTTCCTGCTATTAACTTGGTATTTGGTGCGTCATTACTTAGGTAAAGATATTGCCGATACAGTTGCTCGTTATTTATTGATAGATACGGAGCAGGTAAAACAAAGCGCATTTTTTGCGTTAAATGATTTACCTGAGCACCAAGATGGGGAAATGAGAAAGCTAGAGCAGTGGATCTGCGATCACTTGGATAGCAGTATTGATGTATCCACTATGGCGTATAAGCTTAATATTAGTGAGCGCACATTAACTCGTCGATTCAAAAAGCTGTTAGGCGTTGCGCCCATGCAGTATGTGCAAATTGCACGCATTGAACGCGCGTGTGGTTTGTTAAAAACAACCAATAAAACGGCGCAGCAAATTGCGTTGGGTTTAGGTTATCAAGATGATGCCGCGTTTCGTAAATTATTTATTAAACATAAAGGCGTTGGTATGGGCGAGTACCGTAGAAATAAAGAGTTTTTTGAATTGTAAAAAAAAGGGCAAGTGCCCCCTTTTTTATTTCATTAAATTAACTTCAACTTTGCCGTCTTTTATAACAAGCTCAACCTGTTCCATTGTACTGATGTTCTCAAGAGGATTGCCTTTTACCGCAATCACATCGGCAAACTTCCCAGCGTCTAGCGAACCAAGAGAATTTTGTTGTTTAAGTAACGTTGCGGCATTAATGGTAGCCGCCTGTAGCGCTTGTAGTTCAGTCATGCCAAATTTCACCATGCGGCTAAATTGGTGACCGTTGTCACCGTGAGGATATACACCTGCGTCAGATGCAAACACCATATTCACCCCAGCTTTTACCGCTTTAGTGAAACTTGCACGCTGGCGCGATCCTACTTTACGTTCTTTATTCAAACTTTCTTCTAGAATGCCGGCTTTTTTGCCCTCGCTAAGAATATATTCAGTATTGTAAATATCCATCGAGAAGTAAGTGCCTTTTTCAAGCGCTAACTGGATTGCCTCATCATCCACAAAGCTGACATGCTCAACCGAGTTAACACCTGCTTTAATTGCCGATTTAATACCATCGGTACCATGGGCGTGTGCTGCTACCGTTAGGCCGCGTAAATGGGCTTCATCAACAATCGCAGTCATTTCTTCTTGCGAATACTGTTGTGCGCCCACTTTGGTGCCTTTTGATAGCACGCCACCCGTAGCGCAAAATTTAATAACATCAGCGCCGTATTTGATGTTTTCACGCACTTTTGCTCGCACTGCCCAAGGGCCGTCGGCAACACCTTGACTCGTCACCGCATGTTCATGGGTTAATAAATTATTGTCACAGTGGCCACCAGTAACGCCTAGGCTTGGCCCAGCCGCAAAAATACGAGGGCCGGGTACATCGCCATCTTTAATTGCATCTTTTAGCGCGATATCGGCGTAACCAGGTGCGCCTAGGTTACGTACCGATGTAAAACCTGCCTCTAATGTACGTTTTGCATTACGCACACCGGTAATTGCAGAACGTTGCGTAGTGCGTTGCAGGCGTTTGTAACCGTGTACTTGGGCGTCACTTGTTAAATGCACATGCATATCAAAAAGCCCTGGCAATAGTGTGTAGCCTTTTAGTTCCATTACTTTGGCATCAGGTGCGTAAGCTTTACGATTGCTTTTGCTAAGGCTCACAATTTTATTATCTTCAATGACCAGTGTGGCCGGTTTAATTAATTTACCTGTGTTGATATCGAGTGCGGCATCGGCATTTAATACGAGCTGCTCCGCCATTGCTGAAAAACTACTGAGTGTTGCTAACGCAATAAGTGTACGTTTAAACATAATTACAAACTCCTGCTGATTTTTATTTGTTATCCCATAGCTGTTCGCAATAGTGAAGAAAAACTCGATAATTAACCAAGTTAAAAATCCACACGGCGAAAATAAACGTAACATCATGGATATAGGCTAAAATTATCTGCAAAATTGAGTTATATTTAGCGTGCATAAAATCAACAGGAAGTCATAAATGAAAGCGTTACTCGTCAAAATTTTAGTACCAATCGGTATTTTTATTATCGGAGCCTTAGGTTTTAGTTTAATCAAAGCAAGTGCCGCCGATGATGGCGAGAAAAAGCCTGTTGATACCCGTCCTACGGTAAGTGTTTCAACATTAAAAGCGGTTGAGCATCAAGTTGTACTAACCAGTTTTGGCGAGGTAAAACCGCTAGAAACAACGCGTTTAGCGGCGCAAGTTTCGGGCGAAGTGATGTCTTGGCATAAGAACTTTGTCGCGGGTGGTTTAGTAAAACGTGGTGAAGTGTTGTTCACCATTGAAAAAGATAATTATCAGGCTGCATTGTTGCAAGCCGAAGCCGCACTTACTAGTGCACAAGCAGCATTAATAGAAGAGCAAGCAAAAGCACAAGTTGCGGAAGATGAAGCCAAACGCTTTCCGAATAAACCACGCACCGATTTATTCTTAAGAAAACCACAAGTGCTTAGCGCACAAGCACAAGTGAAATCAGCGCAAGCTGCATTAATGCGTGCACAACGTGACCTTGCTGATTGCGAAGTAAAAGCGCCTTACGATGCACTAATTATTTCGCGTGATATTGGCGTTGGCCAGTTTGTTAACAAAGGCACTCAAGTAGCCCAGCTAAACAACATTGAAACCGCTGAAATCATTTTACCGATTGCTGGTTTTGATAGTTTATTTTTGCCTTCACCGCTTGCTGAAACACCGGTAAATATTTCTTATAAAGGCGTTAACGGTTTTGCTCGCCAAGGTAAAATTGCACGTGACTTAGGAATAATTGATAGCGCAACGCGAATGAGCCATATCGTGGTTCAGGTTGACGATCCATATAATCTTAAAAGCCAAGGTAGCGACTTAAAATTTGGCAAATATGTGGAAGTGTCGTTTAGCGGTCAGCAACTATCGCAAGTATTTAAATTGCCACAAGAACTTGTGAATAACCGTACTGTATGGGTTGTTGATAACGAGCAAAAGCTGCAAGCCAAAGAAGTGAATATATTGCGCAGTGAAGGGGCATTCTTTTTGATTGATAAAGGCCTTACTAATGATGAGAAGCTAGTACTAACATTGCCTGAATACCCGCAGCAGGGCATGGCGGTAAAGCTAGCAGCAAGTAAATCAAGCGAAGCGCTAAAGTAAGGGCAAACCATGAAACACAATCAACAAACAGGGTTAATTGCCTTTTTTGCCAATAACTCAGTTGCCGCCAACTTAATGATGTTTTTCATTATTTTAATGGGCATTGTGAGCTATGCAACGATTCAGCGACAAATGTTTCCCAGCATTGAAATTAACTATATTACGGTTAATGCCAACTACCCAGGCGCTTCGCCACAAGAAATTGAAGAAGGCATTTTAATCAAGATTGAAGAGTCGATTAAAGACATTACTGAAATTGAAAAAAGCATTTCGCGTGCGTTTCGTAATGGCGGTAGCGTAACCCTAGAGATCGACCCTGATAAAAACTTGGCTGAAGTACTCGATAAAGTAAAACTGAGAGTGGATGGCATTGCCACTTTTCCTGCGGGAATGGAGCCCGTTACCGTTTCGCAGATAGAATTTCAGCAAGATGTTATCAATATGGCGTTAGTCGGGGATTTACCGCTCATTCAGCTAAAACCAATTGCACGCCAAGTTGAGACGGAATTGCTGCAATTAAAAAATGTGTCACTGGTTAACTTAAGCACGCCAGACGATGAAATAGCGGTTGAAATTCAACCCGATCAGCTGCGTAAATATAATCTCACCTTAAGCCAAGTAAGTGATGCGATTCGTCGTTATTCTGCCAACATTTCAGCAGGTCAACTGAAAACCGACTCGGGCATTATTTCTGTGCGAGTGGAAAATCAGTTTTATAAAGGCGATGAATTCCGTCAGATCCCCGTGAAGGTGGGCAACAATGGCGCAAAAGTATTGCTGGGTGATATTGCGGAAATTAAAGACGAATTTGTTGAAGGTGAACGCTATTTCCAAATGTCGGGTGCCAATGCGATTTCTTTGTCGGTAAAAGCAACGAAAGATCAGAATATGATTCCAGTTGCGGAATCGGTAAATCGCTATATCGAAGAGCGCAATAAAACACTGCCACCGGGCGTGCAGCTTGAAAGCATTGTTGATATGACATATTACCTCAATGCGCGTCTCGATATGATGCTGAAAAACCTATTTCAAGGTGCGATTTTAGTAGCTTTAATGCTAACCCTATTCTTACGCTTTAAATTGGCACTTTGGGTTATGGTGGGTCTGCCAGTGTGCTTCCTGGGTGCCATGATGATGATGCCGATGGTCGGCGTAAGCATTAATATTGTATCGCTTTTCGCCTTTATTATGGTGCTGGGTATTGTGGTTGATGACGCCATTGTAATTGGCGAAAGTGCCTACAGTGAAATTGAACGGTCCGGCCCCGGCGTAACAAGTGTGGTGCGTGGTGCGCAGCGGGTAGCGACACCTGCTACTTTTGGTGTACTGACCACCATTGCGGTATTTGCGCCGTTTACGCTATCAAGTGGACCTGAAAGTGCATTTTTTGTCAGTATCGCTGCAGTTTCTATTTTGTGCTTAATCTTTAGCTTGATTGAATCTAAGCTAATTTTACCCGCCCACTTGGCGCACACCCATTTTAGTGAAGTAAAAGCAGATGGCTTTAGAGCCAAGTTTAACAAGCGATTTTTTGGCTTTGTAAATGGCCCTTATCAGCGTTTTGTTATTAAGTGTGTGGAATGGCGCTACGCTGTATTTGCTGTTTTTGTTGCGTTACTAATGATTAGTGTCGGTTTGCTTGCAGGTAACTATGTGCGCGTTGTACCAACACCAAAAGTACCACATGACTTCCCAACGATTCGTATTGAAATGAACGATAACGTTTCAGATATGCAAACGATTTCAGCGCTGCAAACAATTGAAGCTGTGATCACTCAAATAGATAAAGAAACCCAAGCAAATACCGGACAAACTATGATCCGCGACATGTTGGTGTTTAACCAAGGTCGTACTGAAGGCCAACTTGTTGTTCCTTTGGTTGATGAAGAGTTACGACCATACAATACATTTGAGTTATCGCGTCGTTGGCGTGAAGCATTACCCGAAATTCCGGGGCTTAAATCAATTAATATTCAAGATGATGTAAACGGTGGCGGTAATGATGGCGAATTTGGTTATCTGTTATTTGGCCCAGATATCGATATTTTAAATGCCGCAGGCCGTCAGTTTATTGCTATGCTGCAACAACAAAAAGGCTTGTTTGATATTAGCTCGACAATCGACCCTGCCAGCAAAGAAGTGCAAATCAGCTTAAAGCCTGTTGCGTACGATCTAGGGCTTAATCTTGCCAATATTGCTAATCAGGTAGGCGCAAGCTTTTATGGTGGCGAAGCGCAGCGAGTCATTCGTAATGGTGAAGAAGTGCGTGTAATGGTGCGTTATCCTAAATTAACACGCGAAGCGTACTCGTCACTTAAATATACCGTTATCACAACACCTAGCGGCAAAGAAGTTATGCTAGGTGATGTTGTTGATTTAGTTGAAAAGCCGGGTATTAGTTACATTCGCCGTGAAGGCGGTTATCGTAGTGTGTATATTTGGGGCGCAATTGATGAAGAAGTGGTTGAGCCTGACGCCGTTGTTAAATCGGTTAAAGACGAGTTATTACCACAACTTAAAGAGCAGTTCCCAACAGTAAAATCTGAACTTGGTGGCTCAATTGAAGAGCAGCAAGCGCAGGCCAATGAGCAGAAACTGTTTTTCGTAGCTGGTATGTTTATTGTTTATATTTTGCTGGCAGTGCCACTGAAGAGTTATTTCCAGCCGTTAATTATTATGTCGGTGATTCCATTCAGTATGGTGGGAGCAATTTGGGGGCATTTCTCGTTTGGTTTAGATATTTCATTGATGTCGACCTTTGGTCTTATTGCTGCAGCTGGGGTGGTTATTAATGACTCCCTAGTTATGACCGATTTTGTTAACCAAATGCGAGCGCAAGGCGCATCGATAAAAGAGGCGGTAACAAAAGCGGGGTGTGCACGTTTTCGCGCAATTACACTGACCTCAATCACCACGTTTGTTGGGGTATTGCCAATTATGTTTGAAACTAGCTTACAAGCGCGCTTTGTTATCCCAATGGCAGTTGCTCTTGGCTTCTCGGTGCTGTTTGCCACATTGGTAACACTAGTGCTAGTGCCATGTATGTACCTTATCTTACAAGATCTTGGTAATGGGGTTGCTTGGTTATGGAAAAAAACCACCAACCTTTTCGGAAGGAAAACCAGCTTGCAAAATTAACTGAAAAAGCCCTATTTATTAGGGCTTTTTTAATTGCTTTAAATCGCTATAAATCTGAATAGTTTTTAGCAATTCAATTTTCCTCGACTACACTTTTTAAGAACACTTATATTGCGGCTAAAAATCGTACACGAATTATAGCTACGGAACGCATAAGGATTATAAAGTGGAGTTTCGTTTGAAAAATACCTTATCTCACTCAGCTGAGTGTTTACGCAAAGCAGTACCGTTAATGGTTAAGTACAATATTGCAGTTACCCCCGCAAATTATGCGCTTTGGTATAGCTATGTATCTGGCAACCATCCCAAGTTAAATCAAAAGCTGGATTCTGCATTAAGAACCTTTGGTACTTGCCCGCCTGCATTGTCACGGGATTTATTTGAAGAGTTTTTATCAGACAAAGATCTTGAGCTGTTTGATTCAGTTGCTGAAGACATTAATGCGGTTGTTGCAGAGGTTGAAAAAAACGTTGGGCAAACCTTAAATTCAGCCAATGACTTTAGTGAAGTTTTGAGCTCATGTAATCAAGAGCTGAGCGATTTTTCAAAAGAAGACGCATCAGAACGAGATATTTTAGAATTAGTTAATAAGCTGTCGGAAGAATCAAAAAGCATGCAGCATACAACCGAGCGTTTTCAGCAGCAATTACGTGCTGCATATCAAGAGATTTCTAAACTGCGCAGCGAGCTTAATGAATCGAAAAGAGCGGCATCGAAAGATGGTTTAACAGGCCTTAATAATCGTAAGTCATTCGATGAAGATCTCGACTTATTGTGTAACAGTCACCACAGTGTTTTAAAGCTCTATTTAACCATTGTGGATATCGATAATTTTAAACAGTTTAACGACGATTTCGGTCATCAAAAAGGCGATCTCGTACTAAAAGTGGTGGCTGAAAGATTAAAGAAACACGCCGATGAACTTAATGCTGCGTATCGCTATGGTGGTGAAGAGTTTTGTATTTTGAGCCAATTTAAAGATAAGCGCTCAGCGGTTAATTATTTAGAAAAAATTCGTGTCGATATTGAGCGTTTGGCATTAAAAGACAATAAAACCGGCAAGTCATTACGCAGTATTTCAGCCAGTTTTGGTGTAGCTGAGTTTGATGGTGAATCGTGTGAAATGCTTCTCGAGCGTGCAGATAAAGCACTGTATAAAGCGAAAGAATCAGGTAGAAACTGCATTATTGTTGCTTAAGGTACAGCGATGACAACGTTAATTGAAATGTTAGCAATGCAAAGAGCGCAAAGCGAAGGGCGTCTTAAAGTGACGGCTGATGATATTATGTGGGCGCAAGCCAACATAGATTGTTTTGAAGCGTTGCGGGATTGTATGGGATTAGATGTTGCCGATAATGACGTACTATTTGACCACCAAATACACAGCTCTGAACGTTTACCTGAGTAACCTGAAGAGTGTTATAAATTGCCAATTATTTCATACAAGGTAAAGGCAACTTCAAGACCAATGAGCAGTAGCAAAAAGCTTAGTAACACGGATTTAGGTACTTTTGCGCAGCAGTATGCGCCAAGAGGTGCGCCTACCACTACAACCGGAATCGCCGCCAATACATATTGAGATATTGGCGCGGTTATCGCGTTTAAATATAAGAAATTTATACTGCTAGCAAATACTGATGTTACTGCCATAACGATGACCGACGTGGCAGTCGCGACCTTTAAATCAGCTTTAAAATGCAGCATTAACAAGGCAAAAATAGCGATATCTGCCCCTGAGCCAATCAAGCCGCTGACTATACCTCCTAACAACGCCACAAATACCACTAACGCATTTTTCTTTTTACAGCTTAAGTTTATATCTAATTGCTGTTTACCTTTCCAATGAGCACGAAGCAGGGTGATGGCAAAGACTAATAAAAAGACGCTAAACAGTGATTTTGTGACCAATCTAGGCAGAAGTTCAGCAATAAACAACAAGCTGATAGCGACGCCGGGTAATGCGCCAAAAAGCGCAAGCAATACAACCGAACGGTAATATTTGATGCCGCTAAATATAATGGTGAGACTGGCAGCTGTCATCCCAAAGCTCTGAATCGCGAGTGAAAATACTTTCGCAGTAGCAGGTTCAATGGCCAGCACTTTCGTCATGACTGGAAAAGCAACGGCACCGCCGCCAAGCGCTGTGCCGCCAGCAACAAATGACCCGAATGCCATAGTAATCGCAATACTAATTTGCGACATAAAATTAGCCAATGCACTGTTAATTCCCTGCATGAATAGCCAGCAAATATAAGTGCTAGCTAAAAATAAAAGGGGAATGTATTGACGGTAGCTTCGGTTTTTAAAATCCATGGACAGCGCTGTCATTTTTAATTGTTTACAAAATAGCAAAGTATTTGATGCAAAGACAAGGTAAATAATTAAAGCGTTACCTTGGCGTGTGCTATCGGCTGACTTACATAGAATATGCGACGCAGCTTCTGCTTTGCATAAAACCCTATCAAGCTGTTGCAAAAACGAACTTGAAAGGTCAACAGACCCTAATACAAAAATGAATTTACTGAAGCCAGCAATCAATAAATGGCATGTTACAGATCTAAGCGTCGTGAAAAACAGTATAAATCTCGGTGTAATTTAGTTTAATTTGCTTAACCACTTAATAAATCAAGAAGTTAGGTTTATAGTTAAATTAGAAACAAAAAACCTCAACAATAATTTATTAAAACTATATGGCAACAATATTAATTACCGGCGCTGCGCAGCGTATTGGCCTTGATTTAGCAAAGCATTTTTTAAATAAAGGCGACAAACTGATTATTACTTATCGCACTAAACATGCGTCAGTAAATGAGTTGTTGGAGCTTGGCGCTATTTGTTTAGCATGTGACTTTGAGCAAAGTGATGCCGTAGAAAAGTTGGTAGAACAAGTTAAAAGCCATACTAACGAACTCAGTGCGATTATTCATAATGCATCAAGTTGGGATTGCGAAAGCAAGAACCCTGACTTTAATAGTTTATTTGATAACATGATGAATATTCATGCAAAAGTGCCTTATTTATTAAACTTAGCGCTTATGCCTTTATTACAAAATAGCAGCGACGAACACAGTAATATTATCCATATTACTGATTACGTAGTTGAAAAAGGTAGCCCAAAGCATATTGCTTATGCCGCGAGCAAAGCGGCGCTTGATAATTTAACGCGTTCTTTTTCTGCCAAGTTAGCGCCAAAAGTGAAAGTAAATTCGATTGCGCCGTCATTAATTATTTTTAATGACCATGATGACGATGCTTACCGTGCAAAAACCCTTAAAAAATCGATTATGGCGTTAGAGCCCGGCACAGCAGAAGTTATTAATGGTATCGAAATGATTCTAAACAGCAATTATATGACAGGACGCACATTGCAACTCGATGGTGGTCGCCACCTAAAATAGGATAGAACAATGGAAAAGAAACTAGCTGAAAACTACCGACAAATTATTGAAGCGGTTGGCGAGAATCCAGAGCGCGAAGGCCTGCTTGATACGCCAAAACGAGCTGCCAAGGCAATGGAGTACCTGACACAAGGTTATCGCCAAACGCTTGACGAAATTACCAACAATGCAGTGTTTACTTCAGATGCCGACGATATGGTGTTGATACAAGATATTGAGCTGTATTCTATGTGTGAGCATCATTTATTACCCTTTGTTGGTCGTTGTCATATTGCCTATATTCCCGATGGTAAAGTACTTGGGCTATCAAAGTTTGCGCGTATTGTTGATATGTTTGCACGCCGCTTTCAAATTCAAGAACAGCTTACGCATCAAATTGCTGAAGCGGTGCAACAAGTTACCAACGCGAAAGGTGTGGGTGTTATTGTTGAGGCCAAACACATGTGCATGATGATGCGCGGTGTAGAGAAACAAAACTCTAAAATGCGCACGTCTGTAATGTTGGGGAATTTCCGTGAAGATCCAAAAACACGCAATGAATTCTTGCAGTTAGTTAAGGGGTAATTATGCTCAATGCGATTATAAATATAACGAATTTACGCCTGCGCACTTACATTGGCTTTAACCCTGAAGAGCGTGAAAAAAAGCAAGATGTAGTGATTAATATTGAAGTGCATTATCCGGCCGATATGGCCTGTGTTACCGACCAAGTAGACCAAGCGGTAAACTACAAAGACATCACCAAAGCAGTGATTGAGCTGGTGGAAAACGGCCACTTTTTGCTGCTTGAAAAATTGGTGGCCGATGTACTTGAAGAGTGCCATCGCCATTCAAGTGTGACATTTGCCAAAGTATCTATCGATAAGCCACATGCATTGCGCTTTGCTGATTCGGTATCGCTTACACTTGCATGGCAAAAGCCAAGCTAAAAAAATTGTAGCGCCATAGCGATAACTATGGCGTATCGAAGTGCTTTTCCAATAGCTACAAGCAATACGAAAATAGAAAACGGCACCCGCATAATGCCAGCAACAAAGGTGAGTGGATCGCCCACAATGGGCAGCCAAGCTAATAATAAACTGGCTCTGCCGTAACGATTAAAGCTTTGCTGTGCTTTTTCTAGTTGTTGCTCAGATACTGCAAACCACTTTCTATCTTTAAAGCGATTAAGCTCCTTTCCTAACCACCAATTAACGCAGCTACCTAAAATGTTGCCCAATGTTGCACTAAACCACAGCAAAGCAATGTTGTATTGTTGCTGGGTGAGATAAGCAAGCATGCCTTCAGAGGCTGTGGGAAGTAGTGTTGCAGCAATAAATGCGGTAAAAAATAGTGATAGGTAGCTCAAACAAGGACTTAAATATTACTCAGTGATAGCTTGACGCATGATGCTAAATTTTTAACACTGAGTCCAGCGTAAATAATTATATGGAATATAAATGAAATACCTATTACCTCTGATGTTGCTAGGAACGCTAGCAGGTTGTGCGCAAACGCCAAAAAATCAAACCACCTACCAGAAACCCAATTACGAAACCTATATTGCTCAAGGTGAATCTTTTCCTATCTCACAATTTAACGATATGAAAGGTGAGACGGTTGAGTTGGCCGAAGACAAGCGCAAGTTAGTGTTACTTTTCGCCACTTGGTGTAGTGATTCGCAGCGTTTTGTTAAACAGTTAATGGCATCGCCACTTATCGCAGACCCTGATCTACAGATTATTGCGATTGGTCGAGAAGAAGATGCGCAAAGCTTAGTGAACTTTTCAGAAAAGTTTGCAACTAACTTCACCATGGTGGCTGATCCAGAGCGCAAAATTTATAGTCAATTTGCCAACGCGGGTGTGCCACGCATTATTTTGTTAGATAAGCAAAACCGCGTCGTTTCAACCTTGATTGGTGAAGCGCCAAACACCATTGAAAAAGTACTTTGGTAACAAAAGAATACATCATTTGAATCTTATAACGCGTAAATTCGCGGATTGGTCGTTTCCAGTTGCAGCATTGAATGGGATGCTGTATTAATTGGTAAGTTAATAATATTAGGGGCAAACTATGAAATTAAGAACATTAGTTCTTGCAGCTGCAATTGCTGCACCAGCACTTGCAAACGCTAACCCTGCATTCAAAGAAGCAGAGGATGCTATCGAATACCGTCAACAAGCGTTTCAGTTAATCCGTACGCAAATCGCAAATATGGGCGATATGTTGAAAGGTAAAGTTGAATTTAACGCGGAAACTTTCCAAATGCGTGCTAACAATGCTGCAGCATTATCAAAAATGCCTTGGGAAGCGTTTTACGCGGGCACAGACAAAGGCGATACGTCTGCACTAGCAGCTGTATGGTCAGACAATGAAACGTTTATGCAAAAAGCAAATGCGTTCGCTGATTATGCAGATAAACTAGCAGTTGCTGCACAGTCAGGTGACCCAAAAGTAATTAAACCTGCATTTGGCGCTTGGGCAAAAGGCTGTAAAGATTGTCACAAGTCTTTCAAAGATTAATTGCTTAAGTTAATCGCAAAAAAAGGTCAGCATATGCTTAATGCAGATCGTTTAAGCTAATTGAACGATCTTTCAGAGGCTTCATAATAGGCCACAACGCAAGTAGTGGCCTATTTTTATGTCTGATTTTA